>JAATGF010000098.1 GCA_015654795.1 Bacteroidales bacterium
ACTGAGAGGCCGCAAAAGAGTTAACCGAAAAACTGGCAATTGACTTTTAATGATAAATTAAAACCTCTTCCTCAAAGCACCAAAGAGAAGGTTGTTTGTTTCAATTTATAACCTTCCCATAAAACGATCACCGGAAAAAGGAACCCGAAGTTGGTACGAGGAAGGTCAGGAGTTGATACGGACCAGGTACGGAGGAAGTGGGGCGCCTTTATCGATAGATAAAGGTAGTGAAAAAACGTATAGTCTGGATTGACTTTTTCTGAGATGGACGGAGATGGACGATGCATTGCTCTTTTCTTTAATGCCAGCGTTATTTATCGTCACAAATGAATAACCACCACCTCGTTACAAACGAGTGGAATCGCCGAGTTTTTCAGCAGATCCTAAGTAAAAGCATTCTCCCGATGAATAGAACTTGCAACAAGCTCTATTTCAACTCTTTCTTTTCAAACAAACCTTGTCTATTTCAGCCATTTTTTGAGTATAAAGATTATATCCTTCGCTTTTGATGAAAGCGATTCCTTTTCGCCTATCGGTATTAAAAACAATCCCGAAGGCTTTTGCTGCAAAATTATTGAATTTGGGACATTCGCTTACATTCGGATATTCTTTACAGTCAGCACAACTCCTTATTTCTTTGGCTATATTGCATTTGCGAACTTTACACCAGGAAGCCTTTTCATTTCGCGCGCATCCCGGACAACTTCCCTTTTTAAAGCTGGAGCAGGCTCCGCAATAAAGACCGCAATAGCTGACTAAGTTACTATTATCGTCCATATTTTACAAAATTGAAAAAAAGCTCTTCCTTAAGAGAAGAGCTTTTAATATAGTATTACAAATCAACGAATTAAGCTTGGCCTGTTGGACCGCCATAAGTCATTGGAACCACATTACCCTGTTCTCCCTGTATATTGATGGGACCGTGTAATGATTCAAATTTAAGAATGTTTTCCTGAAGTGCCAACATCAATCTTTTTGCATGTTCGGGAGTTAAAATGATCCGCGATTTTACATTGGCTTTTGGAATACCAGGCATAACACGAACAAAATCAATCACAAATTCAGAAGGCGAATGGGTAATAATTGCCAGATTAGAATAAGTACCCTGAGCAATTTCCTCGCTTAACTCAATATTCAGCTGATGCTGATTTTGAAATTCGTCATTCATAGCTTTCAATTAATAATCGTCATCTTCGTTTCCATCATCACTCTTTTTCGAATCGATCAAACGATCGTATTCATCTCTTGAACCAACCACAATATTCTTAAACATTGGGTTACCAGTTCCTGCAGGAATTAAATGTCCGCAAATCACGTTTTCTTTTAATCCTTCGAGGTAATCGATTTTACCATTTATGGCAGCTTCGTTTAGAACCTTAGTTGTTTCCTGGAATGAAGCAGCTGACATCCATGATTTGGTCTGAAGAGAAGCACGTGTGATCCCTTGCAAAACCTGACTTGAAGTAGCCGGAACCGCATCGCGGGCTTCAACAGTTTTCTTATCTCTGCGTTTGAGTAAGGAGTTCTCATCCCTTAACCGACGAGCAGTAATAATCATACCAGGACGCAAAGCTTCGGAATCTCCGGATTCAATGATGATTTTCTTTGCAAAAATCCAGTCATTCTCAGTTGTGAAATCACCCTTGTCAACAATCTGTTTCTCAAGGAATCGCGTATCACCGGCATCTTCGATTTCAACTTTACGCATCATTTGACGTACAATTACTTCGAAGTGTTTGTCATTAATTTTCACACCCTGCATACGATAAACGTCCTGAACTTCATTCACAATATATTCCTGAACTTTAGTAGGCCCTTTGATTGCAAGAATATCGGACGGAGTGATTGCCCCATCGGAAAGTGCAATACCAGCACGGACATAGTCACTTTCCTGAACCAAAATCTGACGAGACAGCGGTACCAGGTATTTTTTGACTTCACCTGTGCGAGATGTTATCACAACTTCACGATTACCTCGTTTAATTTTACCAAGACTTACTTCGCCATCAATTTCAGATACGACAGCAGGATTGGATGGGTTACGCGCTTCGAAAAGCTCGGTAACACGAGGAAGACCACCCGTGATATCGCCTGCTTTACCCGAAGCACGAGGAATTTTAACAAGAACCTCACCACTTCGTACCATCTGATTATCTTCGACACTTAAGTGACCTCCAACAGGAAGGTTGTAAGAACGAATTTCGTTATCGTTCTCGTCAACTATCTGTAAAGTAGGGTTCTTGGTTTTATCGCGAGTTTCAATGATTACCTTCTCTTTGTAACCGGTTTGCTCATCCGATTCCTCACGACAAGTGACACCATCGATCAAATCGCGATAGGAAACACGTCCATTAAACTCGTTAACAATTACACCATTATATGGGTCCCACTCGCAAATAGTCGTATCCTTTTTTATATCAGCCCCATTTTTAACAAACAATTTAGACCCATAAGGCAAACTGTGAGTAGATAATGTTATGCCGGTATTTTTATCAATAATTTTGAGTTCGGCAAGACGGCTGACAACAATATCAACAGCCTCCCCTTTTTCGTCCAGCCATTCAACTGCACGTAATTCCTCAATCTCGGCAATACCATCGTAACGTGCAACAACAGTAGACTGTGTTGATACGTTACCCGCAATACCCCCAACGTGGAAAGTACGCAGTGTCAGCTGAGTTCCCGGCTCACCAATTGACTGAGCTGAGATAACTCCGACAGCTTCACCCAATTGAATCATCTTAGCAGTAGCAAGATTTCGACCATAACATTTTGCACAAACACCATTCTCCGCCTCACAGGTCAATACTGACCTGATTTCGACATGTTCAATCGGTGAATCCTCAATAATAGCTGCCACATCTTCAACAATCTCTTCACCAGCTTTAATAATCAGCTTACCGGTGAGAGGATGATGAATATCATGAACTGTGGTCCGTCCCAGAATTCGTTCCGACAGTGAAGCAACGACTTCTTCGTTGTTCTTCAATGCGGTTGCGACCAGTCCACGTAAGGTACCGCAATCTTCAAGATTAATAATCACATCCTGCGCAACATCGACAAGACGACGGGTAAGATAACCAGCATCTGCCGTTTTCAAAGCCGTATCTGCAAGACCTTTACGAGCACCGTGAGTAGAAATAAAGTACTCAAGTACCGAGAGACCTTCTTTAAAGTTGGCTAAGATCGGATTCTCAATAATCTGGGAACCAGTTGAACCAGATTTTTGCGGTTTCGCCATCAATCCACGCATACCGCAAAGCTGGCGAATCTGTTCTTTCGAACCACGGGCTCCGGAATCAAGCATCATATAAACAGAGTTAAACCCTTGCTTATCTGTGCTGATCGTTTTCATTACGCTCTGTGTCAACTTCGCATTAACATGTGTCCAGATATCAATTACTCCATTGTATCTTTCATTATTGGTAATGAAACCCATGTTATAGTTATTCGAGATCTCCTCAACTCCTGCATATCCCTCAGCAACCAATTCGGCTTTCACTTCAGGAATAATTACATCATCAAGATTAAAGGATAAACCACCACGATAGGCCATTTTATACCCAAGATCTTTGATATCATCAAGGAACTGAGCAGTTGTAGCATTATCCGTCCTTTTAAGAATATCGGCAATAATATCCCTTAGAGCTCTTTTTGTCAGAATCTTATTAATATAACCGGCAGCCTTCGGAACATATTCATTAAACAGAATACGGCCCAAGGTAGTGTCAATCATCATGGTTTTAAGTTCGCCATTTTCATCCAGATCCTGAGATCTGACATTTACGATGGCGTGCATGTCAACTTTCCCCTCATTGTAAGCAATAATTGCTTCCTCAGGTGAATAAAAAGACAAGCCTTCCCCTTTGGCATCTTTGCGGGCTTTGGTCATATAGTATAACCCAAGAACCATATCCTGTGAAGGAACAGTGATTGGTGCGCCATTGGCAGGGTTAAGAAGGTTGTGCGATGACAACATCAAAACCTGTGCCTCGAGAATAGCTGCATTTCCAAGTGGAAGGTGAACAGCCATCTGGTCACCATCGAAGTCGGCATTGAAACCGGTACAAACCAATGGATGCAAGCGAATTGCCTTTCCTTCGACCAAAACCGGCTGGAATGATTGAATTGACAAGCGGTGAAGTGTTGGTGCACGGTTAAGTAAAACCGGATGCCCTTTCATCACATTTTCAAGAATATCCCAAACAACAGGATCTTTACGATCGACAATTTTTTTAGCCGACTTAACAGTCTTTACAATTCCCCGTTCAATCAGTTTCCTGATTACAAAAGGTTTGTAAAGTTCAGCCGCCATATCTTTTGGGATACCACATTCGTGAAGTTTCAGGTTAGGACCAACGACGATTACCGAACGAGCGGAATAATCGACACGTTTTCCTAACAAGTTCTGCCGGAAACGTCCTTGTTTACCTTTCAAAGAATCAGAAAGTGATTTTAAAGGACGATTATTATCAGTCTTGACAGCATTTGATTTTCTACTGTTATCGAACAATGAGTCAACAGCTTCCTGCAACATTCGTTTCTCATTACGCAGAATGACTTCAGGAGCTTTGATCTCTATCAATCGTTTTAAACGGTTGTTACGGATGATTACTCTCCGGTAAAGGTCATTAAGGTCGGAAGTTGCAAAACGTCCACCATCCAATGGAACCAAAGGACGCAAATCGGGAGGAATAACCGGAACAACCTTAACGATCATCCACTCTGGCTTATTTCTTCCCTTTGATGCACGGAACGCCTCGACAACATTGAGACGTTTTAGCGCCTCATTTTTACGCTGTTGCGAAGTTTCATTACCTGCCTTATGCCTCAAATCATAGGATAGTTCATCCAACTCAAGTCTTTCAAGCAATTTATGAAGAGCAATTGCCCCCATATCAGCAATGAATTTATCGGGATGCTCGTCATCGAGCAACTGATTTTCTTTGGGCAAGGATTCCAAAATATCAATGTACTCCTCTTCCGTCAGAAAATCAAGATATTTTACGCCGTCATTACGTTTAATCCCGGCATTTATTACCACATACCGTTCGTAATAAATAATCATGTCGAGCTTCTTGGTAGGCAATCCTAACAAGTAACCAACTTTATTTGGCAATGATTTAAAATACCATATGTGAACTACGGGGACGACAAGCGAAATATGTCCCATCCTTTCACGGCGCACTTTCTTTTCTGTGACTTCAACTCCACAACGGTCACAAACGATGCCACGATAGCGGATACGTTTGTACTTGCCGCAATGACATTCGTAATCCTTTACAGGCCCGAAAATCCTTTCACAAAAAAGACCGTCACGTTCGGGTTTATAGGTTCTATAGTTAATGGTCTCAGGTTTAAGGACTTCCCCATGAGAGCGTTCAAGTATTTCCTCTGGTGACGCAAGACTGATACTGATCTTGGTGAAGTTACTCTTAACCTTATTATCTCGTCTGAATGCCATAATTTTTTGAAAAAAATGTAAGAATATAACTGATTTTATTCTCAACGATCTTATGGAACTAAATATAGCTAACTATAATCAGTTCCATAAGACCTAACTATTCGAGGTTTACGCTTAATCCAAGTCCTCTTAATTCGTGTAATAACACATTAAGAGATTCAGGGATTCCGGGATGTGGAAGTGGATCGCCTTTCACAATTGCTTCGTAAGCTTTAGCACGGCCGATAACATCATCCGACTTAACGGTAAGGATTTCCTGAAGAATATTTGCAGCACCAAAAGCCTCGAGTGCCCAAACCTCCATTTCTCCAAATCGTTGTCCCCCAAACTGAGCTTTACCCCCAAGCGGTTGCTGAGTGATCAAAGAGTATGGCCCGATAGAACGAGCATGCATCTTATCTTCAACCATGTGACCAAGTTTCAGCATATAAATGACACCTACCGTAGCAGGTTGATCGAATGGATCGCCGGTCTCACCATCATAAAGATTTGTTTTACCAAAGCGTGGAATTCCAGCCTTATCGGTATATTCACAAATCTGTTCCAATGTTGCCCCGTCGAAAATCGGCGTGGCAAAAGTAAGACCAAGTTCTTTTCCTGCCCATCCAAGTACAGTTTCATAAATCTGCCCAAGGTTCATACGCGAAGGTACACCAAGTGGGTTAAGAACAATGTCAACCGGTGTTCCATCGGCAAGGAATGGCAGATCTTCATCGCGAACAATCCTGGAAACAATACCTTTGTTACCATGGCGTCCGGCCATCTTATCCCCAATTTGAAGTTTGCGTTTTTTAGCGATATAGATTTTAGCCAACTGCAGGATTCCTGCAGGCAGTTCATCTCCAATTGTTACATTGTATCGTTTACGACGAGCTACAGCTTCTGCTTCCTTGTATTTCATGATGAAATTATTCACCAGTGCTGAAATCATGTCGTTCTTATCTTTGTCTGTTGTCCATTTATTTGGATTAACATTCAAATAATCAATACCTTGCAATTGCTTAAGCGTAAACTTGTTCCCCTTGGTAATTAAATCAGCATTGAAATAGTCCTTCACACCCTGCGAAGTTTTCCCGTTGACAAGGTTAAAAAGCTTATCAATAAGAATTTCGCGAAGTTTGGTGATTTCAGTTTCAAGCTCAAGATCTATCTGTTCAAGCAATGGTTTTGTAGCCGTTTTGCCTTTTTTCTCTTTCACGACACGAGAGAATAGTTTTTTGTCGATAACTACCCCGTTAAGTGAAGGCGAAGCTTTTAAAGAAGCATCCTTTACATCACCGGCCTTATCTCCAAAAATCGCCCGCAAAAGTTTTTCCTCGGGTGAAGGGTCGGATTCTCCTTTTGGGGTAATCTTTCCGATCAATATATCGCCTGGTTTAACAATGGCACCAATTCGTATCAGCCCGTTCTCGTCAAGATTACGTGTTGCTTCCTCACTTACATTTGGAATATCAGACGTAAACTCTTCAGCTCCACGTTTGGTATCGCGTACCTCGAGCGAGTATTCATCTATATGGATTGAGGTGAAGATATCATCACGAACAATACGTTCGGAGATAACGATAGCATCCTCATAGTTATAACCCTGCCATGGCATAAACGCAACCTTAAGATTACGACCTAATGCCAGTTCACCTTTTGCGGTTGCATAACCTTCAGTCATTATATCGCCTAAGTCAACTCTTTGACCTTTACGGACAAGTGGCTTAAGGTCAACACATGTTCCCTGGTTGGTTTTTTTGTATTTCGAAAGTTTATAACTCTTGGTATCGGGATCAAAACTGACATACCGTTCTTCTTCGGTCATATCATACCGAATCACGATTTTGGAAGCATCGACAAATTCAACAACTCCGGGACCTTCAGCCGATAAATTAATACGGGCATCACGAGCGATATTGCCTTCAAGACCAGTACCAACAATTGGGGCTTCAGGACGCAGTAACGGAACTGCCTGACGCATCATGTTCGATCCCATCAATGCACGGTTCGCATCATCATGTTCAAGGAAAGTAATCAGCGATGCGGCGATCGAAGCAATTTGATTCGGACCCACATCCATCAGGTTAGCATCTTCTTTATTTGCCAACGGATAATCGGCATCAAGACGAGCCTTAACTTTTGCATTTATGAAATTACCTTCACTATCAATCAATGCATTTGCCTGAGCAATGATTTTGCCTTCTTCTTCTTCCGCAGTAAAATAAGAAACGTCCGCGTTATTAAGGTTTACCTTACCATTACTTGCACTGCGATAAGGAGTTGAAATAAACCCGAGATCGTTGATTTTGGCAAATACGCAAAGAGAAGATATTAATCCGATATTTGGACCTTCAGGAGTTTCAATCGGACAGAGACGTCCGTAGTGAGTATAATGTACATCTCGTACTTCGAACCCTGCACGCTCACGTGAAAGACCACCCGGCCCTAAAGCAGACATACGTCTTTTATGAGTCATCTCCGCTAATGGATTTGTTTGATCCATAAATTGCGAAAGTGCATTCGTTCCAAAGAAAGAATTTATTACCGAAACCAAAGTTTTTGAATTGATCAGATCAATCGGTGTAAAAACCTCATTATCTCTGACATTCATCCGCTCGCGGATAGTACGGGCCATACGAGCCAAACCAACACCAAACTGCGTAAACATTTGTTCACCAACAGTACGGACGCGACGATTTGACAAGTGGTCAATATCATCTACGTCAGTTTTGGAGTTGATCAATTTGATCAGGTACTTAATAATCTCAATAATATCCTGTTTAGTAAGTACTCTGGTCGTCATATCAATATTGAGGCCAAGCTTTCTATTGATACGGAAACGACCAACCTCGCCCAAATCATAACGAACTTCAGAGAAGAACAGTTTATCAATTACATCGCGGGCAGTTGCTTCATCCGGCGGTTCAGAGTTACGAAGTTGCCGGTAGATATGTAAAACAGCCTCCTTTTCGGAGTTACATGGATCTTTCTGCAGTGTATTGTAGATAATTGCGAAATCACCTGAACCAGCTTCTTCCTTGTGTAAAAGAATTGTTTTTGTTCCTGAGTCAAGAATTTCGTCAACATGTTCATTTCCAATCACAACTTCACGATCGACAATTACTTCATTACGTTCGATCGAGACAACTTCACCCGTATCTTCATCAACGAAATCCTCAACCCACGTTTTCAGAACACGTGCAGCAAGTTTCCGACCTACATACTTTTTCAATGCAGTTTTTGAAACTTTGATTTCGTCAGCAAGATCGAAAATTTCAAGGATATCCTTGTCACTTTCGTATCCGATAGCGCGAAGTAATGTTGTAACCGGTAATTTCTTTTTCCTGTCGATATAG
This sequence comes from Bacteroidales bacterium, assembly GCA_015654795.1. GTDB lineage: Bacteria > Bacteroidota > Bacteroidia > Bacteroidales > Prolixibacteraceae > JAAFHB01. The sequence goes on from JAATGF010000098.1 coordinate 8,803, forward strand.
GCAAACATCACATTATTAATGTCTGTTGCAAATTCGATCCAGGAACCTTTGAATGGAATTACCCTTGCTGAATAAAGCTTAGTGCCATTGGCATGAACACTTTGTCCAAAAAATACACCCGGGGATCTGTGTAGCTGAGAAACCACAACTCTTTCGGCGCCGTTGATAACGAACGATCCGGTAGGAGTCATGTAAGGTACTGTACCAAGATAGACGTCCTGGACAACAGTATCAAAATCTTCGTGCTCAGGGTCGGTGCAAAAAAGCTTAAGTTTTGCTTTTAAAGGCACACTATAGGTTAAGCCTCGCTCAATACATTCTTCGATGCTGTAGCGCGGAGGATCGACCTGATAGTCGATAAATTCGAGTACGAAATTATTTCGTGTATCGGAAATCGGGAAATTCTCCTGAAAGACCTGATAAAGATCTTCATTCTTTCGATCCTCCGGAGAGGTTCCCAATTGGAAAAATTCTTTAAAAGATTTAATCTGCACCTCCAGGAAATCGGGGTACTCAAGTTTGCTTCTGGTGGATGCAAAACTAATCCTTTGATTTATGTAATTTGAGGACATTATCAGCCAAATTAAGGAACCGAAATATAAACATGAAAAGGTTTAGAATCCCGTGACGGGATTCTAAACCGCATATAACCTTGTAGTACAGGTCTAATCCTATTTGATTTCAACTTCAGCGCCAGCTTCTTCAAGTTGTGCTTTAAGAGATTCTGCTTCCTCTTTTGAAACTTTTTCTTTAACCGCTTTAGGTGCATTATCAACCAAGTCTTTTGCCTCTTTCAGTCCAAGACCAGCAAGTTCCTTAACTAATTTGACAACGGCCAATTTCGACTGACCTCCAAATTTGAGAATTACATCAAATTCAGTTTTTTCAGCAGGTGCTTCAGCTTCGGCTGCTGCTGCAGGACCTGCAACGGCAACTGCTGCTGCAGCTGGTTCGATACCATATTCTGATTTAAGGATACCTGCGAGCTCATTAACTTCTTTAACAGTCAGGTTAACAAGTTCTTCTGCAAGTTTTTTAAGATCTGCCATTTTACTTGAGATTTAAATATTAATTTATTCTTTTTATTTTCTAAAAATTCAAACTATGCATTACGCTCTTCTAACGTTTTCAATACGCCGACAATTGTTTGTCCCCCTGATTGCAGAGCAGATATAACATTTTTAATCGGAGACTGAAGAGTTGCAATAATGCTGCCAATCAATTCTTCTTTTGATTTAACATTGATCAATGCTTCGAGTTGGTCTGCACCCAAATAGGCACATTGTTCAACATAAGCACCTTTCAACACCGGTTTTTTATACTTCTTGCTGAACTCTTTGATAAGTTTTGCAGGAACATTTCCGGCATTCGAAAACATGATCGATGTATTTTTTACAAGTACATCGCCAAGCTCTGCTGAATTCTTTTCAGAGTTTTCAAGAGCTTTGCGGAGGATTGTGTTCTTAACTACAACCAATTTAACTTCCCGTTTGTTGCATAACCTTCTGAGGTCACTTGTAACTTCAGCATTAAGGTCTGAGATATCGGCAAGATAATAATGGTTGTATGAATTAATCTGCTTGGTCAATTGTTCAATAACCTGTAATTTTTCTGATTTCTTCATTTCAACATTATTTACTTATCCAGGCAAGTTTTGGGTTCAACCTGGATGCCGGGGCTCATAGTACTTGAGACATAAATACTCTTTATGTAGGTACCTTTAGCAGCAGCGGGTTTTAATTTTTGAATAGTGAGAACAAATTCCTTGGCGTTTTCCACAATATGTTGTGGGTCAAACGATACTTTACCAACGGAAGTGTGTACGATGCCGAATTTATCAACTTTAAAATCGATTTTACCCATCTTTACTTCTTTGATGGCTTTACCGACTTCCATAGTCACAGTTCCGCTCTTTGGGTTAGGCATAAGACCACGTGGCCCTAAAATACGTCCTAACGCTCCAACTTTACCCATAACCGGGGGCATAGTGATAACAACATCTACATCAGTCCAACCACCTTTGATCTTTTCGATATAGTTGTCGAGACCTACAAAATCAGCACCAGCTTCAAGCGCTTCGGCCTCCTTGTCAGGAGTAACCAATGCCAGAACCCGTACTTCTTTTCCGGTACCATGGGGCAAAGTTACTACACCACGAACCATTTGATTAGCTTTTCTAGGATCAACTCCAAGTCTTACATCAATATCCACCGAAGCATCGAATTTAGTAAAAGTAATTGCTTTTACTAATTCAGTAGCTTCAGGTAAACCATAGACTTTTCCAGCTTCGAGTTTTGCCAATGCAGCTTTCTTATTCTTGGTAACTTTTGCCATTTCAACCTTAACTTTAATTAGTTAATAATAGGTGATTTGCCTGTTACGGTAATCCCCATGCTTCTTGCAGTTCCGGCCACCATACTCATCGCAGCCTCTAATGAGAAGCAGTTTAAGTCGGGCATTTTGATCTCTGCAATCTCTTTCACCTGATCCCAGGAAACTGAACCGACTTTGTTTACATGAGGTTCCGAAGATCCTTTTTTAATCTTCGAAGCATCAATCAACTGAACGGCAACAGGAGGGTTTTTTACTACAAAATCAAATGATTTATCACCATAAACGGTAATAATCACCGGTAATACTTTTCCAGCCTGATCCTGGGTCCGTGCATTGAACTGTTTACAGAACTGCATGATGTTCACCCCTTTGGATCCCAAAGCAGGGCCAACCGGAGGTGAAGGATTTGCTGCACCACCTTTGATCTGTAACTTGATTAATCCAGCAATGTCTTTAGCCATAACGTTTTTTAAAAAAAATTACTTACTCCTTTTCTACTTGCATAAAGCTAAGCTCCAAGGGTGTTTTACGACCGAAAATCTTAACCATAACTTTAAGTTTCTTCTTCTCCACATTGATTTCCTCAATGGTTCCGTTGAAACCGTTAAATGGTCCATCAGTCACTTTAACTGTCTCTCCTACAATGAATGGGGTATCAAATTCTTCTCCGCTCTCCTGGAGCTCATCAACTTTCCCAAGAATACGGTTAATTTCAGACTGACGCATAGGAACAGGATCGCCCCCTTTTACATCGCCCAAAAAACCAATTACATTGGGTACATTTCTAAGCATATGGGCAATTTCGCCCACCAGTGAAGCCTCAATCAGAATGTAACCGGGGAAAAAATTACGGTCTTTTGCAACCTTTTTCCCATTCCGGATCTGATATACCTTCTCCACAGGAATTAAGACTTGGGATACAAACTCTTGAAGTCCAGAATTCGCTACTTCATTATCGATATATTCCTTAACTTTCTTCTCTTTTCCTCCAATAGCTCGAAGAACATACCATTTACGTTGATTATCGCTCATTACGGACCTCCAGAAATATAATTAATAGAAAAAACTGTAAATTAATTTCATCAAAGCTCGGAAGCCGCTGTCAATGAAAAATATTACCAGTGCGATTATAAAGGAAGCAATCATCACTACCATAGCGCTATTGCGCAACTCACTCCATGTAGGCCATGAAACCTTGTGAACGAGCTCGTTGTAGGATTCGTTAAAATAATTAGTTAAATTCATTTGAATTGAGACAAATTTCGTTACAAAAATTTATTTTTGACGGATAGCCAGAATCGAACTTAACGTTACTCCCCTTTATGAGTTTATCCGTATTATCCGTAAATACAGTCCCAAACCGAAGTTCAGGACTGTATTACTTTTATATTGAAAATCAGATTATTTAATAATCTCAGTTACCTGACCTGCACCTACGGTACGACCACCCTCGCGGATAGCAAAACGAAGACCAAGATTCAAAGCAACAGGATAAATCAATTCTACTGTGATTGTAACATTATCTCCCGGCATAATCATTTCAGTACCTTCAGGAAGATTGATTTCGCCGGTAATATCCAATGTACGGATGTAGAACTGAGGACGATATTTGTTGTGGAATGGCGTGTGACGTCCACCTTCTTCTTTTTTCAGAATATAAACCTCAGCTTTGAATGTAGTGTGAGGTGTAATTGATCCTGGCTTAGCAAGAATCTGACCACGTTTGATCTCTTTTTTATCAACACCACGAAGTAGTAAACCTACGTTGTCACCAGCTTGTCCGTCATCAAGAATCTTACGGAACATTTCAACACCAGTACAAACAGTTTTGCGACCTTCAGCGCCAAGACCAATAACTTCAATTTCGTCACCCGTATGAATCTTACCGGTTTCGATACGTCCTGTAGCAACAGTTCCACGGCCAGTGATAGAGAAAACGTCTTCAACAGGCATCAGGAAAGGTTTGTCAACATCGCGTGGAGGAAGTGGAATCCAGGTATCAACTGCATTCATCAGTTCCATAACTTTTTCTTCCCATTTTGGCTCACCATTCAATGCCCCAAGAGCAGAACCCTGAATAACAGGAGTATTGTCACCGTCAAAATCGTAGAATGTAAGAAGATCACGAATTTCCATTTCAACAAGTTCAAGAATTTCAGGATCTTCAACCATATCAACTTTATTCATGAAAACGACCAAACGAGGAACGTTTACCTGACGTGCAAGAAGGATGTGTTCGCGTGTCTGAGGCATAGGACCATCAGTCGCAGCAACAACGATAATAGCACCGTCCATCTGGGCAGCACCTGTTACCATGTTTTTAACGTAGTCAGCATGTCCGGGACAGTCAACGTGTGCATAATGACGATTTTCTGTTGCATATTCAACGTGTGCAGTATTAATAGTAATACCACGTTCTTTTTCCTCAGGAGCGTTGTCGATTGAATCAAAAGATTTAATTTCGCAAAGACCCCTTTTTGCCAATACCATAGTAATAGCAGAAGTAAGAGTTGTCTTGCCGTGATCCACGTGGCCGATGGTACCAATGTTTACATGGGGTTTCGACCTGTCATAATGTGCTTTAGCCATAACTTAATTTTTTTTAACGTTTAATATTTATTCTATTCATCTTATCAGAGCCGGTGATGAGAATTGAACTCATGACCTCTTCCTTACCAAGGAAGCGCTCTACCCCTGAGCTACACTGGCAAACTTGAGCGGGAGACGGGACTCAAACCCGCGACCCTCAGCTTGGAAGGCTAATGCTCTATCAACTGAGCTACTCCCGCTTATTCCCCCTTTAAGGTTTGCCAAAAAATCCGAAAAAGAAGTGGTGGGGAGAGCAGGATTCGAACCTACGAAGGCGTACGCCAGCAGATTTACAGTCTGCCCCAGTTGGCCGCTTTGGTATCTCCCCAAATCTGTATTGTGTTTGAACTAATACTTCGGAATGCAATATAATTAAAACACACTTAACTTTAACCATATCAATACTGCCGACTGCTTCGAAGGAAATACCTCCAGCAAATACTATGCAATATCTCATGACACTTCGTTGTAACCACACAAATTCAATTCTTAAAAGAACAGACCATTTTAAAGAATCGTGCCTCAAAAATGGTCTGCAAATTTAATCTATTTTTCTTTCTAAAAAGTCTATTAGTATACTTTTTTAAAAATTATTTGGATTTCGCCTTCATTTTGTATTTATCTAACTGTTTACGAAGTGCATCCACTGCCAGGTCAACAGCTTCCTCGAAGGATTTCGCCTGCTTTTTGGCAAAAAGATATTCATTTGCCGGCACTGAAAGTTTGATTTCAGCAACTTTATTCTCCTGATCTTCGTCCTTTTCTAATTTCAGGATCACTTCCGATCCGATAATTCCCTCAAAAAAAAGTTCCAGTTTGCTAATTCGTTTTTCGCAAAAGTCGATCAGCTTCTGGTCGGCTTTGAAATGAACACTTTGTACTTTAACGTCCATAATTTTTTCTCTTTTAATTTAAGCTCTCGGATGAGCTTGTTTGTAAACTTTTTTTAGTTGTTCAAACGTAGTGTGCGTGTAAATCTGAGTTGCCGCGAGATTCGCATGTCCCAGTAACTCTTTGATTGCATTCAGATCGGCTCCACGATTGAGCAGATGTGTCGCATAACTATGCCGCAATATATGCGGACTTTTTTTATCCACTGTCGTAACAAGCGACAATTCCTTTTTAACAATACGATAGATCAATTTGTTGTAGACAGGGTCCCCATTTTCAGTCAGAAAAAGAAAATTTTCCGAGTCCGGGAAAAGCTCATTTCGCAGTTGGATATAATCACTTAGTACTGCAGATATTTCTAACGGAAATGGAACTAAACGCTGTTTATCGCGTTTCCCATTGACTTTCACCATCTTTTCATTCAAGTTCAGATCAGAAAACCGTATGCCAACCAATTCCGACAACCTGATTCCTGTACCATAAAACAGGCTTACCACTGCTTTATCGCGTCTCCCCTCAAAATCTTCTTTAAAAAATCCGCCGTCAAGTAATCGGTTCATCTCCTTTTCCTGTACGAAAACCGGAAGTTTTTTACCCATTTTAGGAATCGCAACTTTATCGGTGGGATTTTTCTCAATTATCCCTTCACGCATTAGAAACTTAAAAAAAGTCTTCAACGTGGAAATCTTTCGGTTAACGCTCTTCGCTGAAATACCGTTATCCATCAGTGAAACAATCCATTGCCGAATAAGATGATAATCGATTTTTTCAACACAAAAATCCTCAACCAATTTCTTTCCAAACAAAATAAATTGGTCGAGGTCATTTTCGTAAGCGGTAAGGGTATTTTGAGAATACCGCTTTTCGTATTTTAAATGGTTGAGAAAAAGTTCAGGATTTAACATTACAGATAACAATGATTTCCGCACTCAAGATACGAAAAATAAATTGTTCCTCCTAAAATCTTCCCTTTTTGAGGAATTTATTCTTCTGAACGCTGTAAATCTTCGATATAGATCGCCTTTTTAATCTCAGTACGGCGGGTTATTGATGGTTTTTCGAAAGCCTGACGGATGCGAAGCTCTTTCACAACACCTGTTTTCTCGATTTTTCTTTTGAAGCGTTTCAATGCACGCTCAATATTTTCGCCGTCTTTTACTGGAATAACAATCATACGATTTGTTGTTTTTATTTTATTTAAATATCTCTCATTTCGGACGGCAAATTTATGAATTTTCTATTATTAATCAAACTATGAAGCCAAAAAATATTCAAAATAGATAAACACAATACTTTCAAATAAATCATTGAGTGAATTTGACATACGGAATCAACCGTTTTAAAGAATCGGAAGCCACTACTGCTGAAAGATCACGCGGCGACAAAAACTTCCCTATTTTATCTCTTAAATTGAATATCTTTCGTGCAGTTATGAATCCAACATACGGATGGCGTCCTAATTCCTTAACAGTCGAAAAGTTGATATTAAATGTTTTAAGCGATGATGCATCGGCCGTGAGATATTGCGCTGCTGCCGCGAAATTCTCCTCGCGCATACCATACACCTCCCGTAATTGTGAAACGGAAAAATATCCTCCCAGCAGATTTCGGTAACGAATTATTCTTGACGCAAAAACCGGACCTATACCTGGAATTTCAAGCAAATGAACAGAGTCGGCACTATTTAATTCCAATACACCCACATAATTTTTTTTGCTTTTTGAATAAGTTTGCCGAAAGTTTGTGTCGCGTTTTACTTCAGGCCCTGACTTAACTCCGAAAACATTACGAACCGATTTCACTTCAGTTATCCCTGCCTTCGGTATCACCATGAAACTATCCAGTTGCTCAAACAAATTCGGCGTCATTCCAAAGATTTTTTTCACACCTTCTTTTTCCCTGAACCTACCTCCTTTTTCGATGTATTTCAACCAGTTGTGACGAACCCTTGATGGCACTCCCATGTCAGCCAAACAGGCAGAGTCAACCTCATTCGGATTAAACACAACACGATGAAGCGGCTTTTCTTCCGAAACCTGCTTTTTCGTATTAGCCAAATAGTAGTTAACCTCGGCTTCCCATTTCGAGAAATCAGGCTTATCAGAAAGAATAAAGCGTGGAATCAGCTTCCCAATTACAATCAGAATAAAGATAATAAGGAGTAAACTCACGATTCCCGTCCGCTCTCTTTTTGAAAAGCTGAACAGTTCACGTATCCAATTTATTTTCATCGTGCTGTATTTTAGTCCCCAAATCCAAACAACTAATTTACGAAAAATTTAAACATGTTTTTTCTCAAACCTGACTATTCTATACAATTAGTCACTTATTTATTCACCAGATTCAGAATTATTTTCTCATTTGTCCCATGATCATACCGATCATTTTCCCTTTCCCCGATCCTGCCGGAGCCGTGATAAAGCCATACAGGTATGCCGGGTGCGGTTCATCAAAATAAACCCCTTTAATATTTGGAAAACAGCCGCTCAAACCACAATTGCCCCTATCAGGAATACATCCTTCTTGATATCATCCTGGAACAGTTTTGCGCTTTCTTTCAAAATTGCAGGAAGGTTGTCATATATTTCCTCCGGCAATTGTAGCGTATTAAACACGCTGCCTTCCGTATGGATCTCATTTGTATCCTCTGATACTTTATCTTCTATTTCCCTATTCATCTTTTTAACTTATTAAAAACCTTTGTGACGCTCTGTTTATAACTCTACTCTGTGAAACGCTGTGTTATTTTCTCACACTGAAACTCTGTGACATTGAATGCTCATTTATCGCTTCGTATAATTCGTCTGAAATTC
>JAATGF010000118.1 GCA_015654795.1 Bacteroidales bacterium
TCGTTCATAAGTCAGTGCGTTTTCAATTAAAAGGAGAAAGCCTAAGGAAAAAGTATTAATTTTATATCTGCCTAATCGTTTTTTAACAAACAGTGAACGGGTATCACCGGAAAACGTGAACGGGTATCACTGGAATATGTACATAGGGGCTGCAATTCCTTTTTTATATTTCAAAAAGATCAATGTTCAGTTTTCTGAAATTAAGGTTTATCCTACTGAATCTAACGAAGCCAGATTAATAACGGCAAATGGGAAAGAAATTTTGCTGAAGGGAGATCAGCCGGACCTAAAGCTTAACTCATCAGGTAATCAGCTTAAGATTGATCGCGACAGTATGGTCAGCCTTGATTCGGAAACAAATCGATTAGCGGAGTTAGTTGTTCCATATGGGAAACGATCGAACATTCAATTAGCTGATGGCACGACAGTATGGCTTAATGCTGGTTCCAAACTTATATTTCCGCAAAAATTTACAGGGAAAAATCGAAAGGTATTCCTTAAAGGAGAAGCCTATTTCGATGTATTTAAAAACAAGGATATTCCGTTCATCGTAAGCACTGATAAAATGAATGTTACGGTACATGGCACCCGGTTTAACATGAGGGATAATGAAACGGATAATGAAATGGAAATTGTACTGGTTGAAGGAGCTGTTAGTTTGAAAGAGAATGGTGTGTTGAACATATTGGGCAAAGAGATAAAACTTGTACCGAACCAAAAGGCAGTTTTTAATAAGACAGACAGTAAAACAAGTATTGAATCAAATGTAGATGTATCCAACTATATTTCATGGAAAGACGATTTGCTTGAATTCGACCAGGAAAGTATATTGAATGTATTTAATAGGCTTTCACGGTTTTACAATGTCCGTTTTGTTACTGAAAACAATGTTGAGATGAGCAAGAAGATTAGCGGCAAACTGGATTTAAAGGAGTCGCTAGAGGATGTTCTGAAAGTGGTTTCAGACGCTGCTCCTATCACATTTCGCATCGAAATGGATAAAGTTTTTGTAACCAGCAAAATGAAGGGTATGCCTATGCAATAAAAAAGATCCGGAGAATGCGGTCAACAATCTCCGGACTTAGTATAAACGTCAATAAATATCAACGCTTAAAACAAACAAAAGTATGAAAAAAAATTGTGTGAATTCGCACTTCAAAAAAAGAAGTGCAGGAAATCTATTGAAAAAGATGAAACTACTAATTGCATTCTTCTTCACCGGTTTGCTTGGAGTATCAGCCAACACCTATTCCCAGCAAACAAAATTGAACTTAAAGTTCAATGATATAACCGTAAAAGAGGCTTTCAAACAGATTGAAATGAACAGTGAGTTTGTCTTTTTTTATAACGAAGATTACGTTGATGTCAATCGTAAAGTTAGTATAAATTCAAAGGATGAAAGTGCAGAAAGTATCTTGATTGAATTATTCAAGGGAACCAATAACACATTTAAAATCTACGACCGGCAAATTGTTATTCTTTCTCCTGAAATAAAAGAATTGCCTGCAACTATGAAGTCTGAATCTAAAACCGAGCAGAAAAGGGAAATTAAAGGCAAAGTGACCGATTCCTCAGGAGTCTCTGTTCCCGGAGCTTCAGTTGTTGTAAAAGGAACTTCCAAAGGTATTATAACAGATAACAACGGTAATTTCACGTTGACAAATGTCCCGGAAAATGCCATTCTGCAGTTTTCTTTTATTGGTATGAAAACACAGGAAGTTTCTGTTGAGAACAAAACAACGATCAATGTAGTTTTGGCTGATGAAACAATTAGTCTGGCAGAAGTGGTTTCCGTAGGATACGGAACGATGAAAAAAAGCGATATAACCGGGTCTATAATCCGAGTCGGCGAAAAGGAACTGAAGTCCCGTCCCATTACTAATGCATTACAGGCTATGCAGGGTAAAGCAGCTGGTGTTGATATTACTTCCAACGAACGACCAGGTGAAATAGGTTCTATTACTATCCGCGGCAGCCGCTCATTGACAGCAAGTAATACTCCACTCTATGTAGTAGATGGGATACCTTTAATGTCTTCATCAGGTATTGAAACATTGAACCCTGCCGACATCGAATCAATCGACGTATTAAAGGATGCTTCCGCAACAGCTATCTACGGTTCCCGTGGTGCGAATGGTGTTATCCTTGTTACTACAAAGAAAGGCAAGGAAGGTAAGCTGAGCTTTAACTATTCAAGTACATTAAAATTTGAAGCGATTCAGGATCGTAGAAAAATGATGACTGCATCAGAATACCTGACATGGAGACGTTGGGCATATAACTATTTATCTCCTACCAAGTATCCAAGAGGTGACCAACCGACCCAAGCAAATGACAGACTTATTTTCCTTGGTGCAAACGATCCATACGCATGGGCAAATATCATGAAAGGTTGGGAAGGGGGCACCTGGGATGGCTCAAAAGTTCAAACTACTGACTGGAGAGATATGGTAACACAAACCGGAGTTACCACCGAACATAATCTGAGTGTGAGTGGTGGTACTGATAAGCTGAAGGCTTACGCTTCATTTGGCTATTTGGACACAAAAGGTACTATGAAGGGACAGGGTTACACGCGTTACACGTCTAAGGTAAGCGTAGACGTGAATCCTGTGAAGTGGTTCGAAATGGGTGCCAATATCAATACAACATATAGTATTCAGCAGTATGGTCAGTCAAATACAGGGGGGCAGGCTTCTGGACCGAATAATATCTATGCCGCTGCCAATAACAACCTACCCTATGCTGTACCTTATGATACGGCTGGCAATCGTATAACTTATCCCGGTGGTGATGACGCGATAAAGACTGCAGTTGATGAATGGAAATACACTGACAATCAGCGTAAGATGTTACGTGTTTTGGGTAGCTTGTACACTCAGTTGAATATATTGCCAGGGTTGAAATATCGTGTGAACTTTGGTCCTGACTTCCGTTACTATAAGAACGGCATATTCATCGATGCGATGTCTGTTAATCGTAATGGTTCTCCTAATTATGCTTCATTGCAGAACCAAAACGATTTCTCCTGGACACTGGATAACCTGCTTTACTATGATAAGAAAATTGGTAAACATACTTTTGGGCCTACTTTATTGCAAACTATTTCAGCCTGGAACACCAACTCCTCATACATGCGCGCTTTAGGTATCCCACTGCCAAGCCAAAAATGGAATGCATTGAACATGACAAATGTATCGGCCCTTGATAGCTGGGATTCGGGTTTAACAGACCGTCAGTTAATGTCATATATGGGACGTTTCAATTATGGTTTCGCCGACAAGTATTTGATTACGGCATCGGGTCGTTGGGATGGCGCTTCGCAGTTGGCAAATGGGCATAAGTGGTCGTTCTTCCCGTCAGCAGCTTTAGCATGGCGCATGGAAGAGGAAGACTGGATCAAGAATATATCATGGGTAAGTCAGTTGAAGATTCGTCTCGGTGTAGGCACAACAGGTAATTCTGCAATCCCACCATATGCGACAAAGGGTGGGATAGTATCAATGTTTTATCCCTACGGTAGTTCTGTTATTGCTGGTTATGTTCCTTCCGAATATTTGATCGCCGATGGTAGTTTACCATTGGCCAATTCACTCCTTGGTTGGGAAAGGACTACCCAATATAACTTGGGGTTTGACTTCTCTACGTTCAAAGGTCGCGTATCGGGTGTAGTTGACCTCTATACTTCACACACTAAAGATTTGTTAATGCAGATGACAATTCCTGCATTGACCGGTTACACTATTACTTATGCTAACGTAGGTGAAACGAAGAACAAGGGTATCGATGTGACCTTGAATACAGTCAATATCCAGACTAAGGACTTCACCTGGGAAACCAGTTTGAATGTTGCATGGCAGAAGAATGAAATCGTTTCATTGTCATCCGGTAAGTCAGATGATATTTCTAATAATTGGTTCATTGGTCAACCTATAGGTGTTATTTATGGTTATGCTTCTGAAGGATTGTGGAAGGCATCAGACGACACAGAGATGGCAAAATTCAATGCAAACGGTCATAAATTTGAGGTTGGCATGTCTCGTCCCGTTGACCAAAATGGAGACTATAAGATTGATCCGAATAATGACCGCGTAATTATTGGCAACACTATTCCACGTTGGACAGTAGGTATGACAAACACAATTTCTTATAAAAACTTCGATCTCTCAATCTTCCTATATGGCCGTTTGAGTTACACATTTAATACCGGTGGTGAAGGGCAAGGTGGACGTAACGTACAGCGAAGCATCAGCTACTACAATGAAAACAACACGAATGCTGTATATCAGAAGCCTATCTACAATGTTGGAGTTGGTGACCCATACTACAACATATTGGGTTACAGGAGCGGTTCATTCGTGAAGATACGTAATGTCAATCTGGGTTATACTCTTCCAGTATCAATTGTAAAGAAACTCAGTCTACAAACTATAAAAATATATGTACAGGCTGAAAACCCGGGTATGCTTTTCTCAAAAATTGACTGGTTAGATATGGATACGGGGACTTCAACATGGAACCGAGGTTTGGTATTCGGTCTGAATGTGGGATTCTAAATTAAATTATTGATGAATTATAAAAAGAATATAACCATGAAATATATAAAATTATTGATAGTGATGCTGACATTCTCAATGGTTGCCAGCACTATTACCTCCTGCGCTAAATTTCTGGATGAAAATCAGACTACCTCGAGAAATACTGAATATTTCAACACAGAAGCGGGTATTAAAGATTTGGCGACTGGTCTGTATTATAACCTACGTTTCCACTTCTCTTACGAATGGGCATATGCAACGACAAACTATGGTGTCGACGAATTCCGATGTGGTGGTGATGCTTCAAGCGGTATGTGGGATGCTTATGATGGCAACTTTTCCTCTACGATTACCGCACCCAACGTAAATGTATATACTACAATGGCCAATACGCTTTGGGATAATATGTACATAGGTATCAACTCTGCGAACCTATTGCTACAGAAAGCCCCCAGCGTTGTGCAAGACAGTACGTTAAATCACACCTGTATGGGTGAAGCTTATTTTTTGCGTGGTTACAATTATCTGAAACTGGTTCGCCAATATGGTGGAGTGCCTTTGAAATTGATATCGGTATCTTCTCCCGAACGTGAATTTACCCGTGCTACTGCACAGAAAGTAATGGACCAGGTTATTGCTGACTTTACTGCTGCTTACAACCTTCTGCCTTCGACCGCTGCCCTTCAGGGGAAAATTACCAAGAATGCCGCCGCTCATTTTCTCGCTAAGGCCTATTTGTTCCGTGCAAGTGAAATCAATGACAGTTGGAACGGTACGACCAAGACTGCTGACCTGACTAACGCTCTGAAGCTTGCCGATGAAGTTATTTCTCATCATCAGTTGGCCCCCAACTTCTCTGATTTGTGGAATTATACAGCAGTAAATGGATCGAATGAAAAATTGGACGAAGTCATCCTTGCTGCTCAATTTTCTGCTGATAAATCAACGTGGGGTACGTATGGCAACCAGTGTCACCTGTATTATCTCTCACAGTACCTCAATCTGCCACAAATGGCGCGTGATATCGCAGGTGGGCGTGAATATCAGCGTCTTCGCACCAATTACTATGCGTACAATGTGTACGACCGAGTAAACGATTCCCGCTTCTGGAAGAGCTTTAAAACCAAGTATGCAGTAAATACTCCTGTTGCCGGTTCGGGTTATGTACTGGGAGACCTCTCCATCATGTATCTTATCAACAATCCTACTGATACACGTTATACTTCTATAGGTAGTTTGGCAACCGTAGAAGATACAAAAACAGGGAAGGTTATTCCAAGCGTATTTGCAACTTATGCTGAAGGAGGAGAATATCTGAACAGCGATAACTTTCAAAACCGTTTTGCACCGTTGAGCAAATTCATTGATGGTTCACGTTCAGCTGTGAGTGATGGTATCGGTTATCGAGATGGTATTCTGGCTCGTTTAGCTGACACTTATCTGACAGCTGCTGAGGTTTGCATTCGTCAGAACAACTTGGCTAAAGCCTTGACTTATATTAACACGGTTCGCACTCGTGCTAATTATAAAGCTGGTGAAAGCCGCAAAGCTTATACCGATGGTGGTGCTGCTTATAATACAACTTCTAACCCAACCGGTTGGGCCAGTTTCGGTAACAGAAACTCATTCTATCCTGAGAATTCATATTATGAATCAAACAATATTCAGGAAACTACCGAAGCAACAGACCTGACAGTTACCAGCTTCTCTTCTCTTCCTGCAGAAGATGAGGCGATCATCAAGACACTGGGTTATGCCAGTGATTATGATCGCGCTATGTGTTTCTTACTGGATGAACGTTCACGCGAGTTAATGGGTGAATTTTATCGTTGGGAAGATCTCTCCCGTACCAAGACTTTGGTTGCGCGTGCCAAGGCTTTCAACAAAAGAGCAGCACCTAACATTCAAGACAAGCACAACCTACGTCCGATTCCTCAGACATACCTTGATGCAATCCAGAAAGAAGGACGTGCATTGACATCTGATGAAAAGAAAGCAGAACAAAATCCCGGATATTAAAATCCGGCTATTCAAAGAAAATGGGGGCATATTTTACCACCATTTTCTTTATTCTCGATTCCTTTTGTTACTATATTTTCATTAAACACATTACTACTGAGTCTGCTCTGAAGAGTATGATAAATGAATGGAATCCAGGTCAAAGTTTATCTAATTAAATGATAATGAAATAAATATTTTCATGTCGATTAATAAAGAGATCCTTGGAGGGGTTTTAGGAATTGGACACATAAAAAGATTTCAAAAATTGTAATTATTTATAATCATAAAACTCCATAAAATGATGAGACAACCATTATTTGTTTTTTTATTGAACTTTGTCTTGCTCGCCGGCAATGCTCACTCCAAAAACTACGATCTTAAAAATTGGCCCAAAGGATCATCTCCCACTGAAATCGGAAATCGCATCGCCGAAAAATTTCTGAAATCATCCCATTCCAATTATGGGAACACCCACATTACTCCAAATCAAATCACTTATCCTGATGTTTGTACATGGCTTGGTGGACTTTGGTTTGCTGATATCACCGAAAACAAAGATTTGTATAAAAGGTTAGAAAACCGGTTCACTCCGTTGTTTGACAATGAAAAGAATCTTCAGCCCAAACCCAACCATGTCGATAATAATGTCTTCGGCTCTTTACCTTTGGAACTATACCTGAAAACAAAACAGAAAAAATATCTTGATCTTGGGTTATTATATGCCGATACCCAATGGACACTCCCTGAAAATGCCAAACTTGAAGAAAAGGCATTGACTGACAAAGGATATTCATGGCAAACACGCATCTGGATTGACGACATGTTTATGATAACAGCCGTCCAGTCACAAGCATACAGAGCCACAGGCGACAGAAAATACATTGACCGTGCAGCCCGGGAAATGGTACTTTACCTTGATACCATTCAACTAAAAAACGGATTGTTTTATCACTCACCCGAAGCGTATTATAGTTGGGGTCGTGGTAATGGATGGATGGCTGTTGGAATGTCCGAAATTCTTCGCGTTCTACCCAAAGACAATCCCAATAAGGTCAAAATCATGGCTGGATATAAAAAGATGATGGCTGGACTACTGAAACATCAGGATACTGATGGTATGTGGCGACAAATTATCGATGACCCAGAAGTGTGGAAAGAAACTTCGGGTACAGCAATGTTCATATATGCTATGATTACAGGTGTGAAAAACGGATGGCTCGATAAAAGAGTATATGGAGTTGCTGTCCGTAAAGGATGGTTGACGCTGATCAGTTACATTAATCAGGATGATGAGTTAACAGAAATATGCGAAGGAACAAACATTAGCAATAACCGTGACCATTATATGACGCGTAAACGTGTTGTTGGAGACCTGCACGGACAAGCGCCAGTTTTATGGTGTGCTACTGCCTTGCTTCGATAGTGAATGGTCAGAAAAAAGAAAGAAAATGAGAATATTTATTCTGTACACACTAACAATCATGCTTGCTCGGCTACCCCGGAATGGATCAATTAAATCATGATAAAGAATATTGATGTCACTTTAATAAAATACCCCAAAAGTATCAAGAACTGATCACACCACAATAATAAGCAACAAGACCTACTTTTACAACAGATTTTTTAAATCCAGTTAATGGGGGTCTTGTTGTTTTCATTGATGTTGATTCTGCAATTATTGAAAGACTTAAACCGCGAGGAATTTACTGGGCTATTATTATGGGAAAGGAAGAAGAAAAGATTATTGGTTCAAATGTTCAGGCCATCTTTGTGCCAGAGAAAGAAACGATAGAAGCTATATCAATTGCCGGAATTGTGGCAGTTTCGATTGGCAGAAATGAACTGGTGAAAATTATTCCTAATATTGCTTCAGGATTACAGCAGAGTGACAATAATTGAGTATTCCACTTGATATGATCCTTGCTGAAAACGTGCGATCGGCAGCTGATTTTGTACGGGTGTAACTAATAACGAAACTCCCTTTCTGCTTTCCATTAGAGACTATTGTTGGTCTTGTAATGGTTCCTTATATCACGGGATGAATTAGGGTGAGGTATTTTGGCTACTAATATCTCTACATGATTTTTCATTATTCCAGCCCATCAAGCGAAGATTTTTATTTTTTTAGTACTCACCCATTAAAAAGACCCCAGTATCTCCATTGAGGTATTAAAATAGCTGTAAATCAATTGATTTGCAGCCATTTTATCTTTTATCTTGCTGGTTCGCTATTGGTTGATCAGCGCCTTAGTTTCGTACTTTAACCTAAAAATGAACGGAGGAGACGACTTTTCTGGACATTTTTTAAATTTTTCAATGCTTTATCTTTAAGCTGCCTGACTCTTTCGCGCGTGAGATGTAGTAATATTGCGATTTCTTCGATTGACAAAGGATTTTCTCCAACTAAACCAAAATAGTAACGCAGAATTTCGGCTTCCCGTTCGGATAAAGTTTTAAGTGCCCGCTCTATTTCAATTTTTAATGAACTATTGATTAATGAAAGATCGGGGCTCGGCGATTCATCATTAACAAATGTATCGTAAAGTGTAATTTCATCGCCATCGCTTTCGCGCAGGGGGGCATCGGTAGAAACGTGATAATTCGACGTTTCCAGGGCTTCCTTAACAATTTTGATCTGTAATTTAAGCAAATCGGCAACTTCTTCAGGCATCGGTTCCCGTTGATAATCTTGTTCCAGTTTTGTAAATGCTTTATTGATTTTTGATATAGATCCAATCTTGTTTAATGGAAGCCTTACTATTCTGGATTGTTCTGCGATTGCCTGTAATATTGATTGTCTTATCCACCACACGGCGTAGGAGATAAATTTAAATCCTCTCGTTTCATCATAACGTTCAGCCGCTTTTATAAGACCCAGATTGCCTTCATTTATTAAATCGGGCAAAGTTAATCCTTGATTTTGATACTGTTTGGCAACAGAAACCACAAAACGAAGATTGGATTGAATCAATTTTATTAATGCTTTTCGGTCTCCGTTTTTTATTTTTCGCGCAAGATTAACCTCCTCATCGACTGAAATAAGACTTGCTTTACTGATTTCCTGAAGATAGAGTTCAAGAGAAGCAGTGTCTCTGTTGGTAACTTGTTTGGCAATTCGAAGGTGCCTCATAATAAAATCAGGTTAGGAACTGGTTTATTGCTTCAAATATAAAATTTATTTGAACACTAAACCTTACAAAATTAACAAAAAATTAGTAAAATGATTTTTGTCTTATGTTTTTATAAAAATAATTGTTTTTGAACAATTATTTGGTAACTTTGTTTACCAATTGATTATAACAAAAAAAATAGGCAATAATTTGTGAATTCAAATCTATTACCTATTTTTGCGGTGGATTTCGAATTCAATCTTTCACGTAATCTTTTTTGAATCCCGATTTACTTCCAAGAAAATTAAATAGAATTAAGCTGTTAGCTTTCTGCCATCCTTTTTTATTTTGACAAAAGTTAGGCAACCAATAAAAAATCAATAATACAACATGTACGACATTCTTGAACTAAGCAAGAAACTATTGCCCGAATTGCGCGAGATAGGTAAAGAGCTGAATATTAAACGCGTAGAATCATTTAAGAAGCAAGATCTTATTTACAAAATACTTGATAATCAGGCCATTATGGCATCTGAGATTAAGAAACCTGAAATTAAGATGGCGCCCAGATTAATCCGAACTGAAGAATCCGAAGTTAACACAAAAGACGAAACTGTCACTGCTGCGGTAGTGCCGGACAAAAAAGCTGTCGTCGACGGGACTGAAACAGTTGATAAGCAAACTTCGGTTGAGAGACAACCTTTGATCAGACCATTTCCCAAGCGGATTGAAAAACCAAGATTTGAATCACTTGATTCAAAGGAAAGACGTCCACGCGTTTTTCGTACTGAGCCTGTCATTATAACCTCCAGTCCAAAATTGAATCCTGAGGTTGAGAATGAACCTAAGACTAAAGAGACAGAGGCAGTTCCGCCGGTTATTGCTGAAACGCTAAAGGAGGTTCGACCTGAACCCGAACAGACCTCCCGTCCCATTGTCCAGAAGAAAAATATTCAGCAAACCGGAATTATCCAACCCAAGCCTGTCCACCAAACACAGCAGCGGCCACGTGAAACTGAGAAGTCATACGATTTTGAAGGAATAATCAGTGCAACCGGAGTTTTGGAAATCATGCAGGAAGGATATGGCTTCTTGCGCTCGTCCGATTATAACTATCTGACATCTCCTGATGATGTTTATGTATCGCAATCTCAAATTAAACTTTTTGGTCTGAAGACGGGCGATACTGTAAATGGGATCATTCGTCCGCCCAAAGAGGGAGAGAAATACTTCCCCCTTGTTAAAGTTGTTGAAATTAATGGACGAAGCCCGGAATATATTCGCGACAGGGTTCCGTTCGAACATCTTACGCCGCTTTTCCCTGACGAAAAATTCAATATTACGGGCAAGGCAAGCAGCCTTTCGGCACGTGTGGTCGATTTGTTTGCCCCAATTGGTAAAGGACAACGAGGATTGATTGTTGCTCAGCCTAAAACTGGTAAAACGGTTTTGCTTAAAGATATAGCAAATGCTATAGCAGCCAATCACCCTGAAGTTTACATGATTGTATTGCTCATCGACGAAAGACCCGAAGAGGTCACAGACATGGCCCGTAGCGTTAATGCTGAAGTAATTGCCTCGACATTTGACGAACCGGCTGAAAGACATGTGCGTGTTGCAAACATGGTCCTCGAAAAGGCCAAACGTCTTGTAGAATGCGGTCATGATGTTGTTATACTTCTCGATTCAATTACGCGTCTGGCCCGGGCCTATAATACTGTGGCTCCGGCTTCCGGTAAAGTGCTTTCAGGTGGTGTTGATGCCAATGCTCTTCATAAACCGAAGAGATTCTTCGGCGCTGCCCGAAATATAGAAGAAGGTGGATCGCTTACAATTCTTGCAACAGCATTAACAGATACCGGCTCTAAAATGGATGATGTAATCTTCGAAGAGTTTAAAGGAACCGGTAATATGGAACTTCAGCTCGATCGTAAACTTTCGAATCGTCGGATCTTCCCATCAGTTGATATCATTGCTTCCAGTACGCGTCGGGAAGATTTATTACTTGATAAGGCGATGTTGGATCGGATCTGGATTCTTCGCAATTACCTGAATGGAATGAATCCTGTAGAAGCGATGGAATTCGTAAAAGACAGATTGGTTAAAACGGCATCGAATGAGGAATTCCTCGTTTCGATGAATAGTGATTAATTTTTTTGATTCGAACTATATAAAAAAAGGAACTTTTAGGTTCCTTTTTTTATATCATCACGTTTGTAGATTGACTATGAGATGGATCAAACTGAAAAGTTGGGGGTATAAAAATCATCAAAGAAAGGAGCAACGAATCGTCCACGGCCGTCCATCTCCGTCCATCTCAGAAAAAGTCAATCCGGACTATACGTTTTTTCACTACCTTTATCTATCGATAAAGGCGCCCCACTTCCTTCGTATCTGGTCCTGACCAACTCCTGACCAACTCCTGACCGAAATCGGGTTCTTTCCTCCGGTGATAATTTCATGGGTATTTAGTGTTTCATAAACTGTATTTCTTAAGCCACCATGAAACCGGCATCCGTTTTCAAATCCATTTATTATACATTCTTAAAATATCTTCCTCTGGAATTCTGTCTTGTTCCCCGTTTTGTTAGTTATCAATGCCGAAATGGCTTATTTTTACTAAATATAAATAGCAGAAATGGCATAAAATGTAAACTCCAGATAGCAAAATGATCATCTAATTGATTAATTTTGTCCTGTTAAAAACTGGAAGTGGAATATTTTTTCGAAGCACATAGGATTTTAGTTGAGGCATCTTCTGATTTGATAGATAGGGAGTTGTCTAATGAGATTGATTGGTCTCACCGCCTGATCGGGGTTAAAGGATTTCGTGGTGTCGGTAAGACCACCTTTCTGCTGAGCTATATTCGAAAAAACTTCGGTAATTCGCGTGATTGTTTGTACGTCAATCTCAACGACTTTTATTTTGCAAAAAGACGATTTTTCTCTTTTGCCGATGAGTTTTACAAACGTGGAGGAAAGGTTTTAGTACTCGATCAGATTCATAAGTATGAAGAGTGGTCGAAAGAACTAAGACAATGTTACGACGAACTTCCTGATCTTAAAATTGTTTTTAGTAGTTCACCTGTTCTCCGGATTATCGAGGGGAATGATGAACTAAAAGACATCGCTAAGATTTATCATCTTGAAGGCTTATCATTCAGGGAGTTCCTTAATTACAGGACAGGGCAGGAGTTCCCTAAACTTTCCCTGGAAGATTTATTAAATCATCATCGCGAATTGGTCCCTGATATTATTAATAAAGTACGTCCGCTGGCCTATTTTCCCGAATACCTGAAGAGCGGCTTTTATCCCTATTTTATTAAAAATCCCGAATTTTATAGTGAGAGTCTTCTTCGCCATGTTAACCTTGCATTGGAAATCGACGTGACTTATCTCAATCAGATTGAACTAAAGTATCTTCCGAAACTGAGAAAACTACTGCAATTGATTGGCGGACAGATGCCTTTTTCCCCAAATGTGAGCAGAATCAGCGCTGAGATCGAAACTTCGCGGGCGACAGTACTAAACTACCTGCGGTATTTGAAAAACGCCCGGTTGATTAATCTGCTTTTCTCAAATGGCACAAATGGTCAGCTGCAAAAGCCCGATCAGGTTTATCTTCACAATACTAACCTATTGCATATCATTGCTCCCGACAATATCAATAATCGCAATCTGAGAATGACCTTTTTTTATAATCAGGTAGGATATCAGCACAAAGTTACAAGTTCTCACAAATTTGATTTTAAAGTGAACGACAAGTACTATTTTGGTGTTGGCGGAAAATACACACGGGCAGAAGGTGAAAACCGTTACGCGGCCGCTGATATGATCGAAATCGGAGAGGGGAATGTGATCCCGCTCTGGCTTTTTGGCTTTCTGTATTAATATTCAGAATGTAAATAGAATACAAATTTATAATAGCAATAAATACTAAAGTAAAAAACGAAATGGCAAAAGAAAAAAAGTTTATTACATGCGACGGTAACTATGCTGCATCCTACATAAGCTATATGTTTACGGAGGTTGCTTGTATTTACCCAATTACCCCTTCTACAACAATGGCAGAAGTGGTTGACGAGTGGGCTGCAAACGGCCGAAAGAATATTTTTGGTCAGCCGGTTCGCCTCGCAGAAATGCAAAGTGAGGGTGGAGCTGCTGGCGCTGTTCATGGTGCACTTCAATCAGGATCATTAACATCTACATATACAGCTTCTCAGGGATTGTTGCTGATGATTCCTAATATGTACAAGATCGCCGGTGAATTATTACCAACCGTTTTCCATGTTACTGCTCGTGCATTGGCCAGCCATGCACTTTCAATCTTTGGTGACCATAGCGACGTGTACTCTTGTCGTCAGACAGGCTTTGCAATGCTTGCATCGGGTTCAGTTCAGGAAGTAATGGATCTTAGTGGCGTCTCTCATCTTACTACAATCAAGAGCCGTGTTCCATTTATTAATTTCTTCGATGGCTTTCGCACATCACACGAAATTCAGAAAATTGAAACGGTAAATCAGGATGATTTAGCCGCTTTGATTGATCAGAAAGCACTTACAGCTTTCCGTAATCGTGCTTTAAATCCGGAACATCCGGTAACAAGGGGTACCGCCCAGAATCCTGATATTTTTTTCCAGGCCAGAGAGGCTGGCAACAAGTTTTATGATGCAGTTCCTGATATGGTTGAGGATTATATGCAGAAGATTACCAAAATCACAGGCAGAGAATATCATCCATTTTCATATTATGGCGCGGCTGATGCAGATAATATTATCGTTGCAATGGGTTCGATTACTGAAACCATCCGTGAAACGATTGATTATCTGAATGCTCATGGTAAAAAACTTGGTTTAATAAGTGTGCATTTGTATCGTCCGTTCTCTGTAAAATACCTGTTCAATGTTCTGCCTTCAACCGTAAAACGGATTGCAGTGCTTGACAGAACGAAAGAGCCTGGTGCTAATGGCGAACCATTATACCTCGATTTGCGCGATGCTTTCTATAACAGAGAAAACGCCCCTGTAATTGTTGGTGGACGTTATGGCCTTGGATCAAAAGATGTTACTCCTTCTCAGATTATCGCGGTTTATAAAAATCTTGAGATGAAGGAACCAAAGAATAATTTCACAATTGGTATCGAAGATGATGTTACATTTCATTCTCTTCCGATGATTCCTGAAGTGAAAGTTTCTTCGGCTGATGTATATGAAGCAAAATTCTATGGATTGGGTTCTGACGGTACTGTTGGCGCCAACAAAAATTCGATCAAAATTATTGGTGCTGCTACCGATAAGTTTTGTCAGGCTTATTTTGCATACGACTCGAAGAAGTCAGGTGGTTTTACTGCCTCACATCTCCGTTTTGGCGATAGCCAGATCCGTTCAACCTATTTGATTACAACTCCTGACTTCGTGGCTTGCCATGTTCAGGCATATGTTCACCTTTACGATGTTTTAAAAGGGTTGAAGAAAGGTGGTTCATTCCTTTTGAATACGATTTGGGAAGAAGAGGAAGTAAAACTCAGATTGCCCGATGCAATGAAGAAGTATCTGGCTGAGAACGGGATTAAATTCTACATCATCAATGGTACCAAACTCGCTGTCGATCTTGGTCTTGGCAATCGTTCGAATACAATCATGCAGTCTGCATTCTTCAAAATTACTAACGTAATTCCTTATGAACTTGCCCAGGAACATATGAAGAAGGCAATTGTAAAATCATACGGGAAGAAAGGCGAATCTATTGTCAATATGAACTTTGCTGCGGTAGATGTTGGTGGTAATAATGTTCAGAAGATTGAAGTTCCTGCCGAATGGGCAAAGATTAAAGTTGGAGCGGATGAAGAAACAGGCAAACGCCCTGCCTTCATTAAAAATATTGTTGATGTGATTAATGCGCAGAAGGGTGATAGTCTTCCGGTTTCAACATTCAACGGAATCGAAGATGGTACCTTTATTGCAGGTACTACCGCATTCGAAAAGCGTGGTATCGCAGTTGATGTTCCTGAATGGATTCCTGAAAACTGTATCCAATGTAATCAGTGTTCGTATGTTTGTCCTCACGCTGCCATTCGTCCGTTCCTGATTGATGAAAAAGAATTGGCCGCACTTCCTGCAAATACAGCTACGATCAAAACTAACGGAAAGCAATTTGCCGGTCTTCAGTTCCGTATTCAGGTAGCGCCGCTCGACTGTACCGGTTGCAGCAACTGTGCTGATGTATGTCCCGCCAAAGAAAAGGCATTGGTAATGAAACCGCTTGAATCGCAACATGCAGAGATTGAGCGTTGGGATCATTTCGCTGCGAATGTCACTTATAAAGACAAACTGGTCGAAAAAGATAAAACCATAAAGAATTCTCAGTTTGCTCAGCCATTGTTTGAATTCTCTGGAGCTTGTGCTGGTTGCGGAGAAACACCTTACATCAAACTGATTACACAACTTTTTGGTGAAAGGATGATGGTTGCTAATGCCACAGGTTGTTCGTCAATCTATGGCGGATCGGCTCCTGCTACTTCCTATTGCAAAAACAACGAATCGGGTAAAGGTCCGGCATGGGCAAATTCACTGTTCGAAGACAATGCTGAATATGGTTTTGGTATGGTCGAAGGTGTTGGTGCAAGCCGCGATAGAATTAAATCGATCATGACTTTAGCTATCGAGGCAGGAGTTCCTGAAGCTGTAAAATCCGTTTTCAACGAGTGGATTGAAGGGCGCGACAATGCTGCTGCTTCTGAAGTTGCAAGCAGGAAAGTTCTCGAAGTTCTGCAAGGAAACAATGAGGCTTATGCGCAGGAAGTTCTGTCACTGAGTCAGTATCTGATTAAAAAATCGGTTTGGGTCTTTGGTGGCGATGGATGGGCTTATGATATCGGTTATGGTGGTCTCGATCATGTGATGGCTTCCGGGAAAGATATTAATATTCTTGTTTTGGATACCGAAGTTTACTCAAATACAGGCGGCCAGGCCTCTAAGTCAACTCCTGTGGGTGCTGTGGCAAAATTTGCTGCCGCCGGAAAGAGGATTCGTAAGAAAGACCTTGGCGCTATAGCTATGACATATGGTTATGTGTATGTTGCGCAGGTTGCAATGGGTGCGAATCAGGCACAATACCTTAAGACCTTGCGTGAAGCTGAAGCTTATCCAGGCCCATCGCTTATCATCGCTTATGCACCATGTATTTCTCATGGATTACGTTCGATGGGTCGTACACAGGAAGAGGAAAAATTGGCCGTTGAGTGTGGATACTGGCACCTTTTCCGTTTCGATCCTCGGTTGGAAGATGAGGGCAAGAATCCGTTCCAACTCGACTCGAAGAATCCGGACTGGAGTAAATTCCAGGCTTATCTGAATAGTGAGGTGCGTTATACGTCTCTCAGGAAATCATTTCCTGCCGAAGCAGACCAATTATTCAAAGCTGCTGAAGAGAATGCAAAATGGAGGTACCGTTCTTACCAACGTATGGCTTCAGAGAATTGGGCCATTCCGGTTGAATAATCCAATATAACAATAAATAAAAACGGCGTCAGAAATTCTGGCGCCGTTTTTTTATTGTCAACCTTTAAGGAAAGCGCCTCTTCAATAAAAATCATGTGGAAAATTCAGGACAAGATTCCATCGTTACAAATCTGCATTACTGGTTAGTAAGCAAATGGTCAAAGTGCGCTCATCGCTTTAGTCATGGCCAAACAATTTCAGAACTTATCTTCTTTCGGAAAGGTAATTTTCAATTAACTGATCGTAAAGATTTTGCAATTTGATCAATAAAGGGTACATATTCCGGAGCATACCCACCCACTTTGGAATAGAAATATTTCAGTTTCAAACTGAAAGTTGACTCTTCAAAACCACGTTTTTCATGCCCGTTTGCATCAAAAGCAGGCTTCAAACAGGATGAAAACACAAAAA
>JAATGF010000080.1 GCA_015654795.1 Bacteroidales bacterium
CCCTGTTAAACAATACTTTGATGCTCGAACGATTTATGTGCAGGTTCGCTATTAACCCAAACACGCCAAAAAATCAAAAAATTGTCAAAGAACTATTGGATTATGGCAAAATTGCCGCTTAAAATTTAACGAACTATTGAAATTAAAACGAACGACCTTCTCTTTTGGGGAAGAGATTTTAATTTATCATTAAAAGTCAATTGTTTGGTTATTTCGGTTAAACCTTTCGATTTCTCCCGTCTTCTCTGGCTTTCTCTCACATTGATTTAATAGTTCTTATCCCGATCCGCACTACCTTTATCGTACCGATTAAGGCGCCCTGTTTCCGTCATATTTGGTTCATACCAACTTCATACCTTCGTCATATCAAAATCGGGCTCCTTTTTCCGGTGACAATTTCATGGGTATTTAATGTTTCCTAATCTGCATTTCTTAACCTCCATGAAACTGGCATCCGTGTTTAAATCCATTTTATTATGCAACATATCTTTTCCCGGAATTCTGTGTTGATCCCTTACTATGAATTTTGTCATACACCCGATTTTTTTGAGAAAAGAATTAAAAAATAATTCTCAAATTAATTTAAACAAACTACTTTTATCACGCTAAAAACTGAATCATAAGTTAATTAATGACATGCCAAAAATAATTCTATCTGTTTTATTTTTAATCAATTGCTTTGGTGGATTTGGACAAATCGGAAATAAGATTCAACGGTCTTCAATTTTTAGTGATCATATTGTACTTCAGCAAAAAATAGCGGTTCTGGTTTGGAAAAATGCTCAGCCTAATTCAATGGTAATGACTATATTGACTGATTTTAATGGAGTTACAGAAGCAAATGTTGATGGAAAATGGATGATCAGGCTTACCGATATGAATACCGGTGGCCCTTTTGCAATGAAAATCCGAGATAAAGACACCATTACACTAAAGGATGTAATGATCGGCGAAGTTTGGTTGGCGTCGGGACAATCGAATATGGAGTGGCAAGTTGGCTCAGGTGTTGGCCCTAATACTGCCCGGGAAGTTGCACATGCATCTATCTAAATCTCCGGTATTTTTCGGTAAACAGATAAACAAGTTCGGTTCTCCTTCAAACTATTTTAGCGTAAAATATCAAAATACAGTTTAAACACAAACCAATATCAAAAAATGAAAACAAAACTAATCGGATTATTTGTTGTGCTCCTGATGAGTTCAACGATTCTTAATGCACAGAAAAACAAAAGCTTTGAGATTAAGTCGCCGGACAATAAAATTTCGGTAAAGCTTGAAGTCGGAGCTAAAATACAATGGTCTGTTCAGCAGGACGGTCAGCAGATAATCGCTCCTTCAGCAATTTCTCTTCAATTGGAAGGAGGCACAACCCTTGGTGAAAATGCTAAAATCAGTTCATCAAAAACCGAGAAAATTGACCAGGTAATTGCGGCAATTAATTATAAGAAAGCGACCATTTCAAATCAGTATAATCAGCTTACAATCAATTGTAAAAACGATTATGGTGTGATCTTCAGGGTGTTTAATGATGGTGCGGCCTATCGGTTTTTCACAAAGAAAAAAGGTGATATGATTGTGAAAAATGAAGAAGCCAACTTCAATTTTACAGTTGATCACAAGGCATTTATCCCATATATGTGGGATTACAGAGAGGGTAAAATTTTCAACACCTCCTTTGAAGCGCTCTACAAAGAGACCAACATCTCGAAGTTTGCCCCCGATTCTCTTGCTTTTCTGCCACTGTTGGTTGATATCGGCGGAAATAAAAAAGTGGTGATACTCGAAGCCGATCTGGAAGATTATCCGGGTATGTTCCTGAATATTAATCAAACACGTAAAGGTTTTATGGGCGTTTATGCCCCCTGTCCTCTGGAAGCTTCTCAGGTACAACGGAATCTTATCCCAACCAAAAGAGCTGATTACATCGCCAAAACCAATGGAACCCGTAGTTTTCCCTGGCGTGCGATTGTGATTAGTCAGCAAGACAAAGAGTTGCTTAACAATGATATGGTACAAAAGCTGGCCTCTCCGTCAAGATTGGTCGATGTTTCATGGATTCAGACTGGTGCGGTTGCCTGGGATTGGTGGAATAATTGGAATGTTACACATGTCGACTTTAAAGCTGGTATAAATACGCCAACTTATAAGTATTACATTGATTTTGCCGCTGCCAATAAAATTAGGTATATCGTTATGGATGAAGGTTGGTCGGTTAAAAACGATCTGCTTAAGATTGTTCCCGAAATCAATCTTAAGGAAATTGTTGATTATGGAAAAGAGAAAGGGGTAGACGTCATCCTTTGGGCAACATGGTTAGACATCACGCGACAGATGGACCAGGTTTTTCCGCTCTATTCAAAAATGGGTATTAAAGGATTTAAGATCGATTTTTTTGATCGTGATGACCAGATTGCAATTGCCTCTGAATACGAAATAGCTAAAAAAGCTGCTGATAATCATTTACTCGTTGATTACCATGGAATTTCAAAGCCCACAGGTTTGCAAAGAACCTATCCTAATGTAATCGGATATGAAGGTGTTAAAGGTTTGGAAAATTACAAATGGGCAACCGAAGATCAACCCCGTTATGCGGTTAGTATTCCTTTTATCCGTATGATGGCTGGACCAATGGATTATACACCTGGCGCCATGCGGAATGCGATTAAGGAAAATTATCACCCGTTAAATGCGGCACCTATGAGTCAGGGTACGCGCTGCCACCAATTGGCCATGTATGTTGTTTATGAAGCTCCTCTTCAAATACTGGCCGATAATCCGACAATTTATACAAAAGAGCAGGAGTGTACCGATTTCATAACCAAAGTACCGTCTACATTTGACGAAACTGTGGCACTCGGTGGAAAAGTGGGAGAGTATGCTGCGATTGCCCGTAAGAAAGGTGAAACGTGGTTTGTTGGGGCGATGAGCAACTGGACGCCACGCGAATTGACGCTTGATTTTTCATTTTTGGGCCCGGGATCTTATGAGGCGGTGGTTTTTAAGGATGGAATAAATGCGGACCGCGAAGCCACTGATTACAAACGTGAGGTGATTAAAATTTTGTCAGGCGACAAATTGAATATTCATCTTGCTCCTGGAGGGGGTTG
Organism: Bacteroidales bacterium; assembly: GCA_015654795.1. GTDB lineage: Bacteria > Bacteroidota > Bacteroidia > Bacteroidales > Prolixibacteraceae > JAAFHB01. The sequence goes on from JAATGF010000080.1 coordinate 3,108, forward strand.
GACAGCAAGAATAGAAAAACTAAACTAATTTGCTATGAATAAAAGGATTATCTCAACCTGAGCTTAAAATTTTAAAAGATATGATTAAAAAAACGGTCACAATCTTAGTAATATGTTTTTGCATAGGCACTTTGCTGATCGCAAAAGATAATTCGCAAACAATTTCTGCAAAAAAACTTAAACAAACCGACATTGGTAATCCTGCCATTGTCGGTAAAGTTACCATTAATAAAAGCGGATTTGACGTTACTGCTGGCGGTGCCGATATTTGGGGAACCAGGGATGAGTTTCATTTTAGTTACCAAAAATTAAGGAGCGATTTTGATATAAGTGTCCAGATTTTAAGTCTCAGTGCTGCAAATCAATATACTAAAGCCGGAATTATGGCCCGTGTCGATTCGGGTGATAATAGTCAGCATGTTTATTTTCAGGTTTTCCCCGATAACAGTCCCCGCAATAAAAACAATGGCGGTTGCGAGTTTCAATACCGGCTGGCAAAAGGCGGTGAAATGAAAGCCATTTATCCGGATCCGAAAACGGCAGGTAATCAATTTGATGTTACTTTTCCCAACACCTGGATCAGGCTCAAACGTAACGGCGACATTTTTGAATCATACACTAGCACTGACAACAAAACCTGGAAACGCTATTCTACATTTTTGCAGAAAATGCCAAAGGAATTACTTGTTGGTCTGGCCGTAACTTCGCACAATACAACTGGCGCTACGACTGCCAAATTTGGATTGGTTCAATTGCAAAAATAGGGAATCAGGATAATGTCCGGTTTAGCGGGTCCCGGCCATTCTTATATATCTCTTACACTATGTGTCGGGGATACTTATTGATCAGGCCCGTTTGCATAATGCTTAATTGGAAGATTGGATTAGAAAGCTTTTAAGCCTGTTTCTGTGCGGGACGAGATCAAAATATTTGTGGATTTTTTTATTTTGGAAATGCGACATCTGTTTATTCTCGTTACTAATTGATACTTTTAAATTACTTTTGAGGAATAATCCCGATTTAATTGTCTAAAAAACTACAACTGTGAGCCGATTAATTTCACCTTCAATCTTATCTGCCGATTTCAACAATCTTGGCAAAGATATCCTGATGCTTAACCAGAGCGAAGCCGACTGGATACATTTTGATGTGATGGATGGGCTATTTGTTCCGAATATATCTTTTGGATTACCTGTTATTCAGCATGTTAAAAAAATAGCGGCCAAGCCTCTTGATGTTCATTTAATGATTGTCAACCCCGATCCTTTTATAAAGCCTTTTGGCGATTCGGGCGCTGATATCCTGACTGTTCATTATGAGGTGTGTAACCATCTCCACAGAACAATTGGGGCAATTCACCAGGAAGGAATGAAAGCAGGGGTCTGTCTCAATCCTGCTACTCCGGTTCATGTTTTGGAAGATATTATTAATGATGTGGATCTGGTATTAATAATGTCTGTAAATCCGGGCTTTGGGGGGCAGAAATTTATTCAGAATACCTATCAGAAAGTAATTAAACTTCGCCGGTTAATTGAAGAAAAACAGGCAACTGCCCTTATTGAGATTGATGGCGGAGTAAATCTGGAGACCGGGAAATTGCTTTTTGAAGCCGGGGCAGATGTACTCGTGGCCGGGAGTTTTGTGTTCGGTTCCGAAAATCCGAAGATGACAATTCATCAATTAAAAAATGTCTGATTCGGCTGGCACAAAATAAAAATGCTAAAGGACATACAATTTGGCTTAAAAATAGGTAATTTTGCAGTCCTTACAAACATGGGGCTGACCGGTTTTGACAGCGGGCAGAAGAGGTTCGTAAGCATGCCGGGCTTTGGATTGTTGGCCCGTAAATCTTAATATCCAAACAATTAATTGGCGAAAATAATTTTGCTCTTGCCGCGTAATCGAATAAAGTAGATTAAGCTAATCCGGCATAAGATGCTGGAGTGAGACATTTCCCGGGTGCTGTTGATCCGAAGCGGCCCGATCAGGAAGTGCAGTAATATCGGAAATAGTCGGCTAAATGCTCCGTCAAGTCGGCGAAATAAAGGAGATAAGGTGAAGATCGGTGGCCTTGATCCATTCTTCATTCGAAAACCAAATCTTGGATAAGCATGTAGAAAGCGTATTGCTTCCTCGTTTGGACCGGGGTTCGACTCCCCGCAGCTCCACATAAAAATGTTGATTGTTAGTTTATTACAAAATTTACGCACTGATTTACGCTCTAAAAACGGAAATCAGTGTTTTTTTTACTCTCAATGACTTAAAAAAATCATCATCAGGTAATACCTTTGAATCTGATTTATCCTGAATAAACAGCATAACGGATGTTGTCACTTTTTGTTTTTTAGCTATTTTTTAAAGTGAATGGCTTAATTTCTAATATGCTTCACTGAATCGGATGCAGAGTTTACGGCGTCGCACACAAACTAAATGCCTGATTATTGGCCTCGCGCCGTTTGATATTTTTAGTTACTTTATCGCAATATGTCCACTTTGGGTAAATAATTGATTTTTTCAGGAATATAACTGCGAAAATGAATACTATGGTGGAATAGATACACTTAGGGGTATTTTTTAAAATGCCATGTGGAAACCATTTTTCATGCTCTTTGTTTTGCTCATGAGGGTTTCATGAGAAGACGCTGCAAGATTAAGTTGTGCGATTTTATAAAATTCTGTCGAAACAGAGACTTTCTACCGTCTTTTTAAGGTTTTAAATTTATTCAAAATTGAATAGTACTATCAGGATGTAAAAAATGTGACAAAAGGAACAAAAAATCTAATGTCATTTGGAGTCTGTAAATTCTTTCAAAAAGCTAGTCATTAAAGAAAGCATTTTTTGATACTTTTGTCTCATCTAAAAAATAATTCTAATTGAAAAAAGATCGAGAAATTTGGGAAAATTTTAAGTCGGGTGATCAGTCAGCACTTTCATACGTCTATTTTCAAAATTTCCATTCGATGTATCAATATGGCATCCGGTTTAAAGATGATCCGGAATTAATAAAAGATTGTATTCAGGATGTTTTTTTTAAACTGATACAGGCGGGAGAAAAACTTGGTCCGACCGAAAATATCAGGTTCTACTTGTTCAGAGCTTTGAAAAATGCCATTTATAAAGCGGTAGACAAAAGCAGAAAGGTTGAATTTGTACCCTTGCAGTTTGATGCTCCGTTCTTGCTTGAAGAAGAATTGGCAGAAAAGGAGAATATATCGAATAAAGAATTTGTGCTTCTTAAAGCATTAAATGAACTGAGCGACAGACAGCGGGAAATCATTTATTTGCGTTTCGATTGTGCTATGGAATACGCCCAGATTTGTGATATTATGCAATTAAAAAACGATTCAGCAAGAAAATTGCTTTATAGGGCAATAAAGTACCTGAGAGAAATTATTGATGACCAATTAAAGCTTCCAATTCTGTTTTTGATTCAGTTTTCTAAAAAACATGTTCTTTAGCATGTTTCCTTCATGTCCACAAAATGAAGCAATCGGGACTTAATAGTCAAAGCTTTAAACGTGAACAAAAAATACATAAAATATTCGGCTGAAGATTTTACTCAGGATATCAATTTCATCAATTGGGTAAGGAGAGGAATTAACGCAAAAGAATGGGAAAACTTTATCCTCGAAAATCCAGACTTATCAAAAGAAATCAACTCAGCTAAAAAAATTATTTCTGCGTTTCAGTTTGACACGATTCCTGTTCAGGAACCTGAAGTATACCATACTTATAAGAACATCGAAACTTTTTATAGGCTGCACCATAAGTCAAAACAGACTTTTCCGTTCAGAAAGATGATGCAATATGCGGCACTCTTTCTGTTAGTCTTAGCCATAGGGTACATATTCCGGAGCATACCCACCCACTTTGGAATAGAAATATTTCAGTTTCAAACTGAAAGTTGACTCTTCAAAACCACGTTTTTCATGCCCGTTTGCATCAAAAGCAGGCTTCAAACAGGATGAAAACACAAAAA
>JAATGF010000140.1 GCA_015654795.1 Bacteroidales bacterium
ACTTTTCTAATGACTTTTCAATGACGGCGAAGCCAATGACCTTTTTAATTTTAATGACTTTTTCAATGACGGCGAAGCCAATGACCTTTTCAATGACTATTTTAATTTGACACTCCCTCCGTCTCTCCTTCTCCCTTTCGCCCTTGCGCCCTATCGCCTTTTCTCCCCATCATTCCATTTCCCTGCTCTATACCAGGCAGGGTTCAAAACAATAATTCTTTACATGAAAAGATCTGCGTCGTATTAAACGAGTCATTTTATTGATCGAAGATTTATTTTTGTAAATCTCCACGGCAATTCAACGTGATCCTTACATAGCGTCTTATTTGTGGCTTGTTTCAAGGATTTTAAAAAGCTCATCTGTTGAGATATCCTCTTTGAGTTCGCCTCCGCTGGACATTGAAATGTGCCCGGTCTCCTCACTTACAACAATTACATATGCATCGGTTTGTTCCGAAACTCCTATCGCCGCACGATGCCGCAAACCCAGAACAGGACTTATCTCAAGTTTTTGCGAAACCGGCAAAATACATCGGGCAGCTTTAATCCTGTTAAGACTTATGATCATTGCACCATCATGAAGTGGTGAGTTTTTGAAAAATATGCTCTTGATCAGCTCTGAAGAAATCTCAGCATCAATAATTTCTCCTGTTTCGACATATTCTCTTAATTCACTTTCGCGGGCAAGTACGATTAAAGCCCCTACCCGATTCTCGGACATTTGCCTGCAGGCCTCGACGATAGCATGCATACTCGCTTCAGAAGCCAATTTAAACTGGTTTGAAAAGAGACTTTCAAGCGAAAATTGCCGGTTCGCCCTGTAACGACTTCCAAGTAAAAGCAAAAACCTGCGTACTTCCTGCTGAAAAACAATGATAATGGCAATAACACCAACACCAAAGAGCTGCCCCAGAATAGATCCCAGCAATTCCATTTTCAGGGACTTTACCACTAACCAAACAACAAAAATGATAAATATCCCCATGAAAATATTGAAGGCAACAGTCCCTTTTACCAGTTTATATATTTCATAGAAAATTATTGTAACAAGTAATATATCAATGATATCCAGGAATCTTATATGAATGAAAAAACTTATCATTTAGCAATACTTTTAATTTTACCAACCAATTTTATTGTCTCAACAGCCTCTTTAACATCATGAACCCTTAAAATGTCACCCCCCCCTGTCAGTGCCAAAGTATTGAGAACTGTTGTCCCATTCAAACTTTCGTCGGGAGAAATATCCAAAGTACGCCATATCGTTGCTTTTCGCGAAATGCCAACCAATAAAGGTAGCTCGAAAATCCTGAATGCATCCAACCGGTTCAGCAATTCAAAATTATGATCCGCCGTTTTACCAAATCCAAAACCAGGATCAATAATGATATCGCAAACGCCCAATTGTCTTAATATCTGCACCTTAGTTGCGAGAAATAATATAACTTCTTTTACAACATCCTCATAAACAGGACTATTCTGCATAACATCGCTCTTTCCTTTCGAATGCATCAGGATATACGGTAAATGCAAATCAGCTACAGTTTCAAATATTTTATCATCGAATGCACCACCCGAAATATCATTAACCACGAAGCCCCCAATTTCGTTGTATACTGCCTTGACAACGTCAGAACGATAAGTATCGACAGACAGAGAGGCTGCCGGAAATTCTTTTCTGACAACCTGAACAGCTGGCAACAAACGATCAAGCTCTTCCTGTAAAGATATCTCAATTGAACCTGGACGAGTCGACATTGCCCCAATATCGATAAATTGCCCGCCCTCATCAAGAATTTCGGCAGCACGCTCTATAATTGCACTTTCCGTGGTATAAGCACCTCCGTCGTAGAAAGAATCAGGAGTAACATTCAAAATTCCCATCACCAGCGGCGAGCTTAAACTAACCAGTTTCCCGTTCAGATTAAGTGAACTTCTTTTCTTATAAAAGCTTTTATCGTTTTGTGTAAATAACATTCTTGAATTCCTTAACAATTGCGATGAGCAAACTAAAGCACTATAATCATCATATTACCAATGCAATAAAACACTATTATCCAGTATTCAAAAGTATGGCTCAATACAAAAGTAAGAATAAAAGTCACAACCATTCCCCATTTTTTAATACTTTTATGGTTCAATTACTAATTATGAATAAAACGAATCAGCAATTTGATCATGTTATAGGCATCTGTCGCGATGTATTTGTGAAAAAGATGAAAGATTACGGAACCGCCTGGCGCATTTTAAGGCCAAAATCGATGACCGATCAGATCTACATCAAAGCACAGAGAATAAGAAGTATAGAAGAAAAAGGGATTGCCAAAATTGAAGAAGATGCGCGTGCCGAATTCATAGGCATAATAAATTACTGCGCTATGGCATTGATTCAGCTTGAATTAGGTCCTTCTGAAGAAGAGCTTCCAGCCGACGTTACCGAACAAAAATATATGGAAAACCTTCTTAAAGCCAAAAATCTGATGATGGATAAAAATCATGATTATGGTGAGGCATGGCGACAAATGAGAATAAGTTCATATACTGATCTTATTTTAATGAAGATAAAAAGAACAAAACAAATCGAAGATAATCTGGGCGTTACATTAATCTCCGAAGGTGTTGATGCCAATTACCTTGATATGATAAACTATGCCATATTCGGATTAATTAAACTTGAATTTGAATAATATGAAGCAAAAACTGCTGATGTTGGCCAGATGGGTTGTTGGAATCGTGTTCACCTTTTCGGGAATCGTAAAGGGAATCGATCCTACAGGATTTCAATATAAACTCAACGATTATCTTGAAGCGCTTCATTTTCAATCGCTCGGATTTCTGTCCTTAACAGGTGCTTTTATATTGCCTTTTGCCGAGTTTGCAATTGGAATTACGCTCCTGACTGGCATCCTGATCAGGCTTTCAACAAAGCTGGCTTTTATTTTCATGCTGTTTTTCACACCCCTTACCTTTTATATCGCTTTGAAAAATCCCGTTACTGACTGCGGATGTTTCGGCGATGCACTCATTATCAGTAACTGGCAAACTTTTTACAAAAATATCGTCCTTATTTCCCTTGCTGTTTTATTACTCATCAATAGAAAGAATCTGAATTTTATTGCAAAAGAAAAATATCGGAAAATTGCATTTGTCTCCTTACTGATTGGTTATATCTCAGTAGTTTATTGGTCTTATAATCACGAACCAATTATTGATTTCCGACCTTACAAGATAGGAGCAAATATTCCGGATGGAATGAAAACTCCGGCTGGTTCGCCAACCGATGTTTACCAGAATATATATCGCTACCGGAATCGCAAGTCGAATGAAGTTAAACAGTTCAGCGATAACGACTTTCCATGGCAGGACACGATTAATTGGAAATTCGAATCGATGGATCCACCTTTGCTTATAAAAAAAGGATACCAGCCACCGATTCACGATTTTTCTATACAAACCATTGATCAGGAAAATGTAACAGATTTTTATCTTGAGGATTCTCTGTTTACTTTTGTGGTGATATCGTACGATCTCGCGAAATCGTCGCACAATAAGCAAAAAGAGCTAAATCGGCTCGCCGAATGGGCAAAACAAAAAGGATACCATTTTATTGGCCTCACTTCGACAACGGGAGCAGTACTCAATAAATATCTGCAAGAGCAACAACCCGCTTACCAAATATTGCTTACCGATCAGATAACTTTAAAAACGATCATACGGGCGAATCCGGGGCTGATTCTGCTAAGGAAAGGGACGATCATCGATAAATGGCACTACAATGATTTTCCAACGCCTGAAATAGCTGAAACTATCACCAGGTCAGAAATGAATAAAAAGTTAAATCAGTGATTTGAAGCCATACCTGTACTTCAGACTATGCCATTAAGTTTTATCTTTGCAGATCAAATGAATCAATTTTGCGTTTAATTCATAATAATTTAAAATAGCAGGATAATGAGAAAGAAAATTGTAGCGGGTAACTGGAAATGCAACACAACTGTACAAGAAGGTGTTGAATTGGCAAAAAATGTAAATGAACTTGTTTTGACCAAAGGTGCAAAAGACGTTGTTGTAGTTCTTGGCACCCCTTTCACCCATCTGATCAGCGTGGTAGATGCTGTTGATGCAAGCCGGATTAATGTTGCATCTCAAAACTGTGCCGCTGAACCCAAAGGGGCATTTACAGGAGAAGTTTCTGTATCAATGATTAAATCGACGGGTGCAACTTATGTCATTCTTGGCCACTCCGAACGACGTGAATACTACCACGAAACCAGCGACACACTTAATAAGAAACTGGCGCTTGCCCTTGAACAGGGATTGACCCCAATATATTGCTGTGGTGAAGCTTTGGCAATTCGCGAAGCCGGCACAGAAAATGCATTTGTCAAAAAACAGCTTGACGAAACCATTTTCCTTCTGCCAAAAGAACAATTGCTTAAAGTGGTTATTGCATACGAACCTATTTGGGCAATAGGAACTGGCAAAACTGCTTCAACACAACAGGCTCAGGACATGCTTTCTTTTATAAGAGGTTTAATAGCAACAAAATACGGCAAAGAAGTAGCTGAAGAGATTTCAATTCTTTATGGCGGTTCTTGCAGCCCAGTCAATGCAAATGATTTGTTCAGTCAGCCCGATATCGATGGTGGGTTGATTGGAGGAGCCTCGCTTAAGGCCGCAGATTTCTTGTCAATTATCAATGCCTATTGATTTTAGGTCCGAATAGAAAAAAGAAAATGATATAACTAATAAAGTGGATATGGGTAACCTCATCCACTTTTTTTATACGCCTAGTTTTGTTGATTGAAAATTTATTACTTTAGGAATAAATTTTGCATTTAGAATTTCTTATTAATTTGAAACACAATGGAATATATAAAATTGAACTGCTGCATACAACCCGATACCGAAGTCAATCGTGAGATTCTTGTTGCTGAATTAGGGAACATTGGATATGAAAGTTTTACAGAGACAGACAAACTGGTGGAGGCATATATTCCAACTGCTGATTTTTCAGACGAAGCGCTCCTTCATCTCTTTCCGGGCGGGTTTCCGGGATTTCAGTTCTCTTATACTTCCGAGATTATTCCCGATCAAAATTGGAATGAAGTTTGGGAGAAGAATTATTTTCAGCCTTTATTGATTGCCGACCGCTGCCTCATCAGGGCACCTTTTCATACTGATTATCCCAAAGCAGAATATGAAATTGTAATTGAACCAGGCATGGCATTCGGTACGGGAAATCATGAAACAACAAGTTTAATGATTTCGGAGATTTTAAAACAGGAATTGAATGGGAAAACAGTCCTTGACATGGGATGCGGGACTGGAATTCTGGGTATTCTTGCTTCAATGAGAGGTGCGTATTGGATTACAGGGGTAGATATCGACAGTTGGGCAACAAATAGTACGATCGAAAATGCCAGTTACAACAATATTTCTAATCTGGAAGTAATCCAGGGTGGTGCCGAAGCAATACCCAATAAGGAATATGACTTTATTTATGCAAACATACAGCGAAATATTCTTTTGAATGATATGCCTCAATATTGCAATGTATTGAAAAAGGGTGGAGAACTGATAATGAGTGGGTTTTATATTGAAGATCTGGAACCAATTAAAATGCGGGCAACTGAATTAGGCTTGCAGTTCAAAAAGTTTACAGAAAACGAGAGATGGATCGCTGTAGTTTTCACATCGAAATAATTCCTTTTCTCCCAAGCTCAATAACTTCTAAATCCTTGATTATCTCTTTATCAATAGTAAAGCGAATTAACGTCCTGATTTGATGAAACCCCTGAATTCCGGCAGCTCCCGGGTTTATATGCAATAATTGATGCTTTTTGTCATAAATCACCTTTAGTATATGTGAATGACCTGAAATAAATAATTTCGGAGCAAACAAATTTATTTCTTTACTTGCTTCAGGAGAATAGTGTCCCGGATATCCTCCAATGTGGATCATCAACACATCAACCTCTTCGCAAATAAACCGCAATTGCAGGGGATATTGCTGCCGAAGATCGGGACCATCAATATTTCCGCAAACTGCCCTTAAAGGCTTTATTGCTGAAAGTTTTTGAGCAGTATCAATATTCCCAATATCACCCGCATGCCAAATCTCATCACACTCATCTAGGTAAACAAAGATTCGGTCATCCAGATGCCCATGAGTATCAGATAATAATCCTATTCTCCTCATACTTAATTAGATTATGAACTAAAGGATAAAATTCTTTTACCAAAAAAGAGAGGTTGCCAAATGACAACCTCTCTCAATTTTATCTATACATTACCTTTAATCAGGTAATTGTGTGACTTATTCAATAATGATCGTTTCAGTTCTGCGGTTAAGTGCGTATTCTGCTTTCGTACATGGAACTCCGTCTTTACATTTATTAACTGGCTGAGTTTCGCCGAATGCCTGAGCATTAATTCTTGAAGCACTGATACCCTTGCTAACTAAGTAATCAATAACTGATTTACCACGTTTTTCAGAAAGTTTCATATTGTAGCTTGAAGGACCTCTTGAGTCAGTATGCGATTTGATTTCGACATTAACAGTTGGATTTTCATTCATATCCTTAGCTAATTTATCAAGATCAGTAGTAGCCTCATTATTAAGATTCCATTTGTCAAAAGCAAAGTATACTTTGTAAACATTACCAATAACAGCCGGTTTAACAACTTTCACTTCTGGTTTTACCTCTGGTTTTGGCTCTGGCTTTGGTTCTGGTTTTGGTTCTGGTTTTGGAGCCTCAACTACAGGTTGTGCTTTTTTCTTCTTTCCGAAAGCATATGAAAGACCAACATGTGTATAAAGTTTTGTTCCATAAATATCAGATTCGGTATTTCCTGCTTTAACATTTCCGGAAGTCATGTCAGTTCTACGTCCGTCAAGTCTGTCGGTATTTACCCAACTCCATTGAGTTCCAACATTTAATTTAAAGTTGTCATTCAAACGGAAAACAACACCTGTTCCTAATGGAATAGTTGGTTTTTTCCAGTGTTCATCATGAAGAGGTGTTACGCCTTCTTTTTTCCATAAATGAGTTGCACCTATTCCCAATTTAGCATACCAGTAGATCTTACGATCAAATTTATTCTTAGAGAATAAATTATTAATATTCCATACCGTATTCAAATCATATTCATTGACTTCTGTTTTAAAGTCAGGTATCGGACGACTGTCGTATTTCCACGAACCGGTAAGATTTGAGTAATTCCAGCCTAATTCCAATGCAAAAACATGAGAGAAGTTCTTTTTCACTAATGCGCCGAAACCAAAATTCATATCACTGTCCCAGTGATTGAAATGGTTAAAACGGGCATCTTTAAACATATTGTACTCTCCCGTAAAATTAGCAACACCAGCATTAATCCCAATCTCCCATCTCTTATCAGCAGGCTCGGACTTTGCTTTTTCCTGAGCAAAAGTTAATGCATAGCACGCAAACAGCGCTACAACAATTAAACTGAGTTTTTTCATGATTAAAAATTTTAATATTTGACTTAAGTAACGATAATAAACAAAAGAATTTAAATGTATTTATTTATGCAAATATACTAATAATAAGGAAAACCAAATTAAAAATTTGCATTATTCTTTCACTAATTTTAACATTCGCAATTTAATAAAAAAATTACAAAAAAGAAATTTTTTTATTAAATTGCATTGAATTAATATTCAGATACTTATAAAGAATCAAAATTCATTAAACATCGATTACAGCAAATTAAACATCGGGCACTTGTATGATGCTATACTATGGACAAAAAGTCTTCTATAAGAGTTAAAAATCAATGAATCAATTTATTTCAGCTATTCATGGAAAACAACTAAAATCCATTTAAATAATCAGTTAAGAATATTCAGATGATTTTATAAGCAATTATGTGTCATTATATTCCTAAAAAAGTTAAATTCGAAGATATATTATTCGAATTTAAAACAGTCAAAAAATGGACAAAGTTTGAATGAAAAATCTTAAAATCAGACTATAATCTTTGAAGTTATGACTTATTAATTTATGATAAAGAGTCACCAAATCAGTTCAGCAGATCAAAAAGATGTCTAAAAATAAAATATTTTGTGGTATGTTTTTCCAAAAGTATTTACAATTTAATAACCAATGAGTAATAAGGTAATTGTCGTTACGGGTGGAGCACAAGGAATCGGAAGAAAAATCGCTTTGCATTTTCTGAATGAGAATTGGAAATCAGTTATTTGGGAAATAGATAGTGAAGCAGGTGAAGAACTGGCCCAGGAATTAAATCATTCCGGATTTTTAAATATTCATTGTGATGTATCTCGTGAAGTAGATGTTAAAAAAGCAGTGGCGCTAACGCTTGAAAGATTTGGCAGAATTGATGTTCTTGTCAACAATGCTGCAATTATACGCAATCAGCCACTCTCATCTCTTTCGCTGGCAGATTGGCAAAAGGTGATTGATGTCAATCTGACGGGACCATTTCTTTGTTCAAAGTATTGTGAAACTGAACTTAAGAAAAACAGAGGTTCTATTATCAACATTTGTTCTACCCGGGCATTTCAATCGGAATGCAACACAGAGGCCTATTCGGCATCAAAAGGCGGGGTGTTTGCTTTGACACATGCTTTAGCCATTAGTATGGGCCCCGAAGTCCGGGTAAATTCCATATCGCCGGGATGGATTGATCAATCGAATGAGCAAAAAAGCGTTGTTGCAAAAAAGGAAATCTTTTCAGAAGAAGATCACTTACAGCATCCGGCAGGAAGAATTGGCAAGACCGATGATATTGCCAGACTTGCCTGGTTTCTTTCGCAACCGGATAATAATTTTATCACGGCACAAGACTTCATTATCGACGGTGGAATGACCCGAAAAATGATATATTTGTAAATTAATCCAGAACTGAGCAAATTTGCAAAAGCGAATTGCAAGCTTCCCAAACCGATTCTCCAATTAAGCATTATGCAAACGTGTTTGATCAGGCATGATATAAAGATGATATAAGGGAGGGTGTAAATCCGGCAGAGTTGGATTATTATACTGAATAAAGAATGTGATATCTGTTGATTCACATTGACTTATCTGAAATATATGAGCAACGAAAAATATTATACGCCAGCCGAAGAGCGATTAAATGTGATCACCCATGGATTTGGTTTTATACTTGCATTATTCGGTTCACTTTTATTATTAAACAAAGGCCTTCAGGAAGGAATTCATTTAAGATTTATCAGTTATTTGATTTACAGTTGCGGATTACTGACACTTTATCTTGCCTCAACACTGTACCATTCAGCAAAAGCCACTAAATTAAAAACACGGTTGAATATCTTTGACCATTCAGCAATATATGTTTTAATCGCCGGAACTTATACACCAATTGCATTACTCACAATGAAAGGGATTTGGGGGTTGGCCATTTTTTGTATTGTCTGGATATTGGCCATTATCGGAATCATAATGAAATTTTTCTTTATTGGACGCTACTCGAGAATATCAACAGTAACCTATGTACTGATGGGGTGGTTAATTATAATTGCAATTAAACCTTTAATAAACAGTATGGTTACAGAAGGACTATTTTGGCTGTTGGCAGGCGGAATATTTTATACAATCGGAGCACTTCTTTACCAGCTGAAATCAATGAAGTATAACCACGCTATATTTCATGTTTTCGTATTATTGGGAAGTTTATGTCATTATATTGTTATACTTAGCTATACCAGTTAAGTTGATTTATTTGCCTTTAGCCATTCTGATCTTTCTGTAAATGCAAGTTTCAAGCTCGCACATTTAGCATTCGTAAGCAGTTTTTTTACATTTACGGGATTTGCGTACTTTCGAAGCGCAGTGCAATTTTAATACATACCTATCGTATTGAAACAAACAGCCCGGATAGGCTTACTCTATATTTCCCTCCTATTTGGTCCCGACCTGCTCTATACCCGCTCTATACCTGCTCTATGTTTGGTTCTTGTTTGGTCCATATCGAGTCTGGGCCTTTTAATGACGGCGAAGCCAATGAACTTTTTCAATGACTTTTTTAATGACCTTTTCAATGACGGCGAAGCCAATGACTTTTTAATCACTCCATCGCCATTTCTCCCTCACTCTCACTCCATCTACCTTTCTCGCTTTTACAAAATACGACATTATATTATTTTGGTACTTATAAAACGAATTATCAACAAAATCATCAAATTTCATCACCGTTTTTATTTTAAACAGGTCATCAAATTTGCCAAATTATATTTTTGTCTTGAGGAGTCGATTTAGCATCAACTTAAACCAGAAAGACTATCGCATAAGAAATAGTTATTGTGCAAATTCACGATTTTACTTTAATTCAACTCAAGCTCTATTAGAATTGAAAATATATAAACGGTTGTATTTCAGAGGATTTAAATTGAATAACTAACAGAATCACCAAAATAAGAAAGATCACTTTTGACAACAATGGCAGGTTCGTGACGAGACGCTCAGTCTTAAGTTCGACAGATTTCGGGATAAAATGGAGTAAGTAGCCAAATAACATTATCAGCAACACTGCCTTGTATCCAGTAATAAACTCAAAGAATATCTGCAGTTTGAAGTGAAACAGCATCTGACGGATCATCTGCATTGCTGTCTCCATGTCATCAGCTCTGAAGAATATCCAGCAAAAGCAGACAAAATGGAATGTAACTATAACGCTAAACGTGGTAAGGAAAAACTGCCTTACAGGATAGTTTCTTTCAGGAAGGCGAGCAGGAAAAACTTCATGATAAAGCTTATGCACTCCAAGTGCGATCCCATGCATTGCTCCCCAGAGTATGAAACGGAAACCGGCTCCATGCCAAAGTCCTCCAAGTAACATGGTGATAAATAAGTTAATATAGGTTCTTATCCTCCCTTTTCGATTTCCACCTAATGAAATGTAGAGGTAATCTTTGAGCCAGGACGATAACGAGATATGCCACCGTCGCCAGAACTCGGTAATATTCTTCGATTGATAAGGAGAGTCGAAATTGATCTTAAAATGAAATCCCATGAGCGACGCAATGCCTATGGCCATGTCGGAATAGCCCGAAAAATCGCAATAGATCTGCAAGGCATAGCCATACACACCAAACAGGTTTTCGAGACCGGTGTAAAGCGTAGGATGATCAAATATACGATCCACAAAATTAGCACTGATGAAATCGGCAATCACCACTTTCTTAATCGCACCGCTCGCAATCAGAAAGACACCTCTGCCGATCATTTCATCTGTAACC
>JAATGF010000165.1 GCA_015654795.1 Bacteroidales bacterium
AATACTGACACTTATAACGATAAAAGAAGAATTAAAGCATAGCTATTGCATAAAAAAATTTAATAATATATTAAATAGTAATATGCGTTAGCTATGCATTAAGCAGCAGATATGCTATTATATGTAATTGATATATAGAAATATATAAGAATAAATTACTATGCAATCGGAATATCTCTTGTCCAATCGGGCGGGGTGACTAATTAACCTGGGATTTAAAATCCCTGTTTTCATTTTTCAAGCTATCAACCACCTTTTCAAGATTTGTCAGTCCGCTTTATGAAAATGGCTCTGTCATTCACAGGCAAAGGACAACAAGCAATTTTGTGTAAACAAAACGACTAAAGCTTTTAATAGCAACACGTTAACATCATTATTATTAATAATACCTGAAAATAAACCTACACCTCCGCGAGAATCAAACGGACCGATCTGTAACAGGGAAAAAAAGGCCGGAAAAATCTCAGGGAGTTGAGATTTTTATAATTTGCAATTTTTTGTCTCCAGTATAAGTATAAAACCTCTTTCTTCCCAAAGATGAAAAGTTTTATCCCTCTCTCCGACGGTTGGAAGAGTTTGGCTTTCAGTTATAAAATATTCCGGTTATGCCAAACCGCTGCCGCATTCTTTGTTAGCGGTCTATTCAGCGATTACACCCTTTTAAATCGTTATATAACTTCATTAATCTTTCTGCTGCCAATTTTTCGCTAAACAGTTGAGCATTGGCAATGCCTTTTTCAATTAAATCTTCTTTTAACTTTGGGTTCAATAATACGTTACGTATGGCCTGACCAATTTCTGAAATGTCGGCCGGATTAATGTAGAGCGCTCCTTCACCTCCGGCTTCAGGTAAACTGCTCATATTTGAAGTGATGACTGCACATCCTGATGCCTGAGCTTCGAGCACAGGAAGGCCGAATCCTTCAAAAAAGGAGGGATAAACCATTACTTCGGCCATTTGATAAATTCCCTGTAACTCATCGGTGGTCGTATGATGTAGAAATATCACCTGTTCCCGGATACCCGATTCACTGATAAATTGGTTAAGTATATTAATGTATTCAGTTGGTCTTCCCAAAATTACAACCGTTGTATCCACCTTTTCCGCAACTACAGCCTCTAATAGGGCAAGCTGGTTTTTTCGCTGTTCGATAGTGCCGACACAAAGTATATATTTTTGTGGCAATTTATATTTCAACCGGATTGAAGTTTTTCGTTTTTCACTCAATCTGTTGTAAAAGCAACTGTCGCACGACTGATAGATCACTTCAATTTTTTCGGGAATAATTTTGAAGTAATTAATCAAATCACTCTTGGTTTGATTACTAATTGCAATGATTTTGGTTGCTCTTTGACAAGAACTCAGGTAAATATGCCGATAAATATAACGGTCAAATTTTTTATAGTATTCGGGATACCTTATGAAAATAAGATCATGAATTGTTACCACAGATGGTACACCTGTTTTTTCAATTCCATAGGGAAGGACATGACTTAGTCCATGAAAGACATCGATTTTATTGATATTAAGCAATTTCGCAACTTTATACAATCTCCAGAAAGATTTAAAAAATACGAAAAGGAAAGTTCTTGGCGTAATTACTTCCGATGAACAAGGAGTTGAATACAGTTTTGTTAGCTTAGGGGCAAAAAGTTTGTACCTGTTTTCAGGATAAAACCGGTCTAACAAATTGATCATATTTCGGCCATAATTCCCAAGGCCGGACCTGTTTTCGAAGATGCGCTTTGCTTCAAAGCCAATATTCATGTATTATCTGATTATCAGTAAATTAATAATATCGATCATTTTTATTTTCGATGAATTCAATAATGCTTAAGATGATTAAGAGTGTTAAACTCATCATGCCGATTATCATATTGTGATTTATTATAGAATATATAATTCCCAATACAATTCCCAGCATAAATGCCAATCCTAAGATGAGTACCAAATAGTCTTTCATACTAATCCAGGTACTTGTTAATTCCGTTGGTACAAACGCAAAGCTTTTGATTTACTGTCTTTTCAAGAATAGCATCGTTTTGATATAACGAGTCTCGCGATCTTTCAGGATGAAATAAATGATGGACGATACCTCCGAACTTAAGATTCTTTCTGTGAATATTATGATTGCAAAACCGTGCGGCCAATTCGCTGTCTTCTCTTCCCCATCCTGTTATATCTTCGTTAAAGCCGTTTACCGTCACAAAATCTTTCCGCCCAAAAGCCATATTGCAGCCCCGTATCCCATTTATACTATCGAACAAGATTTTTTTATGACTAGACCAACCGGAAATAACAGGGCAGCAGATGCCATTCAGTCTATTAGTGATGCCTCTCGAAAACCAATCAAGTTTAGGGAATGTGTTCTCACTTTCAATTTGCCTGGTTAATTCTTCCGACAATAACACTCTTGAACCTTGTACAAAACAACCGAACTCCTTTGTGCGCAAATGATCACGAATGAAATGCCGGTGAAGAATTAAATCTCCATCTATGGAAATAATATATTCCGCTGTTGAAAGAGCAATTGCTTTGTTTCGTATCGCTGACAGTTGAAATCCCTTATCAGAATGCCGACAATGAAATAGAGGCTCCAAAATCCTATTCCGATAAAGTTCAATAAGCTCTGATGTCTCTGCATGTGATCCGTCATCAGCTATGATAATCTCGTTAGGCATATATGACTGACGGATAACGCTTTCAAGTGTAAGATAGAGCGCTTTGGGTCTGTTATAGGTGGATATAATCAATGCAACTTTATTCATTTTTTAGTCTGACATTATCATAAGCGGCAATTAACATCACTTAAATATTTAAGAATGAAAATTTCGCTGTAAAGATATGCTATTATAGCACATGTGCTATAATTATTTCTGTTTTTCGTTGAAACTTTCTGCTATGAAAACACAGCAGGAGAATGATCGAAAGTTGATATTTGACAATGAGGGGATTAAGGCTTTTGCGATTCAGCTGAAAAAAATCAGAGAACGAGAAGGTTTTACTCAAAGCCAGCTTGCATTTGAATCAGGATTGTCGTTAAGTCAAATCGCCCGAATTGAAACAGCACGGATAAATCCTACATTGAGCACCGTTTTTACATTAGCAAGGACTTTAAATGTCACATTACCGGATCTGTTTAATTTTGAACTTCCTCCCAAAGTTTAGTTGAATATTTTCCGAACTGTCATTTATTGAAATACATTCCCATTTAAGAGATTACAACCCGGCGGCAGGAATCATACAATATGAGCATAAAACTATTTTGCGTCCCCGGAAAGAGCAGTTTTATCTTAGTTGAGTAGGTTGGTGGAACACAGGGAAAGGTTTGGGTATTAATGGAAGTGTGTGTCTTTTCATTTATTTATGTAATGTATCGAAGCGGAATAAAGCATGCATTTTCGCCAAATCGCCCAATCGTATTGCAGGATTCCCCGACGTAAATGACAAAGTTTCGTTCAATGCGGCTTACTAAATTTGGCTAATTTAAATCAAATGCTTAACTTAACATCATAAAGAATTGCTGATTGGTGTTACATTAAGTCGTTTTATTTAAAAAAGAGCTGACCTCATCAGATACACATCTAATTAAATAACTGAATTACAATGGGTATAAAGCTTTCATTTATTCTTATGCTTTTACTGGCATCCATTTCATTACAATCGAAGAACAAAGGATCAAAGTCTGAATCGGAGGAAGCGGCAAGCGCTCAGGCAAGCATCGGAAGAGCCGAAATCATCAGCTTTGCTAAAAAACTTATGGGCACTCCCTATCATTATGCAAGCAGTAACCCGGAAAAAGGTTTTGACTGTTCCGGATTTGTGAATTATGTATTTAAAAAATTTAAAATAAACCTGCCGAGGTCTTCCAAAGGCTTTGGCATATTAGGAGACGGATTAAAACCTGAAGAGTTTAAAGTGGGTGATGTGTTGGTTTTTTATGGATTTAAGGATAAGACCAGAATTGGACATGTTGGCATTATTTGTGAGGCAGCAGGAATGAACTCCCGGTTTATACATTCCTCCTCGGGCAGATCGCATGGTGTAATTATCAGTGATTTGGGCTCGGAGATGTATACGCGTCGCTTTTACAAATGTGTTGATGTGATCGACTAAGCAGGGGAATAATGCAAGTTGACAAAGGCCAGCAGCTTATCGCATAAACAATTTGAAAGCTGTTTGCTAATTTACCCACTCGATCCGTCAAAAAGACAATAAAAGCCTCGCGAAAACGAGGTTTCCGGCATCTAATGGTATTTCTGCGGCACACCTGCACGACCAACTAAAAACAAACCTCATTTTGACTACAACAATAGTAGATTTGGCTACATCCGTTTCTTTGTTTCTGCCGTACTTTGCAGAAACAAAAAAACAGGAAAATGAAAATTACAATTACAGGTTCGTTAGGACACATAGGCAAGCCACTGACCACCGGGTTAGTACAAAAAGGACATGCTGTGACAGTGATCAGCAGTAATCCTGAAAGACAAAAAGACATTGAGGCATTAGGCGCAAAAGCTGCTATTGGCACAATGGAAAACGCTGATTTTCTATCAGCGACTTTCAAAGGTGCAGATGTAGTTTATGTCATGGAAACGCTCGGTGCGGACAGTTTCTTTGACCGAAATCTCGACTTCATAGGTGCTATTAATAAGATTGGCACTAATTACAGACAGGCTATTCAACAGTCGGGCGTAAAACGCGTAATTCATCTCAGCAGTATTGGTGCTCATACCGATAAAGGCAATGGGCTTCTAGCTTTTCATTACAATGTAGAAAATATTTTAAAACAATTGCCAAACGATGTTTCCATTAAATTTATACGCCCCGTTGGTTTCTACTATAATTTACTTGGCTTTATAAATACGATAAAAACGCAAGGTGTTATTGCAACAAACTATGGTGGAGATAATAAAATGCCCTGGGTTTCGCCCCTCGATATTGCGACTGCTATTGCCGAAGAAATCGAAATGCCGTTTGAGGGCAGAAAAATACGATACGTGGCAAGTGATGAAATCAGCTGCAATGAAATTGCAAATATTTTAGGGGCAGCTATCGGAGAACCAGATTTGAAATGGATTGTTATTCCAGATGAACAACTGCTAAATGGTATGATAGCTGCAGGAATGAATCCAAAAATTGCTGCTGGCCTGGTTGAGATGAATGCAAGTACGAATACCGGAGCTTTGTATGAAGATTATTACCTCCATCAGCCCACCTTGGGTAAAGTAAAGCTGACGGAGTTTGCAAAGGAGTTTGCCGTAGTTTATAACCAATAAGAATCAATACAATGAAAACAGTATTAATAACAGGAGCCAACAAGGGAATTGGTTTTGAAACCGCAAAACAAATGGCACAATTGGGCTATTTTGTTTATTTGGGTAGCAGGAACAAGATTAAAGGTTTAGATGCCTTAAATAAGTTGAAAAGTTTAGGCATTTCAAATGTGGAATTGATTGAAATTGATGTTACAAATATCCGTTCAATTAAAAAAGCAAAACAAGAATTGGAAAACCAAACTGAGGTTTTGGATGTTTTAATAAATAATGCAGGTATTGCCGGAGCGATGCCTCAAAATATATCGGCAGGCAATATTGAAAATTTACGAAACGTATTTGAAACTAATTTTTTTGGTGCAGTGCAAACAACCCAACAGTTGATTGATCTTTTGAAAAAGTCAAATAGCCCGATCATCGTAAACGTTTCAAGTGAACTGGGTTCCTTAACAATTCATAATAGCAGGCAAAATCCCAATTTTGAAATTTTTGATGCCTATAGTAGTTCCAAAACTGCGTTGAATGCGTTTACTGTGTTGCTGGCAAATGAATTTAAAAACACAAATTTTAAAATCAACAGTGTTTCGCCGGGATATACTGCAACCGACCTCAACCAATATAAAGGAACCCAAACAGTGGAGCAAGGCGCAAAATTTATTGTAAAATATGCAACATTAGGCATTGACGGACCAACCGGGGGATTTTTCAAAGAAGAGGAAATACCCTGGTAATACTAAAACAGAAGAATTATCAAAAAATAAAATTCATTCTCTGCATAATGAGAAACATACAACCTTATCGGATCAAAACAATAAGCGAATTCCACCAACTCAGGGGATTGCCAAAACCGGAGCATCCGTTAATCAGTGTAATAAATGTTGAATCCATAAAGCATTTGTCCGACAATGAACCGACAAGTTTTGTGTATGACTTTTATTTCATCGCGTTGAAAAGAAATTGTAATGCGAAATTCAAATACGGGCAACAGCAATATGATTTTGATGAAGGTACTATGTTCTTTATCGCTCCCAACCAGGTTTTTGGAATAGAGCATGGCAAAGATGAAACGTTGGAACAATCGGGTTGGATATTGCTTATTCATCCCGATTTTTTGTGGAATACGCCTTTGGCTAAATCAATAAAGCAATACAAATACTTCGGTTATTCGGTCAACGAAGCCTTGTTCCTTTCAGAGAAAGAAGAAACAACTATTGCAGGTATTATACAAAGCATTCAACAGGAATACAATTCAAACATTGATAAATTCAGTCAGGATATCATCATTGCCCAGCTTGAAGTATTACTCACTTATGCAGAACGATTTTATCAACGTCAGTTTATAACACGGAAGATAACCAATCATCAGATCCTGATTCGTCTGGAAAACATGCTGGAGGAATATTTCAATAGCGATGACCTGATAAATAAAGGGTTACCTTCCGTTCAATACATTGCCGGATCACTGAATGTATCACCCAATTATTTAAGTGAGTTGCTTAAAGTATTAACAGGTCAAAGCACCCAACAGCACATCCACGACAAATTGATTGATAAGGCAAAGGAAAAATTGTCGACCACCGATTTGTCGGTAAGTGAAATTGCCTACGAATTAGGGTTTGAACATCCGCAGTCGTTCAGCAAGTTATTCAGGACAAAGACTAACCTTTCGCCTTTGGAATTCAGGCAATCGTTTAACTGAGTAAAAAATTCAAGTAACTAAAAAGCTACCTGTTTTTTGACGGTAGCTTTTTAGTTGGTAATCAAAAAAATTATTTAATCCTTGTTACAAACTCTTCCTTTGGCACCCTTACCTTTTTAAGTTTAGCGTAGATATCATTTTCCTCATCACGATATCCCAAAGCAAGCAATACAACACTTTTAAGTCCTTTATCTTTCAGCCCTAAAACCTCGTCAAACTTTTCAGCATTAAACCCTTCCATTGGTGTTGCATCTATTTGTAAAGTTGCAGCAGCAATTAAACCCGTCCCTAAAGCCAGGTAAGCTTGTTTAGCAGACCAAATAAAGTTTTCGTCATCGGTTCTTGTTAAAAGTACACCGAGAGCACTTTTGAAATCCGCTAAATCTTCTACAGGCATTTCTCTTACTTTTGCAACTAGCTGGATATAGTTATCGATGGTAGCCTGTGAAATTGAATCAAATGCTGCAAATAACAAAATATGAGAGGCTTCCACGATTTGTGGGTTAAATGAATCAGAGCCTAATTCTTTTCGCATTTCAGGGTTTTCAATTATAAAAAGCCGATAAGTCTGCATTCCTGCTGATGATGCTGAAAGATTGATAGCATCGATTATTTTTTCCAAATCATCCGCAGTCACTTTTCTGGTGCTGTATTTTTTTGTGGCATACCGCCAATTTAAATCTTCTATTAATTTCATTTTCCCTTTATTTAAAATTTATGCTGTAAAACTATAGAAACATTGTTACTAATTGTAACTTTGTAACAAAAAGTGATAGTAACATACGGGTAACTATATAACATACGATGGAAAAAGAAATATCTCAAACAAAGGAATGTGCCAATACGATAATGGCCATTCATGATGTAATGGACTTACTAAATGGCAAATGGAAAGTGTCGATAATAGCGTGTCTTTGTTGTAAAAAAATGCGATATTCTGATTTATTGCGGGAAATCAAAGGTATTTCAGGCAAAATGCTGAGCAGAGATTTGAAAGAATTAGAAATAAATCAGCTCATCAAAAGAAATGTATTGAATACCCAGCCCGTTACCGTAGAATATGAAATTACTGAGTATGGTTCCACACTCAAAGATTTGACCAGCGTAATTGCGGATTGGGGATTTAAGCATAGGAAAAAAATAATGGCAGGTTAATTAGCTGGTTAAAAACCTATCCAGAAACTTAATTGCCTACGAATTAGGGTTTGAACATCCTCAGTCTTTCAGTAAGTTATTCAAAACAAAAGCCAACCTTTCGCCATTGAAATTCGGGCAATCGTTTAATTGACGGAACCATTACTTAGTTATCAGTCGTTTGTAACGATAAATACATCATTTTATTGCAATGGAGTAAAATTTGTTTTATTTTAACGCAATTGAATTTAACCACAAAGTCCTAAAAGATAAAGCAATAGACGATTCATTTCAGCGTACTTTGCGTTTTCCTTATGCACATTGTGTTTAAAATTGACTATTGAGATATACTCAGTGCCAAACAGGCTTTAAAACAAATATCTCTATATTTGGTGAAAAATGATTTGCAAATAAAATAGCCATAAGCATAAACTTCGCGCCAACCGAAAATGATTATATGACTGTTCCATGCTGCTACTAAAAATCAAATAACAAACGTATGCATAGATTATTTCTGCTTCTGTATTCCATGCTGTTCTATGGACTGGTTTCCTGCAGCGGTGCCGGCAAGTCAAACGAAACGGTTAAGGCTGTTGAAAAAACTGACAGCTGCAAATTGGATTCGAAAAATACGTATGAAGTTTATATACCTAAAAGGGCCAACGCTAATCAAAAATTGCCATTGGTTGTAATTATCGACTCGCATGGGAGTGGCAAATTTGCCCTCGGTAAATTCAAACAGGCAGCCAATCAGTTTTCTGCAGTACTCATTGCTTCCAATCTTGTTAAAAACGGCTTTGAGGGTTACAAAGAGGCAATCCGGACTTTGATTGAAGATGTGCACCAAAAATATCCGATAGGAGAAACTGTTTTCATGACCGGCTTCTCCGGAGGAGCACGAATGGCGCTGGGATATGCACTCGCCCATCATCAGAACGGATTGATCCTGTGTGGGGCATTAGCCAATCCCGATCAGATTAAAGCGCTCCACTGTCCCGTCATTTCAATTTCAGGAATGGACGATTTTAATTTTATGGAAACTGCTCAATATTTGTTTCAGGAACAGTCAACTCCTGACAACCTGAAAATTGAATTAACAAGTGCCTCTCACAGCTGGCCTGACAGCCCGATTCTGGCTAATGCGTTCGGTTTTCTCCGCTTATCCTGCCAGACTGCCGATATCCCCTCCCTGCCGAAGCCTCTGCTTAAAATCTATTGTCAGAACCAGCAATCAAGAATCGATTCTTTGAGTCACCAAGGTGATTTTCTGAAAGCGGTGCTGGTTGCCCGCAATATGTCCTCGACTGCACCTTTTAACAATGATCCTGCTTTTGCATCCACCTGTAACGTATTAAAAACCAATCCTAGCTATATAAGCCAATTGAACCGGCTGGAAAAGTGTCTTAACTTTGAAATCAGTGCGCGCCAACCTTATCTTGAGGCTTTTCAGACAAAAGATACGCTTTGGTGGAGAAATGAGATCAGAACATCGGAAGAAAAAATCAAAACGGAACAGGATTCCTATACAAGAGATACTTACCGAAGAATAAAAGGTTTCTGGGGAATTGCAAGCTACTCACTTTGTAAACAAGCCATAAAGGAACAAAATCCGGAAGCGCTTAATAAGATCCTGTCCATATACCGAATGCTGGAACCGGAGAACCCGGATATGTTTTACTTCTCATCATTCACTTATCTCTGGTCAGGAAACAATGGAACTACCCTTTCACTGCTTAAAAAAGCCATCGAAGCAGGTTTCTCAGATAGGAGCCAATTAAAAAAAGATTTTCCAGAATCAATCACCTCGAAGCTTTAGGCGCTATGTAAAATAAAATACCACGCTGAATAGCCCTGTTGGTGCGGAATTTGTAATCCACACATTTCAGACCCGGGATTTGTAATCCCTTTTTAACACAATTGAATTTAACAACAAGGATTTTAATGATGAATGATCATTAAATGACCAATGACGATAAATGACTTTAATGGTTCCAGGCGAAGCTATGAATAAATTAATGCTTTGTAGAATTAAAAAAATAAAAGTTAAGTAGTTTTTAATTATTCCGAATATATTTGCTTTTCCAAAAGAAGCAGATGATGCTTGGAAATTGTCTGATAAAGTTGCGGATCTATGAAGAAAATAAAAGTTGAGACGGTATTACTTCAACGTATAGTAATATTTCTCATTGTAATTTTAAGTTTTGTCTTTTACCGATACACCTGGAAACTCAATAAAAATGAACAGCTTAACAATTTGTTACGCATTGCCGGGTCTATTGAAGCGACTTTTTCAAAGGACGATATAAAAGCACTCGAAGCAAAATCTGGCGATACTGACAAACCACAATATCATATTATTAAAGACAAATTAAAGGCAATCATACAGGTCAATAACGATGCACGATTTGCCTATCTTTTCGTCGAACGAAACAACAAAGTATACTTTCTTGCTGATTCTGAGCCTGAAGACTCAAAAGACTATTCCCCTCCCGGCCAGGAATACGTTGAAGCTGATACTCTTCTTTTACAATTTTTTAAAGATGGAAAGGAACTTATTACAGGAACATTTACCGATCGTTGGGGGAGGTGGAAAAGTGTGCTAATTCCTATAAAAGACGGAGTTACCGGAAAAAACATTGCCGTATTTGGAATGGATTTCAGTGCACAGGCATGGAACAGACGCTTGTATTATGAAATGGCCGAATCTTCGGCCTTAACGTTGTTGTTGCTATTGACACTCCTTTTTTTATTGAAAATCCAGGTAAAAAATAAATTACTTAAACGTGAAATCGCTCATCGCAAGCATGCCGCAGAGAAATTGCAACAATACAAAGAACAACTGGAATTTGCACTCAGTGGCACGAATGATGGAGTCTGGGATACCATGCTCGATACCGGATCTTTTTGGCTTAGTCCGCGTGGATGCGAAATACTGGGTTATAAACCCGGAGAACTCAATAAGCTTGCTGACAATTGGATCAAGATGATTCATCCCGATGATCTGCCCGCAACAAATACAGCTTTAAGTGATTATCTCGACGGCAAAGTTCCGTTATTTATTACTGAACAGCGTATGAAAACTTCAACGGGCGATTTTAAATGGATTCTGGCACGTGGAAAAGTCGTTTCGTACGATAAGAACGGCAAAGCAGAACGTATGGTTGGAACTCATACCGATATCAGTGAACGGAAAAGAGCAGAACTTGCACTTCACGAGAGCAATGAGCGCCTGAAAATAATCCTGGAAAATAACCCGATCGCAATATGGGACTGGAATATCAGGACCGATGAATGGTTTGCCACACAAAAATATTATACAATGCTGGGGTGTGAATCGGAAGATGAATATCCGGATCGGAATAAATTCTTGGAAAGAGTTCATCCGGACGACCGTGAGTCCGTAAGACAAAAAATCGCAAATGTTCGTAACTGTACCGATGAGCACTACAGTTACGATGCACGAGTGCTGCATAATGACGGATCTTACAGATGGCATACGGTGATTAGTCAGGTAATCGAACGCGATGAAGATGGGAAAGTCGTCCGCCTGTTAGGTGTACGTTACGACACCACCGAGCAAAAGCAGGCCGAAGAGGCACTACAATTCAGGAATGTCCTTATGGCGACTCAGCAGCAAACGTTAATTGAAGGGATATTGGCCGTAGATAATGATAACAAGATCATATCCTACAACCATCGGTTTATCGAAATGTGGGGAATCCCAAAAGCGTTGATCGAAAAAGGTAAAGACGAACCCGTTTTGGAGTATGTCAGGAATAAAGTAGCCGATTCTCAGACGTTTATCCGTCAGGTTCAATGCCTTTATGAACACAAGGATTTGAAAAGTCATGATGAAATTATTCTGGCAAATGGATCCATATTCGATCGGTACTCCGCACCTATGATTGGACCCGGCAATAGGTATTATGGCCGCATCTGGTCATTCCACGATATCACCAAATACAAACACGCTGATGGAATGCTCCGCCTGCAATCGGATGCCATGCAGGCTGCAATAGATGGTTTGGCAATCCTCGACGCAAGTCTCAACTTTATTTACAACAACAACTCGCATGCCCGAATCTATGGGTATAATGATTCCATTGAATTAATCGGAGCATCATGGCATATACTCTATGATGAAAGCGAGTCTCAAAGATTTGGTTCTGTAATCATACCCGAACTCAATCAAAAAGGGTATTACCAGGGAAGAGCCACAGGGAAGAAAAAAAACGGGAATAAATTTCCTCAGACGATATCATTAACAGCGCTTGAAAATGGCGGAGTGATCTGCTTTGTGCGCGACATTACCGACCAGATGAAAATAGAGGATGAATTAATCAAAGCCAAGGAAATAGCTGAAGAGTTCCTGAAGGAAACACAAAAGCAGAAGTCTGAAATTGAATTACAAAACGAACGGCTGGAAAGCTTATTGCGAATTTCGCAGTATAAACCAAAGTCCCGGCAAGATTTGTTAGACTACGCATTAAAGGAAGCCATTAAGCTAACTTCGAGCAGTATAGGTCATATCTACTATTGCAACGAAACTAACCGGCAGGTGACTTTAAATACATGGTCGAAGGACGTAATGAAAGAGTGTTCCATAGTTAATCAACAAAAGGTATATGATTTAGATGAGACAGGTTGCTGGGTTGAGGCAATCAGACAACGCAAGCCATTTATAATCAATAATTTTCAGGATGAATACCCCCGTAAAAAAGGGTTTCCTAAGGGACATGTACAAATCTCCAGATTCTTATCCATTCCTGTCTTCATTGATAATGAGATTGTTGGACTGGTAGGTGTTGCTAATAAACCGGAAGATTATCAGCAATCCGATATCAGGCAGCTGACATTACTGATGGATGCAGTATGGCGAATTTCAGAAAGGGAGAATATGATCGAAAATCTAAAAATTGCCAAAGAACATGCCGAAGAAAGTGACCGTTTAAAATCAGCATTCCTTGCCAATATGAGTCATGAAATACGTACTCCGATGAATGGTATTCTTGGCTTTGCCGGCCTGCTTAAAGAACCACGGTTAACAGGTGAAGAACAGATGGAATATATTGACATCATAGAGAAAAGTGGTGCCCGAATGCTTAATATCATAAACGATATCATGAGTATTTCAAAAGTGGAATCCGGCCAAATGGAAGTTTCGGTTAAAGAAACCAATATTAACGAGCAAATCGAATACATCTATACCTTTTTCAAACCGGAGGCTGAACAAAAAGGGATACAGTTATCCATTAAAAAGGCGTTATCCGGGAAAAAGGCAATCATTAGAACAGACAAGGAAAAGGTATATGCCATTCTGACTAATCTTGTTAAAAATGCCATTAAATTTACCCATACAGGCACAATAGAATTTGGATATAACCTTGTTGTAGAGACGTTGCATGCAACGTCTCTACATGTAACATCCATACAATCAACGTTTCATGCAACGTTTCTGCAATTTTACGTGAAAGATACCGGTATCGGCATTAATAAGGAACAGAAGGATATTATTTTTGAAAGGTTCAGGCAGGGAAGCGAATCGCTGAACCGCAATTATGAAGGTGCAGGACTGGGATTAGCCATTTCGAAAGCTTATGTAGAGATGTTAGGCGGTAAAATACGAGTAGAAAGTAATGAAGGGAAAGGCTCAGTATTTTATTTCACCCTTCCCTACAACGGCGATCAGGAAGAAAATATTTTAGTTAAGAATGTAGTTCCGGAAACGGCAACTGTCTATCCTGCTAAATCGCTCAAGATATTAATTGCAGAGGACGACGAAAGTTCGAACCTGCTCATTAAAATGGCTGTTTCAAAATTCGCCAGTGAAATTTTTAATGTAAAGACAGGTACTCAGGCAGTTGAAATTTGCCGAAACAACACTGACATTGATTTGGTACTGATGGATATTAGAATGCCCGAAATGGATGGATATGAAGCCACAAAACAAATACGAAAATTCAACACCAATGTCATTATTATTGCACAAACAGCGTTTGCTCTTTATGGTGACCGCGAAAAAGCGATTGATGCAGGATGTAATGACTATATTTCAAAACCAATAAATAAATCTGTTCTGATTTCATTATTAAATAAGCATTTTGAAAAAAATGGAAAAGAAGTAATCCTTTCAACCTAGGCGGGATTTCTCTCCTTAGTTTTCCCCCGCCAGCACAGATTTGATAATTTATTTTTTTATTTTGACCCTATCTTCCGATATTCGGAACCTTTGCAAATTTTAATTGTTCCATGATGTAGAACAGTGACAGCTTTACCAGCAAACTAGCATCGAAACAGGTCACTAAAGTCAGATATAAGTATGGAAAAAGAAATCAAACTTTACAAAGTTGCTTATCGACTCAGCTTGTTTACAATATTTTATAATATCATCGAGGGTATTGTATCAATGATAATGGGTTACCAGGATGAGACACTCACCCTGTTCGGCTTCGGCGTCGACAGTTTTATCGAAGTCATGTCGGGGATTGGTATTGCGGTAATGATTACACGCATAGCGCAAAATCCGGGGAGTTCAAAAAATGAATTTGAAATTAAAGCACTCAAAATAACAGGTACAGCCTTTTATATCTTGTCAGCCGGATTGTTAGCCGGTACTGTTTCAAACATCGTCAACCATCATCATCCCGATACGACATTTTGGGGCATTATTATATCTATCATCTCTATCGTTGTGATGATCTGGCTAATGACAGCAAAAAAAATAGTGGGCAAATTGCTGAATTCTGCACCCATTATTTCGGATGGCAATTGCACAAAGATTTGTGTATATATGTCTGTTGTATTGCTTGTTTCAAGCCTTATTTATCAACTGACAGGGTTTACTTATGCTGATGCAATCGGGGCGGCGGGACTCATCTATTTTTCAATTACCGAAGGGAAAGAGGCATTCGAAAAAGCCAGGGGTAAAATTTGCGCATGCGACGATTGTAAAACATAAACCTACGAAAAAAGATTTTTTATTAAAATTGAGAGATTACAATCAGCTAACATAAGCATAAAATATTCTGCTACCCGGAAAAGAACAATTTTTGTCCATTACTGCATCGGTCCGCCGAACACTCAAGGTCCGGTTACTAATGTCCTTATACAATTGAAGCCCCACTTTCGCGAGGCTTCTTTCGTTCACCAACCTAAAAATTTACTTATGACAAACTTATGATGCACTCCAAAGTTATTAAATCGGATTGAAAAATCAAAATTTAAATTTGCTGTTATGTAATGCGAATCAATAAATGTCGTTATTCTCTATTCAAAATGACAACCCCACATCAGCTGGAACTTCACCTTACTTTCTTTATACCTTCCTCGTACTATGTTCGGAACACGCTTGCTCAGGCATTTTTACATAATGCTTAATTGGATAATTGGTTTGTGAAGCTTCCAATTCTGCTTTAATACAACAATTATTCCATTTCCTTTACTTAAAAGTTAAAGGCTAAATGAAAAAGGTTAAAGTATTAAGGACAAAATCCTGAAATACTTTAACCTTTCCACGTTAAAATTTCTTAAAATCAATAGCTTATAATTCGCGAATCTTGATATTACGGAACCAGATTGGATATCCATGATCCTGAAGACCAATATAACCTTCTTTAGCAACCCCTTCAGTAAATCCAGGGAATGTTTTGAATTTGCTTTTGGCAACAAGTGCATCCCATTCAGGAGTCCACAAAGTGTACGAAAGCACCTCAACACCATTCTGTGTATGAGTTACAACTCCGTCTTTTACTTTAATCACGATCGTATTCCATGAACCTGAAGGTTTTACTGTTTTAGGATCGGCAGCAATCATATCATAAAGCGACCCTGCAAGATGGCTATCAATTTTATTGTCCGATGCATCCACATTGTCGAGTATCTGAACTTCGGGTGCTGCATAATAAATTGGCTGGCCAGCGACTTCACGTACGTTGTAGAAAATTCCCGAATTCCCGGCCTTACCGGCATTCCAGTCAACTGAAAGCTCGAAGTTCTTAAATTTCTTTGGTGAAAAAACGATATCGCCGTTACCAGCCTGTCCTGGCTTCTTTCCTTCGGCTGTAAATACATTCATGGTACCCTTATCAATCTTCCAGTTTTTAGGCATCTCCGTACCGTTACATTGTCTCCATCCGTCGAAGTTCTTACCATTAAACAACAGTGTCCAGCCCTCTTGTTTCTCTTGTTTCGATAGTTTGTTCAATTCCTGGGCAAACGTTGGAAGCGCAATCAACATTGCAGCAACCAGTGATAAAGTCAAAAAAATGTTCTTTCTCATGATTAAATTTTTAAACACCCTTGAGGTGAAATTGATGATAATTTGAAATAGCTATTATTGCCACCAAAGATAATGATTAATGATTATGCGGTTTGTTATAAAAGGTTAAATGTTAAAGAGGAAATTTGCCTGCCAACAAACCATTGAGCACTGTGAGAATTAGGAAATGAGTAAATTCGTGTGCTTGATAATTCGACGATTTGATAATTAAATTAACCTGCTATCACAATCTGTTTCACACCAAACTTTCACTCCTTCCTCCCTGACATTCCATACAATAATTGAACATGAAAATTCAATTTAATTCAAGCTTTGCATTGTCATGACTAAAACATTCATAAATTTGTCTCGTCAAAATTTAATCAATACAATATGGACTTATTTGCACCGTGGCACATTATTATTCTGATCGCAGCCGTTTTACTCTTATTCGGAGGGAAAAAAATCCCTGAAATGATGGGGGGAATTGGCAAAGGCATGAAGGAATTTAAGAAGTCGATGAAAGATGAAGATGAAAAAAAATCGGATGACGTTCCAAAGTCGATTCCAAGCGCCAGCAATAAAAAAGAACCTTTGAAAGAGTAGCTTATTTACGTATCCTTACGGAACAGATTATTCCATCACTCACTGTACAAAATAGTCTGCTGCCCGTCGTAATTACTATCCTGTATCGCCCCGCAAAAATTGGTGGATGATAACGTGGTCCGTTTATCGAACAGTACAATTAATATTAGACTGCTTCCTGATATTGGAGGTCGGGTGGTAGAGGTGTCATTTAGCCAGACATGAGAACATATCTTCTCTCCATCACTCTTTCTCTCACCCCCTCACCTTATTAGCGTCACATAATTCGACAGACCAATATTTTCATCTTTCTTTCCCATGTTACCATCGAAATGACCAATCACCTCTATACGATGATTGGTCTGAATTTCAGCAGGTAATATTTTTAAAGGGTCTTCATTCGATAAAAAGACGATCGGGAGTGCGGCCGGAAGCTGAACCTGCACTGCAGGATTCCAGGCTTTTACCTCATGACCGCAGTTCCATATTACTTCGATAAATTTACCCAGTATCACACCGTTGAAATAGAATGGCACATCTTTCAGATCAGCGCGGTGACGTAATTCCTTATACGACCGGTACTCCGGATTGGTTATCGCAAACTTTGATGCCAGCGGCATAAGCGTAATGCAAACCGAAAGTACCATCCCCACCATTCCCATCCATAGCCAAAGCGGATTTTTTTTCAGGAATGCACCAGCTAAAAAGGTCGCTAATCCCCAGAAAAGGATGAAAATCAATAACAATAAGCCTGTTCCTGGTCTCCCCTCCCCTTTAAGCATTAAAACAACTGCTACCGGAATCATAAAACTGATCAGCGCCATCAGTCCGGTATTCACGCGAAGAATTACAAGATCACTTTTTGGGGGCACACTTGCCTGGAAAGTGTGTATCAGGGATCGAAAATAAAAAGCGGTGAGCATCGCAAGCGGAAGAAGTGCAGGAAGGAGGTAGCGCTCTTTTTTCTCAGGAAGAAGTGAAAGTAAAATGACCGAAATCGCAACCCATAAGACAAGAAAAGTATAATTTCCGAACCGCTTAATCCTTGGCCGTGCATATGGGTAATAAAGTGCGATTGTTGCCATGATTGCCCATATACCCGACTGAACCGGAAAACTCCAGTAATGATAAAAAGGACGCGTACTCCTGTTCAGCCAGGCCGCTGATTCTTGTTGTATAACCTGTGCCGAGAATTCGGGATGCGAAAACCAGATCGTAATAGGCCACCAGAAACTAACCACGAGGGCCACCAACACCATTAAAGTAAGTCCCACTTTCTGATCGGCTGCACCTCCCCATCCATACGAAAAGGACCGGGCAACCAGATAAGGCAACAGCAGCGCATAAAAAGGGATAGGGCCTTTACTTAGGAACGAAAGTCCCATCAACAGGCCTGCACCAATCAACTCACGCCAACCGTTCCCCTTATTTTTGAGTCCTCTGTGAAACAGCCATATAGCACCGATCATAAAACTATGACAGAAGATATCCCAGCTAATGTCACGTGCCATAAAGAAGATATAAAACGAGGTACTGGCTGTTCCGGCAACGAGAAAAGGCAGCAATTTGTCTTCCGTTAGTTCTGTAGCTAATTTAAAGAGGAAAAAAACCATCAAAAGAGCGGCAAGGGCAGCAGGCAAACGGAGTAACGAGAGATTCTCATCACCCGAAAAGTACATTGTTACAGCCGCAATCCATGTAGGAAGCGGAGGTTTCTCAAGACGTAACTCTCCGTTCATTGTTGGTTCGAGCCAATTATTTTTCTGAAGTATTTCGCGTGCCGTCGTGAGGTTACGCGCCTCCATGATATTTGCCTCAATCGCACCATTATTCACTACAAAAGCGAAGAATGCAATCAGAAGGAGCAGAAAAAGATGAAGGTTACGATTATTCATGAATCAGAATTAGCGTTAAGACTTTTGTTGTTCCGATCAAAAATAACAAATCCATCTGACTTATCTATTCTTCTTCACGCGATTTTCCAACATAAGGTTCCTGAGATAAATCACAAGGCCAGCTAACTGCCCAAGAAATAAAACAGGATCGAACCGGAAAGCCGCATAAATAATAATCATCAGGCAGCCAACGAGACTGACTAACCAGAAACGCCTTGTCAACACTGATTCATTTTTCGATTCAGAATCAATCCATTGGACGTAAAACCGAAGTGTAAAAATCACCTGACCAACGCTTCCCCATATCTGCAATGGTAGCGGGATCTGTTCATTTTTCAAAAGAGAGGTGAGACTCCCTTGTGTGCCAGAGAGAAAGTAAACCAATGTGAGGATTGGCGCAACGATCACGATAAAACGCAATAAGAGGGGAATAGGACGCCATTGATTCTTAAGGTGAAGGTTCCTGACATAAATAAAATAAACCAGGACCTGACCTAAAACGATCGCAAAATCGCGACGTAAAATCCCGTAAAGCAGGAAGATCAGCGATCCTAAAATGCTTAATTGCCAGAATATAACCGGCGAAAGGGATTTGCCTGCCTTTTCAGACTTCACCCATTGCACAATCATGCGGGCGGCAAAAAGCGATTGAGCAATGAACCCAATACCAAATATCCACAATGATGACGTGCTCATCCTCTGCCCGCTATTTCGTAACGAATATACCGGCTTCGCATCCAACCGAAAGCGATTAGGTCGGCTGCAGGACCCAATAACCGATTCCAAAGATGAAAGTTTGATTTTCCGGCAATTCTTTCGAAATGACGTACGGGGATCTGTTTAACACGCCCTCCGTCAAGCAAGACAAGTGCGGGTAAAAAGCGGTGCATCCCCTTGAAAAACGGAATCCGTTGGATCGTTGAAGTGTGAAATATTTTTAAAGGACAACCGGTGTCAGACATCCCATCGTGCGTAACCGAACGCCTGATTGCATTGGCAATCCGTGAGGAAATCCGTTTGATTATCCCGTCTTTCCTGCTGACACGAATACCCGTCACAAGTTCAAAATCAGCTATGTGAGTCATTAAAAGGTCGAAGTCCATGGGTGAAGTCTGAAGATCAGCATCAATATAACCCAAATAGGGAGTTATCACCTGATCAATTCCTGCCTTTAGCGCCGAACTAAGACCACTGTTTCGTTTCAGGTGAATAAATGTGAAAGCCTGATTCTCAGCACAGAGCCTTTCTACGAGTTCACGACTATTGTCAGTCGATCCGTCGTTGACAAACAGCACTTTTGCTTTATGGGGTGAAAGTGAGAGGTAACCTGAAAGCTCTTTTGCCAATCGCGGAAGGTTTCCTTCTTCGTTAAACAGTGGTACAATTATCGTAAGAAGAACTTCATTGTCAATAGGAACCATTGTATTAAGATGTTAAATCAATTGCAAATTTACTAAAAATAGATTAAAATAGTCATTGAAAAGGTCATTGGCTTCGCGTCATTAAAAGGTACAGACCGCGATATGGACCAAACAAGAACCAAACATAGAGCAGGAAAATGGGATGATGGGGCGAAAAGGCGATAGGGAGAAGGAGAGACTGAGGGAGTGTCATTAAAATAGTCATTGAAAAGGTCATTGGCTTCGCCGTCATTGAAAAAAGTCATTAAAAATCTTCGTTTGAGGATCCGATATTGATACAGG
>JAATGF010000022.1 GCA_015654795.1 Bacteroidales bacterium
AGTTAGGGGAAAAGGCGATGGGAAAGGGTTTTATTAAGGTCATTGAAAAGTTCATTGGCTTCGCCGTCATTGAAAAAAGTCATTAAAAATCTTCGTTTGAGGATCCGATGTTGATAAAGAACCTGATACCAGACTCGATATGGACCAAACATAGAGCAGGGAAATGGAATGATGGGGCGATTGGGAGAAAGGGCGATAAGGCGAGTTAGGAGAAAGGGAGATTGGGAGAAAATGCGATAAGTCAGAAGATTCCACAATTCCTTATTTTGCAAAAAATCTTTGATAAACGAGGGATGGACTAAATACGAACTTGATCTCCAAATCAGGAACGATTTCAAGTGGTTTGTTGGTATGAGCCAAACATGAACCAAATATGAACCAAACATGAAGCAAACCCATCCGAGTTGTTTATTTCAATTATGATAAATGTGTATGAAAAATGCGCTGCGCTTTGAAAGTCCACAAATCCCGTATTGGCAAAAGACGACATTTATTTATTCCCATTACTTAGATTAGAGGGATTGAAATAATGCTGTATTTGTAAAAGCGGAATTGGAAGCTTGCATTATTTATCTTGAACCATGGCTCCGAGAATTTTTCCTGCTGATTTAACTTCGTAATTATCAGTATATTCGATGATATAAAAAGTTCGATTCATATAGCCACCTAAGTCTGATGGCTTTTGGAAATTGTAGTCCGCCTGCAGAAGATCAACGCCTGGTGATAGATTGTTTTCAGGAAAATTCTTGCCAGACATAGCAAGAGAGGCCATGAAATGTAATGCAATGTCGTATCCCTGAAAACTGTATTGTGTTGGTTCGCTGTTATATGCTGCCCGATACTTTTCAATAAAGGTATTTACTTTATGATTTCCGTAATCAACAAAATAGGGAGCTAAGTAATGAAGTCGCGTATTGTGCAGGTGTTCAATATCAATACTCTGCATTTTCGTGTATTCCTGGAGACCAACTACTGTGATTTTGTTTGATTTCGAAATTGTGTTAAGTCGCGTCATTGCCACACTAACGTTAGCTTCATTTCCTTCGGTCAGAACAATAATATTTTCGGTTTCTGTCTTGAGCTGCGCTTCCAGATCGGCAGTTCCACCACCCCAGATATTGTATTGATGAACCTTTCCTGATCCTAGTTTCTGTTTTATCCTTTCAATAATCAGCTTTTCATCACCCGAATTTGCACCATGGTTGAGTACGATAATGTTTTGTCCTGCAAATTTGGACGCAATATAGTCGGCAGTGCTGGTTAGACGAAGTTTCTTTCCCGGATTAATCTGGTAATAGCCTGGCGTAGTTGATACAAAGCGGCTGTCGGAAGATAGCGGTGAAATCATCGGAATATGATTTTTCGCACTTAATTCAGCGACGATCTTTTGATTTTCGGGATAAACAGGGCCAATAATCAGATCAAGAGACAGAAACTCGGGATTTTTTACGAGTTTTTCGACCACCTTATTATCCTGATAAGTGTCGTATGTATAAAGCTTTACTTTCATTCCGGCTTCGGTAATCTTCTCTGTCGCAAGTAAAACGCCTGAATAAAACTCCAAAAAACTTGCTGTTCGCTGAACGATATTTGCTGAATCGTTCAGATTCTGGCAAAAAGGCAGGAAAATGCCGATATTGAAAGTCTTGTCTTGACTAGTGTATGAAACTTTTGTTGCATCGGCAGACTTGTCATTAGGTTTTTGTTTTTCGCTATTTAATTGAACATCAGTATTTTTTGAAATATTGTCATCAGCGGATTCTTTTGATGGGATCTTAATAATCATTCCTGATTTAAATCCATCTTTTAATGCCGGGTTTAATTGTTCCAGTTCTGCCTGGGCAATCCCAAATCGTTTTTCAAGTTGATAATAGTTGTCGCCACTGATGATCCGGTATTCACTGAATTTCAATGTTTCTTTTTGTTTTTTCTGAACTTCAGGTAAATTGGAAGGCTTCGGAATAATCAAAATAGTTCCTTTTGATAAACTCCCCTTTATAGCAGGATTTGCCTTTAAAATTTCTTCCTGGGTAGTATTGTACTCGCGGGCAATGGAGAAAAGTGTTTCCTTTCTCCTAACTACGTGTTTTACGAGTTGCTGGCTTTCATCGTTTCTTGCTTTTGACTCGGATTCTGATGTTTGAGGCTTAGGTATCTTCAGCACGTCACCTTCTTTGATACCGTCTCTTGCCTGTGGATTAAATTGATAGATATCTTCAGAAGTGATCTTGCTTTTTTGCGCAATGGAAAAAACGGTTTCTTTTTTTCGTACTGAATGATAAGTAAAAAGATGATCTTCGCTTTCCCCCGATCCATTTGCAATGGCCGGTTTTGCATCACTTTTAGTCGCCGGAATTTTAATTGTCTGACCCGAATTTAATTGTTCCTTTATTCCAGGATTTGCACTATTTAGTTCATCGACGGTAATCCCAAATTTTCTGGAAATTGAAAACGAGGTTTCGCCGCTTAATACAGTGTAAAGTGTGTAGGTTTTACCTCCTATTATCACCTTTTCGCCAGCAGTTTTTTGCTGGGCCGAGAGTGTAATGCAAAATGATAAAAACAGAAATAAAGTTGAAATAGTTGATATAGTGCGCATTGTTGTTTTTTTTCGGGCCATGATTAACTATTTGTTTCAAACACAAAATAACGATAAAAAAATGAGTGGAGCTACTTTGTTTCTTCAACATCAAAAAATAAACCGACAACCTTTGCGGAAGTCGGTTTATTGTTAAGATTTTCATTCCCGGGCTTGCAAATCCAGGACAGACCTACACTGGAATATTCCGAAGATTTTATTTGTATTCCCCGAAATGACGCATAAATTGCACCCTTTCGTATTCAGCAAGATTGGTTGAGTTATCCATACTCAGTTTTCCCCTGAAATCAGCTATTGAGGCATATTCATTGGCTTCCATCCATTTTTCGAGGTTTTGAATCATACCTGCAAGAACAGAAAACCCATCCTGATAAAGTGACGATACTACCTGAACGGTTGTGGCACCGACAAGCAACATTTTTACGACGGTCTGCCAGTCGTGAACACCTGTTGAGGCCGACAAGTCACTATTCACCCGGTTTGCCATCATTCCAATCCAACGGAGCGGAAGTTTATAATCGCTGTCATGACTTAAAACATCAGAGCTTATAATTTCCTTTTTGTCGATGTCAACATCGGGGCTGTAAAATTTATTAAATAACACCAGACCTTTGATTTCGGAAAACGAGAGATCTCTGATAATTCCACCCAGATTTGAAAAGTAAGGGCTTATTTTCAACGATACAGGAATCTTAACCTTTGAGGCGACACGAGAGACAATATCAAAATACATACTCTCGTTATCCTGACTCGTCTGCGATAGGTTTGATGGTAATATAAACATATTCAGCTCTAAAGCATCGGCCCCGGCATCTTCCGCTTTTTTTGCGAAAAAGCTCCATTCATGAGCTGTAAGGCAATTAATACTGGCAATAACAGGTATTGTTAGTTCTTTCTTGGCATCCTTAATCAAGGCAAGGTAACGTTTCAGGTTGTCTTTCTTGATCTGGTAGTCGTAGTAATCCAGAAATTCAAGGTTATTATCCATGGGGCCGAGTTTACTGAACTCATGCGCAAATTCAATATAAATCTCCTCCTCGAATATTGATTTTAGAACTACCGCACCTGCACCTGCTTTTTCAATTGCTTTCAGATTTTCAATTGAATTGGTAAGACCGCAACTTCCGGCTATAATCGGGTTCTTAAGATCAAGTCCCAGATATTTGACATTAAGATTAGTCATCTTCAAGTTTATTGAGTTAATTAATCGACGTTTTTTGTAAAAATTGATGCATATTTTCGGCGGCTCTTCTGCCATCACCCATCGCGAGGATAACTGTTGCACCACCTCTGACAATGTCACCACCGGCAAACAAATCAGGAATAGACGATTGCATTTTCTCTTCGTCTACAACGATTGTTCCCCATTTCGTAACTTTCAGATCGGGAAGACATGAAGGAACCAAAGGGTTAGGTGAAACACCAACAGCGACTACCACCAAATCGACATCGAGTTCAAATTCAGATCCGTCGATTGGCATTGGCCGACGACGTCCCGATGCATCAGGTTCGCCGAGTCCCATTCTGTTTAGTCTCATTCCCTTTACACGACCTTTCTCGTTGGCAAAATACTCAAGTGGATTGCAAAGCGTCATAAATTCGACACCTTCTTCTTTTGCATGATGTACTTCTTCGATTCGTGCAGGCATTTCAGCTTCCGAGCGGCGATAAATAATTATAGCGCGTTCAGCACCAAGACGTAATGCTGTTCTTACTGAATCCATTGCTGTATTTCCGCCACCGATTACTGCTACATTTTTACCGCGCAAAACGGGTGTATCGGTATTGCTGGTAGATGCACCCATAAGATTGACGCGTGTGAGGTATTCGTTTGATGAAAGGATTCCGTTGTAATTTTCGCCGGGTATTTCCATAAAGCGGGGAAGTCCGGCGCCACTGGCGACAAAAAATCCCTTGTAACCTTCTTCCTTCAGATCGTCAAACGATGATGTCCGTCCAACGATGTAGTTGGTTTCGAATTTGACGCCCATTTTCCGAAGGTTCTCCAATTCAAAATCGACAACTGAATTAGGAAGACGGAATTCGGGTATACCGTATTTAAGTACTCCACCAATTTCATGTAATGCTTCGAAAACTGTAACATCGTAACCATATTTCACCATATCGCCTGCAAACGAAAGTGATGCCGGACCTGAACCAACTGTGGCAACTTTGATTCCGTTAGGTTTCGCTGTTTCCGGGACATTGCTGACACCTGAATTTCGTTCAAAATCGGCGGCAAACCGTTCCAGATGTCCAATTGCAACAGCCTGTTTATCTAATTTATCGACGTAAAAACACCTTGATTCGCACTGTTTTTCCTGAGGGCAAACCCGACCGCAAACGGCTGGCAATGCGTTGGTCTCTTTTAGTGTAGCAGCAGCGTTAAGAATTTCGCCTTTTTCGATATATTTTATAAATTTGGGGATGTTGATATTCACGGGACATCCTTCAATGCATGTTGGATTTGCACAATCCATACATCGTGTGGCTTCTTTTTGCGCCTGTTCAGGCTCAAGTCCCATGTTTACTTCACGATCCTGATACCTGACTCTAATTTCAGGTGCCAATTCGGGCATTTTTACCCTTGAAATCAACATCCGATCCTTGTTCTTTGTCTTAGAGCGTAATTCTGCTCTCCATTCCTGGTTTCTTTCCTCTTTGAGGTATTCGGGGGTTAATGACATTTCCCTTAAAATTAAAGCTTTTGTGAATAAATTTCGGTTGCCTTTTTCTCTTCCTGCACATAGCCACCAAGTCGCATCAGCATTTCATCAAAATTGACCTGATGGGCATCAAATTCAGGACCGTCAACACAGGTGAACTTGGTTTTTCCACCTACCGTTACACGACAGGCTCCGCACATCCCTGTACCATCAACCATAATTGAATTTAAACTGGCCTGCGTAGGAATGTTGTATTTTTTGGTGAGCATTGATGCGAATTTCATCATGATAGCTGGCCCGATGACAATACATTCATCCACTTTTTCGCGTTGGATAATCTCTTCCATACCGGCTGTTACCAAACCCTGGCGTCCATACGATCCGTCATCGGTCATAACAACTAATTCATCAGACCATTTGCGGATCTCGTCTTCCAGAATGATCAGATCCTTATTTCGGGCGGCAATTACTGTTACGACCCGATTACCTGCTTTTTTAAATGCCTCAACAATGGGGAGGAGAGGCGCTACCCCTACACCACCGCCCGCAGCAAGTATAGTTCCTATCTTCTCAATATGAGTCGGTTTGCCAAGCGGACCCACAAGATCCGTAATGGATTCACCGACTTCGAGGGCTACCAGTTTTGATGAACTGACACCCATAATCTGGACGACAAGTGTTATTGTGCCTTTCACAGGATCGGCACCTGCAATGGTTAACGGAAACCGTTCACCATCCTCGCCAATGCGCAACATGACGAAGTTTCCTGGTTTTCTCGATCTGGCAATCAGCGGGTTTTCGACAACCAGCTTAACGACTTTATCTGAAAAATACTCTTTCGAAATGATCTTATTCATTAATGATGAAGTTATTTTATTGAATTTTAATGTTTAACAAATGGGTCTCGAAAGCTTTAAAGTTGCAGTAAAATTATATTACAAAAATTACTTTCATTAACCCTGAATAGCTATTTCTCCGAATCGCAAATTTGCAAAAATTAATGAATTGGTAGTTAAAATGAGCGGTAAATTAGACTGATTATTTATAATAACATTAAATCGCTTACATTTTGACTTTTGCAATTTGATAAAAATGACTATTTTTAAATCAGAAAAGCAGATCAGATCAATGTGGTTTTACATTGATAACCTAATTTCTCGTAAGTTTACATTATTGAATTTTAAACAGATAGACAAATCGATATGCCAAATCAGCAAAACAGGAAATCACGCGAAGGGATCGTTTACTCCACAGCCGACAGCTTCGAATACAGTTATAATTCTGAGGATCAGAACCAGGAAACGCTTAAGCCTTCACAGCAAAATCTGAAGGTAATGCTCGACAAAAAGCAACGTGCAGGAAAAAAAGTAACCTTAATTTCAGGATTTGTTGGCGCGGAGGATGATCTTAAAGAGCTTGGGAAAAAGCTAAAATCAAAGTGCGGGGTAGGAGGAAGTGTCAAAGATGGGGAAATTATTATTCAGGGTGATTTCTGCAGCAGGATCATGGAGATACTTCTTTCGGAAGGTTACAAGGCCAAAAAGGTGGGTGGATGAGTCGGGGTGGTATATAATATTTCGTGGTCTCTCGCGGCCTCTCAGTTTAAATTGATCTGGATGATCCCAATCTTCAGTACCTTTATCGTATCGATAAAGGCGCCCTGGAGTTTGGCTTTAACTAGATAAAAAAAATCAATAGATATTGCGGTCTGTTGGTTTTTTTATTGCTTTTGAAACTAGTTATATGACTAGTTTCATTTTTAACATTCAAATGCCATGGGATTTCCTACAAAAATTCAA
>JAATGF010000082.1 GCA_015654795.1 Bacteroidales bacterium
CCCGTTCTTTTTTTTCTGCATAGACTCCCGCCTTTAAAACAGGATTGATATCAAATATTTTAAAGGTGTTTTCGATATTGGCTGCAACAGAATAAACATTCTCCCAAAGATTCATAAACAATCTACCGGTGCTGCTACTCCATGGATTGTTATATTTGCCATAATTTATATCGCCTTTATTTTCATTAATTGTTAATTTTAATCTTTTTAAATCAGGTTCATCGCGCGTTGCTCTTGAATAACCTGTAGTCCAATCGATTTTTGTTTTATTTTCATTAAATGAGTGGGTTCCGCTTAACTGACCCATGTAGGTATTGCGGCTCATAAATGCATATTCGTAAGATTTTATTTGCGTATTGCTATAATATTCGGTTCCCCGGCGAATTGAAGTCTTTGTATAACCAATGTGGTTGAAGAGGTTACGAAACTCTATTTTATTCCCTTTGCCAAGGAATGCACTCCAGTTATGCATCACTCCAAGTTTTACCGTGTTTTTGTAAGCATTGTCATTGAATGCAAAATTGTAACCTGGCTGAT
The DNA here is from genome assembly GCA_015654795.1 of Bacteroidales bacterium. Lineage (GTDB taxonomy): Bacteria > Bacteroidota > Bacteroidia > Bacteroidales > Prolixibacteraceae > JAAFHB01. Next base: position 538 of record JAATGF010000082.1, read on the forward strand.
CTTCCTTAAAACGATATACAACAAAATTATTATTTTCTATGTCGTTAGAACTATTTGTATTTGAATAATTTACGGCGGTAACTTCACCGATAATTATCTTTTTAATTTTGAAGCGGTGAGCCATTGTGTAGGTGAAGCGTAAATCGGGTATTGCAGTAAACGCTTTGGCCGTCCAGTTTTTGTTCAGCATACGACCTAATAAAACCTGGTCATTCGGGCCGACACCACGTAAATCGTTGGGAAATAAAGCGGGCAACTTTCTGATTCCGTCATCAAATCCAAGCCAATCGTATTTACCTCCATCGTATTTGTAAATATCATTGAATGTTGTTCCCGGCGTAAAAGAGGAACCAACTGAAAACGAATAAAGATTTGATTCGGGAACATCTTTGGTTGTTAGCTTTACGAATCCACCCGAAAAATCACCCGGAAGTTCAGGCGCCGGTGTTTTGAAAACTATCATATTTTCGAGCATTGAGCTCGGAACGATATCAAAAGAGAATGCCCTGCTGTCGGATTCGGAACTTGGTGCTGCAGAATTATTTAGCCAAACACTGTTGTATCGCTGTCCCAAACCTCTTACAATTACAAAACGGTCATCAACAATCGTTATGCCGGGCACCCGCTTTACAACTTCAGATGCATCCCTGTCCTGTGAACGCATAATTTGCTGATTAGAAATACCACTTGCGACTGTCAAACCCGATTTAATCGCACTGATAATCGCAACATCCGAACCTTTCCTTCTGCTGGCAGTAACCGCGACATCACCGATAGTGGTTGTGGCTTCTTCCATATCGACTTTTAACTGCACTTTTTTATCAGCAACTACTACAACACCATCAAAAACTATTGGATTATAGGATATATAAGAAACTGTTACATTATACTTCCCTGGTTTTATTCCTGTAATAATAAAATGGCCATCAAAATCGGTAACAGCTCCTGTTTGAGTTCCTTCGAGAATGATTGTTGCTCCAACGAGTGTTTCTCCGGTTTTTTTATCAAATACCAAACCTTCGATACTTCCGGTTGCGGCGATAGTCGCATTGCAAAACAATAAAGTGATAATTACGCCCAAAAGCGATTTGAGCAAAATTGGTAATAACGAATTGTTGCTGTTGATAAAAAAGTGTTTACTTCGACTAACTGGTTTTAAATCCGAAATCTTCTTTTCAACTAACGGTTTATTTTTGTTCTTAAATTGCTTCACTGAAAAAACCATAAATACTTTATATCAATTTATAATTATCTGTCAGCAAATTTGATGCTTTGATGTTACAATAATGTTTCAAAAAAAAAACAAATTGATTAAACGAATTTTAACAATTACAGGCAATGATATATCTGTTATTGCCTAATTTTGGTTCTATGACGGAGCGTGCGGGTAAATTTTGTAAACTGCTTTTAAATGGTTTATGCAATGAGCAGCTGGCATGATAGCGCTAACTATTTGACCTTAATCCATTAAAAATCAGATGACTCCTTGTTTTTTAGTAAGCGAGCCTGCCAGTCGCCAGTCACTAACAGCCGACTACCCCCTCCCCGAAAAAACGGGGTCCCAAAATTTCGGGGTTGCAAACGAGGGGGATCGCCAGTTCTACAATACCATATCTCCTACGGAGAAAGACAAGGTTGGTAAATTGGTGAATAACAAATATTTGTGAAAACCTCTTATGTTGTTTGATATCAAAAAAAAACAAACCTCTTATTAAACAACATGAAATAAGGTTAGGGATTGAGAAGGATAACCTCTGCTCTACTAAGTTAAAGAGATTCAGAAAATAAGGTTTTTCCAGGTAGGAAAAGGTTCATGCAAAGGCACAGAGATACTGAGAGGACGCCAGAGGTCTTGAGAGGCCGCGAAAAAGGTAACCGAAATAACCATACAGATGAGAGGAAGATGAATACAAACTGCAGAAACAGAATTGAGAGGATTAATTTAAAAAATCCGTAAACAAATTTAAGGACAGGTCAAGAATTCATTCTCCCAGATGTTTGTTTTGATCCAATATATAATTCAGCCCAACGACAACGCCTTGGGTTACTAAATAAAAAAAGCGCTTTAAAAGCGCTTTTTTTATTTAGTCAAATTGATGGTCAGGCTCATCCTCCTCACAACCTCTGTTGTATTGCTCCATCGCACTGAAGCTCATACCCATAGAAGAAAAGCCTCCGTCATGGAACAGATTCTGCATCGTGACCTTCTTCGTAAAATCCGAAAACATCATAATGCAATAATCGGCACACTCATCTGCGGAAGCATTACCAAGAGGGGACATACGTTCGGAGAAATCGAGCAAATTACCAAACATCTTTATCCCGTTCCCCGCAGTTGTCGAAGTTGGAGACTGAGAGATGGTATTGATTCGTACTTTACGTTCACTGCCATAAATATAGCCAAAGCTCCGGGCAATCGACTCAAGCAGCGATTTGGCATCAGCCATATCATTGTACCCGTAAAATGTGCGTTGTGCCGCCACATACGACAGTGCGAGCACCGATCCCCATTCATTAATCGCATCAAGTTTTCGGGCTACCTGTAACACCTTGTGAAAGGATATCGCTGAAACGTCAAGCGTTTTCGAAAGAAAATCATAATCCAGATCGCTGTAATGCCTCCCCTTCCTCACATTCGGCGACATACCAATAGAGTGCAGTATGAAATCAATTTTACCGCCCAAAAACTCCATCGATTTTACAATCAATGCTTCAAGGTCTTCAACATTTGAGGCATCAGCCGGAATCACTATCGTGTTACATTTGTCTGCCAATGTTTGGGTATCGCCCATCCTGATAGCAAACGGGACATTTGTCAAAGTAAAGGTCGCACCTTCCTCAAGTGCCCTTTCTGCAACTTTCCAGGCAATCGAATGTTCATTCAAAGCACCGAAAATGATTCCTTTTTTTCCCTTTAATAAATTATAAGCCATCTCATTACAATTTCTGAAAACATTTGAGTCTTCAATTAATAAAATACCACACAAGTTTAGTTATTATCGGATCAGCTTTTGATTGTTCTGGTCGTCGTCGAGGTTATAACCCGAAAGCGATGCAATTGTTTATATACGTTGATAAATACAATTTTTATCAACAGGTTACATTGACGAATCAATAGAGTTGGAGAATTGATATGGAAAGCTTCCGATTGTTTTTTGCAAATACGATATTATTCCATTTTCTGTACTTAAGGTTAAAGACTTTTTGCAGCTCCATAATACGTGGATCAATTTTGTGAAATTCTACGTTATAGTCTTTTTCACATACAGTTTATATTTCTGATTTACAATCACTTTAAAAGTTCCTCGGCGTTTAAAATGGCAGCAGCAGTAATGTTTTCGCCACTGAGCATCTTAGCAAGTTCTTCAATCCTTTCTGATTTCGTTAAAAGCTTTAAACGTGTAGTTGTTTCACTCTCCGAATCCTGTTTATAAACCAGGAAGTGATGATCACCCTTTGCGGCAATCTGTGGAAGATGGGTTATGTTAATTACTTGCATATCAGTGGAAATCTCCTTCAGGATGATCCCCATCCTTTCGGCAATATCGCCCGAAACACCGGCATCTATTTCGTCGAAGATAATCGTAGGCAGCGCTTTCGATTTAGATATCAATGCTTTAATTGCAAGCATTACCCTTGACATTTCGCCGCCGGAAGCTACTTTCGAGATTTCACAAAGCACCCCGTTTTTATTGGCAGTGAAAAGAAAGCTGACAATGTCCATTCCGTGGGCTGCCGGTGATAATAATGGTGATATTTCGACTTTAAACTTCGAATTAGGCATTCCTAACTGCAAAAGCTGCTTTATCACCCGCGATTCGATTTCCTCAGCTACCGAATGACGTTTAACCGATAATCGGTTTGACAGATCTTCAATCTCAGCTTTTTTCAGTTCCTTTAATTGTACCAGGCGAAGAATCTCCTCTTCGTTGGATGAAACCTCCAGAATTTTAGCCTCGAGCGAATTGCGCAGCAAAATAAGTTCTTCAACAGATTTTACATGGTGCTTTTGTTGCAAAGAATAAATCAGATCAAGACGTTCATTGATTAATCTTATTCTTTCCGGGTCATATTCAACATTCTCGCCTATTGATGCCACCTCATCAGCAATATCCTTTAAATCAACATATAAACTATCCAAACGTTGCGAAAGCCCTCGTGCCTCAGGAAGGAAATTATTGAGTTTGGTAATTAAACCGACAGATGTTTTGACCTGAATCAAAGCCGAAATATTTTCGCCGTTCAAAAGCTCGGCCACATTTGAAAGCCCTGCTTTAATTTCTTCGGCATGAGTCAGTAATTCAGCCTCTTTTTCGAGCAATTCCTGTTCATTCTCAGTTAATGAGGCTTTATGTAATTGATCGAATTGAAATTGGTAATAATCAAGATCTGCCTTAGATTTTTCAGCCACCGATTCTGCCTCCGCCAGATCGCTGATCAACGTTCGATAATCTCTGTAACTATCTTTGTATGTGGCGAGTAAATCCTGATTCCCGGCACAGATATCGACCACCATCAGTTGAAAAGCCTGCGTATTTAGTTCCAGGTTCTGGCTCTGTGAATGAATATCAATCAGGTGGATCCCAATATCCTGCATTGTTTTAAGCATCACAGGCGAATCGTTGATAAAGGCACGCGATTTCCCGGCAGGGTTGATTTCACGTCTGAAAATCGCAAAATTATCAAAGTCAAGATCGTTTGTCAGAAATAGTTCTTCGAGACCCAAGCCATCGACTTTAAATACTGCTTCAACGACACATTTTATCGATTTATCTTTGAGAACAGAGGAATCGGCCCTTTGACCAAGAATCAATGATAAAGCGCCCAGTAAAATCGACTTACCGGCACCAGTCTCTCCCGTAATAATTGAAAAGCCGGGACGGAGATCAACATCCAATTCCCGGATCAAAGCGTAGTTCTGAATTCTTAAACGTGTTAACATTCAGGTATGATTAGATTTAAAAAATCTTTTGGTCCAAAATTTTTGCATACTTCCCGGCGTTTGAAGGATCACACTCAGTAAGGATGACCATAACCCTCCCCTTTTCGTCAGTGCTACCTTTCGAAAAAACATTAATAAGCTCATCCGATTTTGCATCAAAAAAGATCCTGTTGACATAAGTATCAGGTTTAGATCTGTATACACGTTGCATATTTTTCAATGCATCGGCAATTTCAGAGCGGCCGATGTCCGGTTTCTCTGCCATCACATCCAAACCCAACCTGTGATAACGGTAAAGTAATTCGCGAAACGGACCATATGCCTTGTTTGTAAGGTTTTCGACTAACCAGAAACGATTATAATTTCCTTCAAATGCTCTCCATCCCTTTTCGCGGGCATTTTGCGAACGATTAACAATGTCGCGGGCTTTCTGAAAATAGGCTGAACCTCCAAGCGGAGAAAATGTATCATAATCGAATCCCAGAAGTACATTGGCATAATATGCCAATATATTGGTAAGCGGATTTGAATTTGAAGTTTCATCAAATTCCATAGGTTGAAACTCTACATATCTGAATTGCAAATCATTATCTTTAATATTCAGAAGCGGAGAATCGTATGAAGCATTAAAAACCGGACGATTTAGCTGTACCTGCATCGTCCCTTTAAATTCATCAGCCGAAACCTGATCAGTAATCTGGATAAAAATCGTGCATTCAATTCTTTCGTCTGTAGTAAAAACATTGTCAGACCATTTCCGGTTATTCATAAACTCGTAAATATCGGTCCGCATTGATTCAAAAACCTGCTTATAGGTTCCCTCAATTTTGGAACTCGACACACTGACGTTGCATCGGAACTCCTGTCCCACTGCCGCTATTGAGCAACAAATCAGTGCGAGTATGAAGAGTATTCTCGGCATAACAGTCTGTTATAATTTCTATAAAAGTACAAAATTCACGTTAATCCAGAAATGGAATCTTCGATCTCTATCAATTTATTTACAATATCAACGGCTACTTCCGTTTTTGGTTTTAAATCATAGTTGAAAATTGCACCGCTTTTATCAAGAATCTTTATTCTGTTTGTATCGTGCTGAAATCCTGAACCACTCTCACGCAGCGAATTAAGAACAATAAAATCAAGATTTTTCTTTTGCAGTTTCGCAAGGGCATTTTGCTCTTCATCATTGGTTTCAAGTGCAAAACCAACAAGAACCTGATCCTTTCGCTTGATCTTTCCCAGACTTGCGGCAATATCCGGATTGGGACGTAGTTCGAGTAAATAATTAGCAGATGTTCGCTTAATTTTCTGATCATCAACAACTACAGGAGCAAAATCAGCCACAGCAGCTACCATGATCGCTCCATTACAATTGTTATAGTAGTTAAGACATTGAGTGTGCATTTCAGTTGCTGAAACAACATCGATGCGTACGATATTTTCATTTTTGCATTGAAGTGCTACCGGACCGGTAACTAGAATAACCTTAGCTCCCAGCGAAGCCAGTCTTTCAGCTACCGCAAAACCCATCTTTCCTGAAGAGTAGTTTCCGATATAACGGACCGGATCTATTTTTTCGTGAGTGGGGCCTGCTGTTACAAGGTAGGTTTTATTCAGCAGTTTTTTTTTTCAGCAAAAAAATCGACGATCATATCAACAATTACTTCCGGTTCTTCCATTCTCCCTTTACCCGAAAGACCGCTGGCAAGTTCACCAGTTCCCGGTTCAATAATGATATTCCCATACGATTTTAAAAGCCCGATATTCCGTTGAGTTGATGGATGCTGAAACATATCAAGATCCATAGCCGGAGCTACCATCACAGGGCATTTTGCCGATAAATAGGTAGTTACCAGCAAATTATCACAAACACCATTTGCCATCTTTCCTATTGTCGCAGTAGTTGCCGGGGCAACTAACAGGAGATCTGCCCATAAACCCAAATCAACATGACTATTCCAAAGACCATCATTTCGGGTAAAAAACTCACTTAAAACAGGCCGTCCTGATAATGTCGACAATGTTAATGGTGAAATAAACTCTTTCGCAGAGGGCGTCATTACAACCTGCACTTCAGCGCCTTGTTTCAATAGCCCCCTTAAAAGATAAGCAGCCTTGTAGGCTGCAATACTTCCTGTAACACACAGAATTATTTTTTTTCCCTGAAGTTGCATCCGCGACGAAAGGTTTTAATAATTAAACTCCAGATGGTGCCTTCTATAAAAAGCTAATATCGAGAGAAATAATATAATCACTCCTATTTTTTCTCTTTTGCAGGATTACGATAATAGATCTGGCCTTCTTTAAACTCCTCATAAGCAATAAGGGTGGGTTTAGGCAACTTTTCGTAGTAACGCGAAATCTCAATTTGTTCGCGATTCTCGAATACTTCTTCCAGGTTATCGCTGAAAGAGGCGAACTCCTGAAGTTTGGTATTTAATTCTTCTTTCAATTCAGCATTGATTTGATTGGCACGTTTCGCAATCACCATCAACGATTCATAGATATTGCCCGTAAATGCTTCCAATTCATTTAAATCCCTTGGTACAGTGGTTATGGCAGCTTTTGTTTTTTTATAATCCATATCTATTTCTGTGTTTTATTTATCTCGTCATCACTAATATTCATCAATTTCTTTGTACTTGCAAAGAATCGATCAGCTTCTTTTCTGTATTTACTTTGAGGAAACTCATCCGTGAAAGTAAAATATTCATCCAATGCACTATTTAATCGTTCACGTTTCTTTTCTTCATTACTGTTTTCACCCAGAAGATATTTCGATTTCAGCAAATAATACATTAATTCTTCACGGTATTTTGTATCAGGATATTCCTTAAGACTATTCGTCAAAGAGATAACTGCAGCTTTATAGTCGCCCAGATCGTAATATAACTTTCCAGATAAATACGATTTGTAAACCAGTTTTTCCCTCAATTCGTCGATAAGCTTATTTGCTTCGGCAACCTTGGTACTACCTGGGAAAACATTGATAAATAATTGCAAGGCATCAATGGCATCCTGGGTCGTCTTTTGATCAAGCCGCGGAGTCGGCGAATCCAGATAGTAACAGTAACCGATCAGAAACTGAGCCTCTTCGTTGAATTCACTACGGGGAAATTCCTTAAGCATCTGCCTGAAATAGTGACTCGCCAGCACATAATCCCTTTGTCCGTAGCAACTCTTTGCTAAATAATAATATATCTGGTCAGCGCGACTTGTGCCACGGTAAATATTGACCAATTCCTGGTAAAGCTGCGAGGAGCGACCATATTCCTTATTCTCATAATACTCTTTGGCTTTTTTCAGTTTGTATTCATAGTCAGTACTTTTGACTACCTTCTGATAATCGCCGCAGGAAAGAGCCACAAAAAACAGGCCAGCCCAAAGGATATTTTTCACTTTTAGAATCATTTTGCAAAGATACATTTTTTCGACAATTCGGCACATCTTTTTTTCGGGGAATAAACTAAACGATTATAGGAATATTAATCATTTGTTTATGCACCCATCGTTACAATGATTGTCGAACCCTTCAAATGGTTGCTCAACGCGAATATTTAGCTGCCCGAATTAACACTTTATCGAAATATTAAGGCCCCGGATCGATGCACGAATTAATAAAAATAAATCGATAACAAACAATATTATGACGTACAATTTGATCAATATAACATGTTATCGTATTGTAAGATATACAATTAAAAGTACAGATAAACGAATAAAATCAGGCTTGCCGCTTTTAGACCATGATATAATTCAGAAAAAATCAATCTGAAAACTATTAGTGTCACAATGTAAAAAAGTATACTTTTGCGTAATCTATAATAAAATCAAAGAAATCGTGGATATTTTTGAAAAATTCAAAACAGACAAGGGAAACCTTGGTCAATACCAGAAGGAAGCACATGGTTATTTTTCATTTCCTAAATTAGAAGGTGAAATCGGGTCCAGAATGAAATTCAGGGGCAAAGAGGTTCTCAACTGGAGCCTCAATAACTATTGTGGTCTGGCTAATCATCCTGAAGTCAGAAAAGCAGATGCCCTGGCGGCTGCTCAATATGGTCTTGCCTACCCAATGGGTGCACGAATGATGTCGGGACAAACCAGTATGCACGAAGAATTGGAGCGTCAACTGGCCAGTTTTGTCAGTAAACCCGATGCTTTTTTGCTCAACTTCGGATACCAGGGAATGATATCAATTATCGACGCAATTTGTGGTCGTAATGATGTCATTGTGTATGATGCCGAAGCCCATGCATGTATTCTCGACGGTGTCAGGTTACATATGGGTAAACGTTTCGTCTTTCTGCACAACGACATGGATAGTCTCCGTAAACAATTGGAGCACGCCACCACATTGGCTCAAAAAACCGGCGGAGGTATTCTTGTAATTACCGAAGGCGTATTTGGAATGGCAGGCGATTGTGGAAAACTGGATGAAGTTGTTGCACTTAAAAGTGAATTTAGCTTCAGGTTACTTGTTGACGATGCACACGGTTTTGGAACAATGGGCACAACAGGCGCCGGAACTGGAGAATATTTAGGCGTTCAGGATGGAATTGATATGTATTTCGGAACATTTGCCAAAGCTATGGCCGGAATCGGTGCTTTCATCGCCAGCAGCGAAGAAGTATGCGATTTTCTGCGCTACAATATGCGCTCACAGACATTTGCAAAATCGCTTCCTATGGCAATGGTGATGGGACTGCTCAAACGTCTTGAATTGATCCGTACCGAACCAGAACTAAGAGAAAAACTTTGGGTAATTGTCCGGGCCCTTCAGGCAGGTTTAAAAGCCGAAAACTTCGATTTAGGAGTAACCAATTCACCCGTTACTCCGGTTTATCTTTCAGGCAGTGTACCCGAAGGAACAAACGTAGTAATGGATCTTCGCGAAAACTACAATATTTTCTGTTCAATCGTTGTATATCCTGTTATTCCAAAAGGCCAGTTGTTATTGCGTCTTATCCCTACGTCAATACACACACTTGAAGATGTCGAATATACGATTAAAGCATTCTCGGAAGTTCGTAAAAAACTTGAAGCCGGAAAATATGCAGGAACCAAACTTGCACAGGTTTCATAAGAAAAGATTACACGAATTATAACGAATTGACACGAATCCCTACAAAATAGGATTGGTGGCAATTCATATTAATTCGTGTAATTCCTTCCTTACTTTTTTTCTGAGAGATACCGCTCCGCATCGATGGCTGCCTTACACCCCGAACCGGCAGCAGTAACGGCCTGTTTATAAATATGATCCATAACATCACCGCAGGCGAATACTCCTTCAACATTTGTTCTTGAGGAATCGCCAATCGTTTTGATGTATCCAACTTCATCAGTGTCAATAAATTGATTGAAAACAGATGAATTGGGCTGATGCCCTATTGCCAGAAAGAACCCATCAACGTTGATTTTCACTTCCGATTCATCAGCTTCCCCTTTATTCTTTATAAGCGTAACCCCTTCTACAACGCCATTTCCAAATAAACCCTTGGTCTGATGTTTCCAAAGTATTTCAATATTAGGAGTTCTGAATGTCCTGTCCTGCATTACTTTCGAAGCTCTTAAGGCATCCCGGCGAACAATCAGGTAAACCTTTCGGCAAAGCCCGGCAAGATAGATGGCCTCCTCGCAGGCAGTATCACCGCCGCCAACTACCGCAACATCTTTCCCTTTATAGAAAAAACCGTCACAAGTGGCACACGCCGAAACGCCCGAACCGGCATATTTTTGTTCATCCTCAATTCCCAGGTATTGGGCAGTTGCCCCTGTTGCAATAATAACAGTATCAGCCTCAATCACTTTTTTGCCATCAATGGTAATCTTGTGAACAGAACCTGTTAAATCAGCCGCTGTCGCCAATCCCCAACGAACATCAGTCCCGAACCTTATGGCTTGTTTCTTAAGATCCTCCATCATTTCCGGACCAGTAACTCCTTGCGGATATCCAGGAAAATTTTCAACCTCGGTCGTTGTAGTTAATTGCCCTCCCGGTTGCAGCCCTTCGTACAACACAGGACTAAGATTAGCCCTTGCAGCATAAATGGCAGCCGTAAACCCGGCAGGTCCCGATCCAATAATTAAACATTTCACACGCTCCGAATTACCATCAGATTCAACACTTAAAGGCTTATTTTCAGCAATATTCATAGGTTTAAACAATTCCATTTATCTTGATATTTTTGTTTTTACAAAGTTAAATTAAAATTTATACAACAGCAATAATTGCTAGTGTAAATTAATTTTTGTTTTCAAATACACAACAATAAAACACAATTTGAAATCTTTTGTTTAAGAAAGAGGTGAAAAAACTTAATTCCGATTTCTTTATTTTGGATAAATTGAACAGAAATATTTGCAAAAAGGAAAAAGCGGATTACTTTTGCAATCGCGTAAAAGAAACGCACATAATTCGGGGTGTAGCTCAGCTTGGTTTAGAGTACTCGTCTGGGGGGCGAGGGGTCGCAAGTTCAAATCCTGTCACCCCGACTATTATGAGTTTATTATCAGCGCTTTAATAATTGTTTTGAACTGATTTTGAACTTTGCATGGTTGCAAGAAAGGATTAAAGGTTGTCAGCAATGGCAACCTTTTTTGTGCTCATTACGGATCAGATGATATTGTTGGAGGAATTTTTTATTCGATTATAACTCATTTGCAATTTACAACTTTAGTTCAAAAATAAAATCATATGGAGACATCTTTAAAAACTAATTTTTAGAAGCTCACCGCCTTAATTCCTGGAGTCACAGTTAAAGTCACAACTTATATTACCATATATATTTAATAAACAGTACATTATATAGATATTTTAGTAAATAAAGTCACAGTTAAAGTCACAATAAAGTCACAGAAAACCTGTTTATTTTGTGATCCCGCATGTGCGCATAGCCGTCAGGTTAAGGTTATGTTGTTGTTATTTGATTATCATAATGTAGATTCATCTGTTTTATAGAGGGAA
>JAATGF010000087.1 GCA_015654795.1 Bacteroidales bacterium
GGATGATGCCAATGTGATATTCGGTGGTGGTATAAAATATGCTTTGAAAACTTTTTTGGGACCACTGGATATGACTTTGGGATACTCAGGTTCGACCAACAAACCGACTTTCTCAGCCAGCTTTGGGTACTGGTTCTGATTGAGAAGTTTATAAGATATAGAAGTAATGGAATAAATATCGTCTTTTGTCAATACGGGATCATCTGTGGACTTTCGATATGCAGTGCAATTTAATACATGTTTATAGTAATTGAAACAAACAGCGCGGATGGGTTTGCTCCATGTTTGGTCCATACCTCTTATCAAAGATTGTTTGATCACTCTGTCGCCGTCCTTGCGCCTCATCGCCTTTTCTCCCCATCGCCCCATTGCCTTACCGCCCCGTCATTCCATTTCCCTGCTCTATGTTTGGTTCAGTCTGGTATGAGGTCCTATATCAGCATCGGATCCTCAAACGAAGATTTTTAATGACTAATGACCTTTTTAATGACGGCGAAGCCAATGACTTTTTCAATGACTATTTTAATAACAATCAGGGTTCTCATTGCAGAACTGTTATTTATTACCCATGCCTTTGGCGCGGTAGCACTGGGTTGGATTTTGATTGGCGGTGTTTGATTTTTTTATATCAATTAAGTTGGTTTTGAAAGAAAGCCAGAAGAATATAAGGAGAGTTTGTTTTGCTCTGTTTTGTCATTTTTTTAATATAAATGAACCCAAAGGATAAAATAATTTATGGAAAATTTGTTTGTGTAAATATTTTCTATTTCCTTTATGGAAAATATTGTATAAAATATATTTTCCATAAATTCCAAATATGAAGAATGAAATTCTGAAAACAGCTTATGAGCAATTTTTAAAATTTGGTATTCGAGAAATGTCAATAAAGAAGCTCATTGAACCTTTAGGTATTTCTACCAAAACGGTTTATAAATACTATAAAAACAAAGAAGAATTATTGGAAGGGGTGCTGCAACTTCACTATAATCAGCAGTTTCACCTTGTTGAAAATTTTTCGGCAGATCAAAATGTTGTTTTGTGTTTATTTGATATCTGGTATTTGGCAACAGAGAAGGCTTATGATGTTAACGACTTGTTCTATAAAGATTTGCATTATTACTACCCTGAACTGGAGAAAAAAAATGAGCTTGCTATAGGGGCAAAATTTGGTCTGCTGTTAGAAAATTTAATCCGGAAAGGAATCAATGTGGGTATCTTCAAAGAAAATATTCTTCCTGAAGTTGCAATGGAGGGTATCTATATTTTATACAATGCTGTTGCCCGAACTGACCTGTTTAAAAAGTTCAGTGTATCTCCATACGAAATACTGCTTAATTCAATTGTTATTTACATCAGAGGTCTGTGTACGCTGAAAGGTATTCAGGAATTAGAGGAATATATTACTACCATAAAACCATTTGGAGGAAAAGATGCTGCAATGGAGCAAGAACTGCAACTCAGGCATAAGCCAACTCTTATTTCGAGATTGACTTATTGATTACGTTTTAATTATAAAATACGTATTTAAAGTTCACAAACATTTTTAACTACAAAAAACAATTATTTATCATGAGAAAAGCAATTTTATTTTTTGCAGGAATCTTTTTCCTCCTTTTATCGATTGGTGCAAATGCACAGACCCAACCTGCAGCAGATTATTTTGTTGGCCAGTGGGATGTATTGGTAGTAGGAACGCCCAATGGAGATGCTCATTCAACTTTAACATTGGAACGTGTTGATGGTAAATTGGCAGGAAACTTTAAATCAGCTGATGAAGCAACAATTAAGTTATCCAGAGTGGAAGAAAAAATTGATGAAGTTACAGCTTATTTTACCTCTTCTAATGGGTACGATGTTTATCTTCTTTTGAAAAAGAAAGATGATAATCACGTGAACGGAACAATGATGGATATGTTTGATGCTTCAGGCGTGCGTATTGTTGAAGAAAAGAAATAATAATTTGAAAAAGGGTGGTTAAAACCACCCTTTCAAGTTCCATGGCGACTTAATTTTTCACACTTAAAATTTCAGTAATGAAACAGATTCAATTTTGTAAGCGCCTGCTTTGTCTATTGGTATTGATCTCTTTATTTCTTAAGCAGTAATAAAGGATCAATCTGCATCTGAGGAAAAACTATCATTCAGCCTGCATAAATGTTGCACTTTTTTAGATATCCATCATAATTGAAATAAATAATCAGAATGGGTTTGCTTCATGTTTGGCCCATACCTCTTATCAAAGATTGTTTGATCACTCTGTCGCCGGCCTTGCGCCCCATCGCCTTACCGCCCCATCATTCCATTTCCCTACTCTATGTTTGGTTCATATCGAGTCTGGTATCAGGTCCTACATCAGCATCGGATCCTCAAACAAAGATTTTTAATAACTAATGACCATAATGACTTTTTCAATGACGGCGAAGCCAATGACCTTTCCAATGACTATTTTAATGACCTTTTTACTGAAATCATTTATTTCTCCGGTTAAATATTTTTAGATAGTTTTCAATAAGCTATATGTTTATATATCAGAAATATGCACTATTGGTGAGGGAGTGATTTACTGTAAAATTAATATTTATCCTGAATGGGAACTAAATATTTATTGCTGTCAGCAAATGAATTGCTAATTTTAGCTTAAAATAGTATCCTGAATTTATGGTGTATGTGATTACCGGTGGCCCGGGATTTGGAAAGAGTGTCTTGATCGAAAAACTTCAAGAACTTGGTTATCCCGTTGGCGGCGAAATAGCAAGGCAAATTATCGAACAGCAAGTAGCGAATGGGGGAGAACTGCTTCCGTGGAAAGATGCCCGGGGTTTCGAAAAACGGGTCATGGATGAACGAATTAAATTTCTTAAAAGTATTAATATTGAATCTATAGCATTTAGTGATCGTGGATTACCCGATCAGGCAGCTTTTTCGATGTACAAAGGGAAAGCGATTTCCATGCAATTAAAAGTTGCGATAAATGAGAATTATTATGCAAAAAAAGTATTTTTGACTCCGCCTTGGCGTCGGATATATCGAAATGATCATATACGAACTGAAACCTTTGAAGAAGCTGAAAAAATTCATCATTTTGTAGTTGAAGCATATCTGGATTATGGTTATGAATTGATCGATCTTCCCTTGGTTTCGCCCGACAAACGAATCGAATTTATTCTGAAATCGTTATAAACCTATATATTAATTAATTATGAAAATGTCAGATCGCAGGAATTTTTTAAAAAATGCTTTGATTGGAACGGCTGGACTTGCAGCTCTTCCTGTCGTTTTATCCGCAAATGAGTTGGAAATGGCGGTTCCCTCGTCAAGGATTAATATTAATTCCTTGAAAAATAGCAATGTAATTCTTTTCCAGGGAGACTCAATTACCGATGCCGGTCGAAACCGTGAAGTTAAAGACCCTAATAATCAGAGCGCTCTCGGTGGCGGATATGCTTTTCTTGCTGCCGCCGATCTTTTAAATACATTTGCGGCAAAGAACCTGAAGATTTACAATAAGGGGATCAGTGGAAACAAGGTTTACCAGTTGGCCGAGCGTTGGCAAACCGATTGCCTTGATCTCAAACCCGCAGTATTAAGCATTTTAATCGGGGTAAACGATTACTGGCACAAGCATAACGGGAATTATGACGGAACGGTTGAAATCTATGAAAGAGATTTTAGAGCCTTGCTTAAAAGAACCAAAGAGGCGCTTCCGGATACGAAACTTGTTATATGTGAACCCTTTGCCGTTTTAGGATGCAAGGCTGTCGATGGAACCTGGTTTCCTGAATTTGACCAGTATCGTGTTGTAGCCCGAAAATTGGCTGGTGAATTTAATACGATTTTTATCCCATATCATGATATTTTTGCGAAGGCGACCAAAGTTGCTCCTCCAACTTACTGGACAGCAGACGGAGTTCATCCTTCTGTTGCGGGAGCAAAGCTGATGTCTGAAGCCTGGATGAAATATGTTTTTGGTAAATAAGATCTGCAAATCTGATGAGTCGACAGTTTATACAATCGTTGGTTCATCGGATTTATGTTACTCTTTTTTACTTTTCCCTGATTTAAAAAGTAATACCTCGACGTTTTCGATCGTAACCAAACAGCCGTAACGCATTGATTCAAGCTTAGGACGAATGGTTTCGTAAAAATTCCGTATCTTCTCTTCTTCGTCGACAATTTCTATAATCACGGGTAACTTATCAGTGACTTCCCAAAATTTATAGGAATGAATGACAGAACTGGCCCCATATCCAAGTATTCCTTTTATAACAGTGGCACCGGCAAGTCCTTCATTTTTAGCAGCAAATACAATTGATTCACAAAGCGGTTCCTGCTTTAAATGGTCAGTTGAACTAATAAATATCCTGAGTAAGGAGGATGGCGTGTTAGTTTTCATTTTAGATTAGACATTATATAGAATAAATTATTATCACGTTCTTTTACATATATTTGTGTCCCATATACGCAATAACTATGGGATTAAAACTTGACAAAATCAGAAAGAACCCGGTACAATTTCTCAGCCTGACGGGTTTTTCACCCGA
>JAATGF010000176.1 GCA_015654795.1 Bacteroidales bacterium
CGAAAAATCGGAAAGGATACCCCTTTCTTTATACATAAAAAATCAACACTCCACCAAAAGCGCCGAAGGGTCTTAATATCTGTTACATACACACTTTAGCCTGACGGCTATGCTTTGAAAAAGGGGGACCAAGGGGGATTTGTAAAATTTATGAAACACGACATTATATTATTCATCCAACTTATTTATATAACAAATTCGTATTTTAGGTGAATATAGAAACGAGTATGCCCGATTGAATAAAACAACCCTGACCATAAAATTATTTTTATTTTTGAATCCATTTTTGATTGACTTCATGTCTAAGGACAAAAGCGCACAAATGTTTAATTTAAAATTAGGAGTTATGAAGAAAATGAGATGCTGTTTTTTAGTTCTGTTTGTCAGTTTTATGCTTGCGATACAATCATTTGGTCAGGGTCGTCAGCAAGATTCCGTTAAATTTCAACACGATTCAGTTAAAACTGATTTGAATCTTTCGACTGAAGTTGTTAAAAAGCTTGACAATAAAGACATCGTTGAAATAATTAAATACCGCGAAAAACTTGCCCAGGAAAAAGAACTGGCCAATGCTACAATGCATTTACCACAACTAACAAGCGAGTTGACTACTACTATCTGGTCCATTTTAATCGGAGTATTTATTTTGTCTCTTTTTGTTATTCCATATTATTTCAACTTGAAAAAGGCAAAAGGTCGTCAGCAAATCATTCTTAATTTAATTGAAAAGAATAAAGATATTCCCGCCGAACTGTTCGCTAATCCCCAAAAACCTCAAAAATCCACAGGCTCCGATCTTCGTAAAGGGATAATTTTGATTGCGTTTGGATTAAGTCTTTGTATCGCTGTATTTATTATCCTGAAAGTTCATAGTAATTTTTGGACAATTGGACTGATTCCTATGTTTATTGGTATTGGCTATATCATTTCTTTTAAGCTCGATCATTCAGGTAAGAATAAATCTGAAATAGATTAACGATGAATTTTTCAGATCAGCGTCTTATTGCTTTGGTCTTGATAAACAACGACCATCGGGCATACGAAAAATTAGTAATAAAATATCAATCTGATGTTCGAGGTTTATTTATCAAACTAACTAATGGGGATAGGGCTCTGGCTGATGATTTAGCGCAGGATGTATTTATACGCGCCTATAAATATTTAAGGACATTTAAAGCAAAAGCAGGTTTTTCAACATGGTTATACCGGATTTCGTATAATGTATTTATAGATTATACAAAATCATTAAAAAAGACCGATAGTATTGAAGGTTATGACTGTATCTCTGATGATCACAAAGATGCAGGTTCCGAAATTGACATGCAAAACGCCTTGAAAATTCTTAAGGAGCATGAAAAAATAGTTGTTTTGCTGCATTACGATAAAGGTTATTCTCATAATGAAATATCAAAGATGCTGGATATGCCTTTAGGGACGGTGAAGACAAATATATTAAGAGCAAAGGAAAAACTTAAAAAGTACTACAACGATGAGCAGACCAGATGATTTTGATAAATTTTTGAAAAGTAGTTTTGAGAAAACCAAATATAATATAGCAGATGAAGGCTTCACCAAAAGAGTGATATCCCAATTGCCCGGCCATAGAATTTTCACGATAAATAGAAATTTTATTTTGTATTTATCAGGTGCATTATCTGTGTTAATATTTTTTATTTCAAGTGGGTACAAGGCGATATTTGCCTCAGTAAGTGATATTTTCACCAATGGATTTCATGCTATAACATTATCCTTAAATTCGTTCCTTGTGATCGCAGTTTTTATAAGCGTTTCATTTATTATTTCAAGGATTGAACACGATGATAATTTAATATAAACAAATGAAACGAGCATGGCACAAATACCACAAAAGGAGCTGTATAAATTTTTCATGCGAGTTCCACACCGTTGACTATTTCAAAAAGTAATGCTATCAAAACGAATTGAATATTAATAACTTATAAAAATATAAACGTGTGAATACCTAACTTAAAAAAAGCACTGATGAGGACAATTAAAAAAGCAATCTCCTTATTGCTATTATTACTTATTTTCAATGGTTTAAACGCTTTCGCCGAAAAAGCTTCAGAAGATAATAAGCCAACAACCCTGACAGCATTAAAAGAGGCCATTCAAAAAATATTAAAAGAAACAAAAACACCAGGTGCTGGAGTTGTATTGGTATCGGGAGATGAAACGATTATGGTTGAAGGGTTTGGTAAGGCAGATATTGAAAACAATATCGGTGTCAATGAGAATACAATGTTTCGGCTTGGCTCAGTTTCAAAAGTGTATGTCGCATTAGCCATTCTAAAATTGCAGGAGGAGGGGCATCTGGATCTTAAGGATAAAATCAGGGATTTGATTCCTGAAATTGAATTTAATAATCCATGGGAAGATAAATTCCCAATCAGAATTGAAAATCTGTTGGAACATACTTCCGGGTGGGATGAATGGCATTTTGCTGAACTTGGCAGCGATGATCCTAAACCTAAAACACTTAAAGAAGCGCTTGATTTTTATCCCAAGTCAAGAATTTCAAAGTTTATTCCGGGAACACGTATTCAATACAGCAACGTTGGGATGAGTGTGGCAGCATATATCGTTGAAAAAGTTTCAGGATTAACCTTTGAAGACTATATCGATAACTGTTTTTTCAAACCCATGGGGATGGAGAATATGACTTATCTTCAGACTGAACAATATAAAAAATCAGGGGCAAAATTATACGCTAATGGAATTAAATTAAACTACTTCAATATTCTTTACCGCCCTTCGGCAGCATTGAATGGTTCTCCTAAAGATATGGTTAAAATGATTAAGTTCTTTATTAACAGGGGAAAGATCAATAACAATCAACTGCTTTCCGATTCCTCTTTGCAAAGAATGGAAAGATCAGAAAGCATGCCAATATTATCAAAGACAGAACTGTTTAAGGGGTATGGTTTAGCAAATTCTGCCAGGTATTATAATGGATTTATCTATCGTGGACATGGAGGAAGCCTTCCGGGAAGCAATGCCGATTTTGCCTATCTTCCCGAATACAATATGGGATATGCCGTAATGATTAATGGAGATGATGAAGATGTCGCAAATAAAATCGCCGGTTTAATAAAAGATTATCAAACAAAAGATCTTGTACAAAAACCTGTTGAAGTTGACACCAAAAAATATAAAATAACGACCGACCCATCAGGGTATTATACAATTATAGATCCTAAAATCGATCAGATTGGATTTATTGAACACATTAAAACAATTCAAAAAGCATGGATTAAAAACGATACACTTTATAAAAAATTTCCACTAAAAGGAAATTCTACAACAAAATACATTCCGGCAGGCAACAATGAATTCAGATCAGTTGAAACAAAACAAATAGAACTTGCCCTTATAAATGATCCACTGGAAGGCAATATAATTTGCGTTTATGGATATTTAAAAAAGATTTCGCCACTATGGGCATACACGCTTATTTCTATATTAATCGCATTTCCGATTACACTTGGAAGTACAATTATTTTCGGATTACTTTGGACACTTATCTATTTGTTAGGAAAAAATAAAAGTAAAACCGCATTAAGGATTTGCTTTTGGCCGCTGATTACCAATTCTTTTATTTTCGTTGTCATTATTTCTTCCTTAATAAAAATACAGACAAGATATGATGTTTTTCAATTATTTGGAACAATGAACCTATTATCAGTTTTGTTTTTTATTTGTAGCATCTGTTATGCGATAGCATCGGTATGGTCTGTATTTTACATTTTTAAGAATCGTCGTGAAAAAATGTCCAAAATTTTCTATTTCCATTCAGCATTGGCGGCAATACTGAATTTGATTTTTATGCTCTATTTTTTAAGCAATGGATTAATTGGTGTTCCAACCTGGATATAAATTATCAAAAAAGTTAGGCGCTATGACGGATCGTGTGGGTGAATTTTGCAAACCGTTTTCAAATAGTTTATGCAATAAGCAGCTGGCCTTTGGAAACTTGCAACTTGCTTGATAGCGCTAACTATTTGACACTAATCCTTTAAATCGGCGCTGTTGAAAAACTCGAATTTTATTCGGTAGACCTCGAAGAGGTCATATGTTTATAGAAGTAGATTCGAAATAAGGTGTTCGACCCTGGCAAGGGTCGTATATTCCGTTTTCCAATACATTTTCTATACACAATTTATCCCTCCGGGGATAATTTTTCGTGCACTCATTTATTTGAAGGTCAAGCTTTTCGCAGCACAACTGAATAAAATCCTGTACATCTTTTACTCAATCAGGTATTTATTGCATTCAATATCAACAATTAAAGAGTTTTTAAGCAATTCCTATTTATAGGCAGCAAAAACAGTCTTCAGTTTTGGCATTTGATAATCGGTAAATGATTATTTTTAAATTTGCGAAACATTGTTCACAAAAAAACGATGAAAGGTGCATAAAGCATTATATTCAGGCTGGCGATGTTTGCTAAATTCAGATCTGAGGTCAATATATAAACGAGTAGCGGTCATTGCAAAAGGAGTGTCAGATAACTTTGAAGAAACGTTAATATTTAAGTCAACTATTTTATGCTCAAAAAATATTTAATTCTAACCGGAATAATTATTTCAATATCACTGCTATCTATCGCCACATTATACTACCCTGGCGGATCACAATCTGACGAAAACTCAATTGGGTATGACTGGAAAAATAACTACGTAAGTAATCTTTTCGGTGAAAAGGCAGTTAATGGTTCTGATAATGCAGCCCGTTTTTGGGCTGTCACAGGGATGTTCTTCCTTTCAATAAGTTTTGCAATATTCTTTATTGAATTTTCGAAGAAAATACCGGCAAAAGGTGCAGCCAAAGTCATAAAATATTGCGGGGCCGGCTGTATGTTATTTACGTTTTTAATAGCAACCCCATTACATGATATAATGGTCACGATCTCAGGTACAATGTTTCTTATAGGCCTGTTTTATATCACTGTTTTTATTTTTAAGTCAAGATTACACTTATTCAAATTCTTATGCACTGTTTGTCTTCTTGTATTTTATTTCACACTATATATCTATGGGTCAGTTGATTTTAGGGCATTTTTACCGATAATGCAAAAAATAATTTTTGTTATTACAATAATCTTGATTTTAGGCCTGGCGTTTTTTACAAAAAAAGAAGATTTTCAACATATAAAAGTGGGCAAACAAAATAATAGCAACTAAGCAACAAACCGCTTATCCCGACAGGGCATAAAATCAGTCGCAATACATTGTAAGCAAATCAAAAACAACACATTATGACAATTGAAAATAATAAAGAGTTGTCCCCGGAACACCGTGAAGGACTACTCAAAGCATTGAAAGACCGTTTTGAGAAAAACATGAATCGCCATAACGATATTGAATGGGCTAAAGTACAGGCAAAGCTGGACATCGAAGACGCAGGGGAAAAACTGTGGTCGCTTAATGAAATGGAAAGAACAGGCGGTGAACCTGATGTTGTTGGTCATGATAAAAAGACAGGCGAATATATCTTTTATGATTGCTCGGCGGAAAGCCCCAAAGGTCGCAGAAGTGCTTGTTACGACCGTGAAGCGCTGGAGTCGAGGAAAGAATATAAACCGGAAAATAACGCTATCGATATGGCAACTGTCATGGGCATTGAACTTTTAACGGAAGAACAATACCGGGAGTTGCAGAAACTTGGAAACTTCGATTTGAAAACGTCGAGCTGGGTGAAAACACCTGCTGAGATTAGAAAACACGGCGGCGCACTCTTTTGTGATCGTCGCTATGACCATGTCTTCGTATATCACAATGGTGCGGAATCTTATTATGCTGCAAGGGGGTTCCGTGGCTCGCTAAGGGTCTGAATATTTCACAATCAACTGAATTTTAATTTGAGAACGGATTACCTGTGAAAGAATTTGCCGCATGAATTAGGCGGAATGAAAAATGTATAAGCAATCCGGTGCGTTATGGCTTAAACACTCTGCTTCCTGTCAGAATTATAGACTGTTTAAAATTGATTTTACTATCCCGTTGGATTTTATATGGGTAGAAAACAGGCTGAAATGTAGGGCTTCGTCCCGGCTGGGACGAAATATCAATCCAAAATATTTGTTTTCTGCCTATATTAATGAGAAATAAATAATGTCGTAAAACGTTCTTCGTCGCACCAGGACTCGTCCCTCTCTTTTAGGATGGATTTAGATTGAGTTTTATTAAACCTGACTGTATCATCACGTTCTATTTTATGAGATAAATCCCCCTTGTGTTCCCCCTTTGAAAAACTACTCTTTATACATAAAGTTTTAATGTTTATTTTTGTCGTATCATTATAAAAGGGAAAAAAAGATGGAAGCGCATCAATTAGAAATTGATTATAACGGGATGTTTCAAGATAAACGTCTCGAAAA
>JAATGF010000113.1 GCA_015654795.1 Bacteroidales bacterium
CGTACTTCCCATTCATAATTTGCCATATTAATACGTTCTTTATTATTACTTGACAAGTATAACAATTATAAATTAATTAATACTATATGGAACGTAGATATATTGTACTTATTTGAGTTTTAATTCACCCCACCTGACGGGTCGAATTTTCGGATTGTGTTATTTATTCAGAATTTCATTAAAAAACAAGATCATATCATTCCATGAGTCCATATCTGCTTTTTGATTGTACTCAATAGGCATATTGAATTGTTTTCCGATTTTTGTAGCATCAGGATTGGTAAAGGCGTGAGTGGCATTTAGATATGCAATGAATTTATATTCGGCTCCAATCGAATCGAGTTGATATTTGAATACTTTTACCTCATTTTCGGAAACAAATTTGTCATTGCCTCCATGACAGACAAGGATTTTTGCTTTTAGTAAATCTTTATTAGCGGGTACGCCTGCAAGCCCTCCGTGAAAACTGACAACACCTTTTAAATCATTGCCTAATTTGACGGAATTCAAAACGACAGAACCGCCAAAGCAATATCCAATTGCAAAAATGTTCTGACTATCAGTTTGTTCGTATTCTTTAAGTTTGGCAAGTGCAGCTTCAAGGCGGGTTTTCGAAAGTTGAGGGTCCTTATAAAAAGGTGTTGCGAGTTCCTGTGCTTCGGTTGGATTCGCAGCAATCTTACCATCACCGTACAGATCAACTGCCATGGCGATATATCCAAGCTCTGCCAGTTTTCTTGCCCTCATTATGGGATAATCTGTTAGTCCCCACCACTCGTGTACAACCAAAACAGCAGGTCTTTTTCCTGCCTGGGTTTCATCATAAACGATCACTCCTTTAAAAGTCTTATCACCAATTGAATAAGTCACTTTTTCTTCCCTGATTTTTAAGGAAGAGTCCTTTGCTCCAAAACTTGTACTAACTGTGACCATGAATAGAAATATTATGAGAATATTTAAACGAATAGTTTTCATTATTGCCTGATTTTAAATGTAAAATAGTTCATCTGTTTGCATAACAACAGGGTAGAAAAAAAAGTTCAGACAGCGATCAGAATTTTAAACTAATTGTTGTTTTGTATGTTATAGGTTTGGTTATTAATATTTTGAATTGTGAAATAAGGGCTATTTTTATCTGTGACCATTAATCACCGGCTTCATAAAAATATAAAGCTATGACAGACAGGAGAATGTTTCTAAAATCGCTTGCAGGCGTTACCGCAGGCATAACATTGGGTGGTGCAACACCTTCGATAAAAAATGCAAGTGACCGTTTAGGGGAAGTCCTTCCAAAGCGTAAACTTGGCCGGACAAATGAATACGTTACGATGCTTGGAACCGGCGGTTATCATGTTGGCTGGACCACCGAACGTGATGCACAGGAGGTTATTGATGCGGCCCTCGAAGGTGGCGTCCGGTTTTTCGATACTGCTGAAAGTTATGCTAACGGAACCAGCGAAATGCGATATGGCAAATACCTGAGTCCTAAGTACCGGGATCTGATTTTTTTGACGAGCAAATCAACAGGAGAAGATGCTAAAACAGTGAAGGAGCATCTGGAAGGATCGCTGCGAAGACTGAAAACTGATCACATCGATTTGTTCCAAGTTCATCAGATTTCAACTCCTGAAGACGTTGACAGCAGGATTCAGCTTGGTGTTCTGGATGTTTTACTAAAGGCAAAAGAAGAGGGAAAAATCAGGTATATGGGATTTACCGGGCACCAAAATCCTTTTGCTCATGCCCGAATGCTTGAAAGAACGCAGGAAAGTGACATTTTCGATACTGTGCTCATGCCCGTAAATGTGCTGGACCAGAGTTATTTCAGTTTTGCTCAGAATATCATGCCCAAAGCGTTGGATCGAAATCTGGGAATCTGTGCTATAAAATCACTCGCGGACGGTCGGTTTTTTGCAAAAAAGGAGCAAGCAGGATGGACATCCGACGACCCGCTAATTCCTAATTATCTGTCTATTAAAGAAGCCATGTATTTTGTATGGTCGCTTCCCGTTTCTGTTTTAATTTCAGGAAATGAAAATGCAACATTCATGCGCGAAAAAATTGCACTTGCACGTTCGTTTACAAAACTCACAGACGAGCAAAAAACAGCATTGATCGAAAAAGTAAAGGATATTGCACTTACCGGTAAAGTTGAATACTTTAAAAGAAAGGAAGTCTGATGCTTAAGCCGATAAAGCGAAGGAAACGAAACAGGTATCCTTCGTAAAACATTCCGGTAACAAACCATTCTCCTTCTGATTTGTTCTAATTATATGAATAAACAGAATCGATTATCGCAGGCGAGTAGTCCCTATCTCAGACAACATGCTGACAATCCTGTCGATTGGTACGAATGGGGTGACGAGGCTTTGTCGAAAGCAAGGCAGGAGAATAAACCGCTGATTATCAGTATCGGATATGCGGCATGTCATTGGTGCCACGTTATGGCGCATGAATCGTTTTCGGATGAGGGGATTGCGGCGTTCATGAATACCCGTTTTGTCTGCATCAAGGTCGATCGCGAAGAGCGTCCCGATATTGATTGCATTTATATGGATGCAGCACAGCTTTTAACCGGTCGGGGAGGCTGGCCCCTCAATGCTTTTGCCCTGCCCGACGGAAGACCTTTTTATGCTGCCACCTATTTTCCACCTGATCAGTGGATGGATGCTCTCAACCAGTTAAGTCATTTATTTCAGAACGATTATGGCAGGGTATTGGAGGCGGCAACGTCGCTTACTGAGGGGATTCGTACAAATCCTTTTCCCGGAATAGCAGATTCAAAGCCATTTACACCTGATGAATATCATGCCACCTATAAAAATCAAATCAATACAATCGATTTTGAGTTAGGAGGATATGCCGGGGCGCCTAAATTTATGTTGCCGTCAGGTTTGGAATTTCTCCTTCAATACCACTATCTGACCGGAAACCAGAAAGCGCTTGATGCTGTCGTGATTACGCTTGATGCGATGGCCAAAGGGGGGATTTATGATCAAATTGGCGGAGGATTCGCCCGCTATTCCACCGATCAGTTCTGGAGAGTACCCCATTTTGAGAAAATGCTTTATGATAACGCTCAGTTGATTACGCTTTATTCGCATGCCTTTCAGTTGACAAACAAGCCGTTATATGCCGAAATAACAGAACAAACAATTTTATTTGCTGAACGCGAATTGCGGCATCCCGATGGTGGATTTTTTGCTTCAATTGATGCCGACAGCGAACACGAGGAGGGGAAATTTTATGTCTGGTCAAAGCACGAAATTGAATCGGTTTTAGAGCCAAAGTCAGCAGAAATCATCCTTCGGTTTTATCAGATAACTGCTAACGGAAATTGGGAGCAGGGGAAAAATATTCTTCGTTATAAAGATGATAAAGCTAAGTTTGCCATAGATAACGATATATCGGTTAGCGAATTAAATGCAGTTCTGCAAAAAGCAAACGCCTCGTTGCTCAATCAGCGCAGCCTTCGCATTCGCCCGGCTACCGATGACAAAATACTTACCTCATGGAATGCACTGATGATATCCGCTTATGTGAATGCTTATAAGGCACTTGGCACGGAGTCTTATCTGGATGGTGCACTGCGTACAGCTCGTTTTATTGAAATAAATATGCTGAAGGAGAACGGACTTCTTTATCGTGTTTTCAGAGATGGAAAAGTAACAATCGAGGCATTTTTAGATGATTATGCTATTCTGGCTGAGGCATATATCAATCTGTATGAAGTGACGTTCGATCTGCATTGGTTGCAGCTGAGCCAACTTTTGACAGCGTATGTATGGAATCATTTTGCGGATGACAAAAACCAGCTGTTTTTCTATACTTCAGATCAGACAGAGAATCTTATAGCCCGCAAATATGAGCTGTCAGACAATGTGATTCCGGCATCCAATTCAGTTTTGGCACATGTGCTATATCGGTTGGGAATTTTGCTTGAGAAGGGTGAATACTCAGAGATGGCTGAGAAAATGATTTTCAAAATAAGAAATGAGATCACCCGACAGGGAGTTTATTATGTCAATTGGGCAATGCTTTTAGGGAAAATGGTTTACCCCTCCTTTGAAGTGGCCATACTCGGTGAGAATGCCGTTTCTGTTAACCTCGAAATGCAGAAAAGGTATTTGCCTTCTACTGTTTTTGCGGGAGGAATGACCGAAAATTTACCCTTGCTTCAAAGCCGTTTAGTTGGTAATAAAACAGCGATCTACGTTTGTCAAAATAAAACCTGTAACAGTCCGGTCTATTCTGTTACGGATGCGTTGGCATTGATAAAATAGATTTTTAAAAACTGTTTTCGGCTAAAAAGAGTAATGCAATGCCTAATTTTGTCAGTGGCAAAGTGCTTTACTTACGGTAAATATTTTAGTAAATAACAAAGCATGACCAACTGAAAAGCTTAATGGGAGTCCGAATTTATTAATCCGGCAAATATTCTGCTTATATTGCGGTGACATGCGAATTTAATTGAAAATGGTTTTACGATACATTATAATTTGTCTGATATGCTTATTTGGGAATAGCGTCAGTCTTAAATCTCAGACAGTTAATTCCGTAAATGATTTGCCTTTGCAATTATCCGGTTCAAAAGGAAGTAACGGGACTTTGGTTATTTACCTTTCAGGAGATGGTGGATGGAATGAATTCAATCAGCATATGGTTAAAGCGTTTGAAAATAAGGGTTATGGCGTTGTAGCCTTCAATACCCGAAAATATTTCTGGAGTGAGAAATCTCCTGATGATTTTGCGCGTGATATGGATCTGGTTTCGAATTATTATTTGAAAGAATGGAATAAATCATCGTTTATCATAGTGGGCTACTCATTCGGAGCCGATGTGGCGAGCTTTCTTCCGGGCCGTATGTCTGTTGAATTACAGAAGAAAATCAAGAATATAGCGTTACTTTCTCCATCGGCCAGTACCGATTTTGTGATTCGGTTGGGCGATATGATAGGCGGAACTGAAAATGTTAACAGAAAATACAAGGTGGGACCGGAGATCTCGAAAATCGGGTTACCCGTTGTCTGTGTTTTTGGATTGGATGAAGTGATGGCGCTCAAAAAGACATTTCAAAAAACCAAAGATCATTCTATTTTTGAATTGCCTGGAGATCACCAATATAATCAGGATTTTGATTTGATTGTAAAAACAATTGGAATGTAATCTCCAACAGCGAACCAACAGCTGTGGTTAAACGGTTAATGAAGAAATTCTTGTTGATTTATACCAATTTGAGTGATGCGAATCACTCAATGTCGCATCCTCTGTTTAATATAACGGGACCCAATCCAGCTGGATTTTCGTTCTACCTTCCTTTATTCTATCCTTATGTAAAGAATTTTTATTAAACCCAACACGAACACGACGAGAGAGCGACACGAAGAAATTTGATTTATTTTGTTTTACTTATGGTAAAGTATGTATTGAGATTGCGCTGCGCTTCGGCAGTCCACAACCCGTATTGGCAAAAGACGACATTTATTTATTGCCATTATTTATCTGATTACAGGTGAACAAAGTTTCTCTGCGCTCCTGTTGATTTTTTGAGACAACCTCTTCGTTTTTCGTAAATAATCATTATTTTCACTCCCTCAAACAACAACACCAATGAACAGCAAACTTTCCTTAACACTTTTTTTTGCCTTAATTATTTCATCGGGCTTGTCCGCCCAAAATCAGGAAAACTGGACTCATCTTCGCGGAAGCAATCTCGACGGGCACTCCCAAAGTACCAATGCACCTACAACCTGGAGCGACTCCGCTAACGTCAAATGGAAAACCGAAATCAGGGGCTATTCCTGGTCGTCGCCGGTAATATCTGGTGATCAGATTTGGACAAGCTCGGCCACGCAAAACGGGGATGAGATGTTTGCCGTTTGCACCGATTTTAATTCGGGAAAAATAGTAAAAGAGGTGATGCTTTTTAAACCCGACTCTGTTCAGCATATTCACCCTTCCAACAGTTATGCTACCCCAACACCCTGTATTGAAGATGGTTTTGTCTATGTACATTTTGGCACTTACGGAACCGCCTGCATCGATACACATAATTTTCAAATCGTTTGGACGCGAACGGATCTGAATTGCGATCATATGCAGGGTGCGGCTTCTTCTCCCGTTATTTATAAGAATTTATTGATTCTTCACATTGAAGGAACTGACGTTCAGTATCTTATTGCGCTGGATAAACATACTGGAAAGACGGTCTGGAAAACCGATCGTCCGCAGGAATATTATACAATTATTGAACCGGTTTCCCGAAAAGCTTACTGTACGCCCATTGTGGTTAATATCAATGGCAAAGATCAGCTTATCAGCAACGGTTCGCAGCTGTGTATTGCTTATGAACCCGAAACAGGGAAGCAAATCTGGCAGGTTTTTTATGGCGATGACTCAACTATTAGTATGCCTTTAAGTTATGGAGGAATGGTGTATGTAAATTCGGGTTGGATGCTTCCTAAAAGCGGGAATTTCTATGCCCGTTTGCTGGCCGTTGATCCGACAGGAAGTGGCGATATTACAAAAACGCATGTTCCCTGGGAAATTGATGTGGATGTTCCGCAGATTTCAACTCCTGTAGTTGCGGATAGCCTGATTTACATGGTACACGAACGTGGTGCGCTGACATGTCTGAGTGCTAAGACCGGTGCCGTTATCTGGAAAACCAAATTGAAAGACCAGTTCAATGCTTCGGTTTTATATGCCTCCGGAAATATTTATTTATTCAGTGTGAAAGGAACAACCTACGTAATCAAGCCTGGGTTAAGTTATCAGTTGATTGCCGAAAACCAACTGGAAGGTTTGGTAAAAGCTACTCCTGCCATTGTGCGTGACAATATTATTTTCAGAACAAATAAGTATTTGTACCGGATTGGCAATTAAAATAAGGTAAAAGTCCAAAATTCAGGGACCGAAGGTTGTCCGTTGAATCTTAAAATTAATGGGATCAAGGCAGAATTCCGGGGAAAGATATTTAAGAATGCATAATAAAATAGATTTGAACACGGATGCCGGTTTCAAGGAGGTCAGGAAATACAGCTTATGAAACACTAAATACCCATGAAATTGTCACCAGAGGAAGGAACCTGGAGTTGGTACGAGGAAGGTACGGAGTTGGTACGGACCAGGTACGAAGGAAGTGGAGCACCTTTATCGATACGATAAAGGTGCTATGTTTGAAAAATGAAGCATAAGCTAAAATTCTTAATTTAGTTCGTGATAAAACGAGTAACAATTAACAATTAAGCTTATGCAGACCGAAATTACAAAAGATTCATTTAACGGACAATCATTCTATATTGGA
>JAATGF010000137.1 GCA_015654795.1 Bacteroidales bacterium
ACTCGTATGATTATCAGCAATTATCCTGTGACTTTAAATTACATACGGAAGACTGTTTTATTGTCACAAATTGTTCAGCCAGCCACCCCAAAATCCTGAAGAGATTAAACGTATGTAGCCTCCGGGTGCAAAATCAGGCGCTGCCATTA
The DNA here is from genome assembly GCA_015654795.1 of Bacteroidales bacterium. Taxonomy (GTDB): domain Bacteria; phylum Bacteroidota; class Bacteroidia; order Bacteroidales; family Prolixibacteraceae; genus JAAFHB01. Next base: position 150 of record JAATGF010000137.1, read on the forward strand.
TCAATACAACGGTACCCCGAATAGGGAATTCAACAAGACTCTCTGCAGTTCCCTACTGCTCTTTAGAACCTGTTTATTCGGGAACGAACCGCACTTGCTCTATGCCTGCTCTATACCCGCTCTATGTTTGGTTCTTGTTTGGCCCATACTTCGTTTATCAAAGATTGTTTAAGATTCTTTAGATAATTATCTCCCTTTCCCACCTTTGTAAATATGGCATTATTTATTCTCATCTCTTATGATCTGCCGATTCGAAGATCTTTCAAACAAAAATTTGCTTTGTTTGTTTTAAGTCTAAATTAAAACAAACTATTATGGCACGAGTAAGCACTTATTTAAATTTCTCTCGTAATACCGAAGAAGCCTTCAATTTCTACAAATCCGTTTTCGGCGGAGAATTTAGTGGTGAAGGTATTGCGCGTTTTAGCGATATTCCGGCATCTGAAGGAATGCCCGCAATAGCGGAAGAAGATAAAAATCTCGTTATGCATATTGAACTGCCAATACTTGGAGGACATGTACTAATGGCGACTGATGCTCCTGAATCAATGGGATTTAAGGTAACCTTTGGAAATAATATCAATATCAATCTTGAGCCCGATACGAAAGCAGAAACCAGGAAATTATTTGATGCATTATCCGCTGGCGGTAAAATAACGCTGGCCCTGGCAGACATGTTTTGGGGCGCTTATTTTGGCAGTTGCATTGATAAGTTTGGCGTATTATGGACGTTCAACTGTGAGGGAAAGTAAAAGCATCGTTTAATAAAAACATACTATGGGAACAAAGGGGAAAACACTTATAACAGTCGGGGTCGAAATCAATGCGCCGATCGGGAAAGTATGGAAGTTTTGGACTACTCCGGAAGACATCGTAAATTGGAATAATGCTTCCGATGACTGGCATACTCCACAGGTAAATAATGATTTACGGGTAGGTGGTACTTTCAATTACAGGATGGAAGCAAAAGATGGGAGTATGGGTTTTGACTTTGAGGGGATTTACAATACCGTGAAAACCAATGAGAAAATTGAATACACGCTTGGTGATGACCGGAAAGTAAACCTTGAGTTTACAGGCAATGGTGATAAAACTAAGGTTGTTGAGACATTCGAAGCTGAAAGTACCAATCTGATTGAAATGCAACGTGATGGATGGCAAGCTATTCTGGATAACTTTAAAAAGTATGCAGAAGTCAATAAATAATAATCAAACACGATAAACAATGATAAATCAAATTGCACCCTGCCTTTGGTTTGATAATCAAGCCGAAGAAGCAGCCAATTTTTATACTTCTATTTTCGAAAACTCAAAAATAGAGAACATTAGCCGGTACGGCAAGGAAGGCCTCGAGATACATGGACAGAAAGAAGGTACTGTACTGACAGTCGCTTTCCAAATAAACGGACAATCTTTCACTGCATTAAATGGCGGTCCGGTTTTCAAATTTACAGAAGCAATTTCATTCCAGGTATTTTGCGAAACACAGGAAGAAATTGATTATTACTGGAATAATCTCGCTGAGGGGGGAGAGGAAGATCAATGTGGCTGGCTAAAAGACCGATTCGGAGTTTCGTGGCAAATCGTTCCGTCGATACTTCCGGAACTGATGAGCGACCCTGCGAGGGCAGGCAAAGTAATGAGTGCATTCCTGCAAATGAAAAAGTTTGATATTGAGAAGTTAAAGCAAGCTTAAAGTGGTAAATACCAGATATGAAATAATGTTGTATTTATAATAGCTGGGTTCGAACTTGCCAAACCAATTCTCCCGTTAAGCATTATGAAGACGTTCTTAATCAGGCATATCCCGAATATGGTATAAAGGATGGTCAGGAGAAAATCCTTCAGGAGTTCTTCCGGGAAAATGTAACTTTATAATAACTCAAAACCCGATCATTTGGCCGGGCTTGCTGTCTTTGTTGTTGTAAATTATTGATAGTTTACTTGTTATGAACTACCGGTAGCTTATTCCTCCCTGAAAAAACAGGACCGGCTGTCGCAAACGAGGAGTTTCCCGGAAATTTACCCTGAAAATATAACGTACAAATCCTAACGCTTTATTAGGATACCGGCCCGTTCTTATATTCGGTTGGGTTGATGCCAGTTTTCGACTTAAAAACGCGACTGAAATAAAAGATCGATTCGAATCCTAAACGATACGAAATCTCCTTGATACTCAGGTTTGTATTAATCAGCAGATCTTTAGCCTGGCGAATTCGCAACGAGAGGTGGTATTGCCCTGGAGAAATGCCCGTATATTCTTTAAACATCTTGCGGAAGATGGAATAATCGATGTTTAAATCAAGCGCGAGTTTCTCAATATTCATGTTTCTATCGATGTTCTCTCGAATTATCAGACACGCCTTTTGAATTGTTTGTTCAATTTGTTTCCCCTCGAAGTTTTCGTTCTTTTTTATCGAGATGATTGTACTCAGAATGTAAACTACCAGTCCGGAGCAAATTTGCTGATAGCCAGCTTTCTCCATATCGACAAGGCTAAACAACTCGTGAAAACTTTGCAGGGGTCGCTCATTAAAACCGATATGGAATATGGGATTTCGGCTTGCGAAAAACTCATTCTGAAACAGTTGATTTGCAAATGTGCCATTGAATCCTACATAATGTTCTTTCCATCCGGCTTTTGATGGCTGGTAACGGTGCCACATCCCTGGAAATACGATTATTACAGAGCCTTCTTTTACGGGATATTTTCCTGTTCTTGTTTCTAATATTCCTTCCCCGCGCGTGATGTAATTGATCTGAAATTCATGAAGAATCCGGCCGTTTTCCCAGCTAAAACTGTATTCTGAAGGGTGTCCGGGTGGAGGATAACACTCGCCGGGCAGGATATCGGCACAACCGGCTACATTAATATACAACCCCCAGTTTTTATCCTCATTGCTTTTGGTCGTATATTTGAAAAAGTCTTCCATTACAAATTAAACATCAGGAATTATAGAACTACTCTTTTTCGAACATCGACTTATCGGCTCCGCATATCGGGCAAACCCAATCATCCGGAAGGTCAAGGAATGCAGTCCCAGGCGCAATTCCTGAGATGGGATCTCCTTTAGCTGCTTCATATTCGTAGTGACAAAGCTGACACTGCCAAACTTCGGCTTGTTGTTTGATAACTCCCGAAAGTGCCTCTATTTTTTCTTTTTCGATATATGTTGGTGAATTCTTTGGCGAGAATCCTTTGTAAACCTCCCGATAATAGCTATAGGTAAGCGCTTTACCTTTTTCTTCGATTATCCCGTTATCAATGACTTCTCCAATGAAGATAATATGGGTGCCGAGTTCATAAGATTGGGTAACTTTACATTCAAACCATGCAAGTGACGAATCGGTAACAATAGGAATCCCTGATTTCCCGGTGAAATAATTGACTCCGGCGAATTTATCGAAATCACGGCCGCTTTTGTAGCCAAAATTTCCGATTAATGCAGGATTCGCTTTTTCATTTAAAACTGAAAAGCCAAACATACCGCTTTGTTTGATTAAATCGGCAGTATAATTATCTTTATTGCAACTAATTGCAAATTGAGGTGGGGCAGAGGTAACCTGGAAGAGGGTATTGGCAATATAGCCGCCTTTTTTGTTGCCAGACTGGGTGGTTACTATATATAACCCATAACTGATTTTAAAGTAAGTTTCGACGTTCATTTTTACGGATTAAAGATACGAGTAAACAAAAGAAATGAAATTCTCTATATTCGGCGTCTAAGATAATGAAAATCCGGTAATCTTACACCAGGAATATGAATGGTTATGAACAGTCCCGTGTAGCGTTGCAGCGGGCAGTCATTAAAGCCATATACCGAAAATTTGGAAATAACCTTTTTAGCAATCTGATTTATTTATTTCACCTATGATAAATATATATTGAAATTGTACTGCACTTTGAAAGTCCACAAATCCATGAAGAATTAGTGAGCCATAATCCTTGAAATTAAAGGAAGGAAATCATTCACAAATAATCATTCGGTTTTAAGTATTATTTTTAGGCAGGAATTAACCGGAGATAATGGACGAAAACAAACTTTATAAATCGCTGATCATATGTGTACTTGTTCTCGCCGGTCTCTCGTTGGGTGCTTTCTTCCCGCGCATCAGTGTTGCAGGATTTGAGTTCAAAAGCGTCGATCTCTTTTCTGATCTCCGGAGCTATTATTCTAACGGTAAACCGAATCATCATCCTCAGGCCAACCAATCTATTGTTTACGACCTGACTTATCTCCCTTATTTCAATGGCTTTACTCACTACCTGACGGCTTCCGGCGGAATATCTCCTTTATTTGCGATACCCCATTTTGCCATTGCTGATGAGGAGAAGAAAAAGAGGTTGGTCTACAGGTTAAACGATGATCAGAAGGTGAGTTTAAAACCGGCCGCCGAATTGCTTGCAGGGCCTGTGCTGTTCGAGGATTTCTCACCAGATGGCCATTCGTTGCAGCAGTTCTTTAAGGAGTTGGACGCAATAAAGCGGGGAGAAGGGAAGGGGCGTATTGCTTTCTTTGGCGATTCGTTTATCGAAGGCGATATTTTCTGCGCCGATGTGCGGAATTCGTTGCAGGATATGTTTGGGGGTAACGGTGTCGGATTTGTGCCAATCACCTCCGAAGTGGCACAATTCAGGAATACAATAGGTCATACTTTTACGGGATTTAGGTCGCATTCTCTTGTAAAGAAAGAGACTCAATATGAGCCATATGGCGCTGGCGGCTATTGCTTTACTGCCGGTGAAGATAACCATGTAACCTATGTGGTCAACCCTAAATACAAACACCTTGACTTGTTCCGCGATATCAGGCTCTTTTACAACTCACCTGAAAACACCACCTTTAATTATAGTCTGAATAATTCCGGAATAAAAGAGATGAAGATTGCTGCTTCCGATAAGCTCCAGCAAAAAGAATTTAAAGATGTAAACGCTACAACCGTGAGCTTCATTTTCCCTGTCTCGGATACTATTATATTATATGGCGTAAGTTTTGAAGATTCGGCAGGGATTTATATTGATAATTTCGGTATACGTGGGAATTCGGGCCTTGGTCTCTCTCAGATATCAGAGGCGATGAACCTTCAGTTTAACCAGTTGCAAAATTATCAGCTAATTATCCTGCAGTATGGTCTGAATGTAATTGCCCCCGATAGCAAAGATTTAAGCTGGTATGTGGACCCCATGATCGATGTAGTGCGGCGAATGAAGAGATGTTATCCTGATGCTTCGATTCTTTTAATGAGCGTTTCTGACAGGAGTACGAAGGCAGGGGGCGAGTATCGGACGATGGAGAGTGTTCCGTTGATGGTGGAGGCACAACGGGAGATTGCCCGTCAATCGCAGGTTGTGTTCTACAATCTTTACGAGGCCATGGGAGGCGAAAATAGCATGGTTGCTTTTGTTGAAAACGATCCACCTCTGGCTAATAAGGATTATACGCACCTTAATTTTCAGGGCGGACGAAGGGTCGCAGATATCTTTGTGAAGAGTTTAATGCATGAATATCAAAAATATAATGATAGGATTAAAAAGAATACTCCTGCTGGCAGCAATTTGGTTGTCCGCTCAAAATAGCATTGGGCAACCTATTGCAATTCCTAAACTTGATAAGGTTTATCCTTTTGTGAAAGAGGAGGCTAATGTTATTTCAAACAGCGGCCATCTTGCCGGACTCATGGAAAAGCTGTACGATCTGAAGACAAACGGCAAACGGACCATCAATATTCTTCACATTGGTGATTCGCACCTGCAGGCTGATTTTATGACGAGTGTCATCCGCACAACATTGCAGAAAGCGTTTGGAAATGGAGGCAGAGGTTTGATTGTCCCGTTCCGTGTAGCCAAAACTAATGAGCCATTTAATTATAGGTCCTCTTCTTATTATCATTGGCAAAGCAAAAGGTGTGTTTTTCCCGACCAACCGTTACCAATTGGTATTGGCGGATTAACTATTAGTACTACCGACTCGTGTGCTGACATTCGTATTCATACCTTCAATGATTCGATTCTGGATTACGGTTTTAATAAGGTGAAGTTGTTTTACGAGAACGATTCCACGAGCTACGGCTTCGCTCTCCTGGACAGTCTCGGTAACCAGGTAAGTATGTTCGTGCCTGATACCATTGATCATTATTCATTTATCTCAACTGCAACACTCCCTTCGCCAACGAATAGAATAATGGTTAAGGTGACTAAAACGGGAGAGCAACAGCGGCATGCAACGATATACGGACTCCTTCCCGAAAATGGTAATCCGGGAATTATTTATCACACTGTTGGCATCAATGGTGCTCAATTTCAGCACTATTCAGAAGCACTTCATTTTTGCGAACAGACCAAAGCGCTTAGTCCTGATCTGATCATTATTTCGCTTGGAACAAACGAAGCTTATGGTCTTAACTTCAACCCGGATAAGTTTTATGCCGATATGCAGATGTTGTATACTCAGTTAAAAAAGGAAAACCCCAATGCAGGATTCCTGTTTACAATACCCGCCTGTTCGTACCGAAGGAAAAAGCCTAATCTACGACTGCCACTTGCCGCAAAGACAATTATCCGCTTTACTGCCGATAATAATATCTCGTACTGGGACTTGCAGGGAGTCACAGGCGGTGATAATTCAGCAATTAACTGGAAAAAGAACCATCTGCTTCGTCCTGATGGAGTTCATTACAGCCTTGCCGGATATGACTTTCAAGGGAATCTTTTTTGTAAAGCATTTCTAAACGCCTATAACACCTATGTTGCAAATAGACCTAAGTAAAATCTGGCAACAGTTGATCTACAATCCCAAGGAACCGCTGCTCTTCAGTTCCGGATTGTTCATATTCCTGTTTACGGGATTTATGTACGTCTATTTCCTTGTTCACAAGCATCATAGAGCAAAGACGACGTTTGTCACCCTCTTTTCGCTCTATTTTTACTATAAGTCGAGCGGTATCTATTTTTTACTATTAATACTTTGTGCCATCGTCGATTATTTGCTGGCGAATGCAATTTTTAGAGCCGAAAGTACGAAAAGGAAAAAGGTGATTCTCGTAATTAGTTTAGTACTGAATCTTGGAATGCTGGCCTATTTCAAATACACAAATTTCTTCTATTCAATCATTTGCGACATAACGGCCCAATCATTCTCACCCCTGAGCATCTTTCTGCCGGTTGGTATCTCGTTTTTTACCTTTCAATCGCTTAGCTATACCATTGATATTTATCGTGGCACACTCGGGCCTGTCAAAAGCTTTCTCGATTACGCATTTTTTGTCACGTTCTTTCCTCAGCTGGTTGCTGGCCCTATCGTTCGGGCATCTGATTTTATACCTCAGATATTCAGGCCGCTTAAGGTTACAGATGAAATGATCGGCAGAGGTGTCTTTCTGATTGCGAGCGGTGCGATTAAGAAAGTGGTGATTGCCGATTTCATCAGTGCTAATTTTGTGGATCGTATATTTGATCATCCTACGCTTTACACCGGTCTCGAAAA
>JAATGF010000173.1 GCA_015654795.1 Bacteroidales bacterium
CGTACTTCCCATTCATAATTTGCCATATTAATACGTTCTTTATTATTACTTGACAAGTATAACAATTATAAATTAATTAATACTATATGGAACGTAGATATATTGTACTTATTTGAGTTTTAATTCACCCCACCTGACGGGGTTGAATGTCCGATCGTATGATCCATTTTTTATAAACATTTTATCACTCTGGGATATTTTTTTGAGTGACTGAAAATTTCAAGTGCAAGCTTTTTTCGATGTTCCTATTAAAAAGTTTGCATTTTGTTCTTGTGATTTATTTCTATATTATTCATTATCAGTATTTAAATTGTTTTTCAACAGATCCTACTTAACTGCTTATCGACAAATAATTTCATATATGAAAATAAGGGCGTTAAAACGCAAAGTCTGACAAATTCCTAGCTGAAAAGTGTAAAATTTGTATCCATAATAGCTATTGAGACGTCGCCAGTTTCCACCAAATTCTATGCATATTCTAATGAACATAAGTCCGTAAGTATTTTTGCTCTACCGACTTTTATTACAAAAAGTTACATTATGAAGTTTTTAGAAATAAAAGAATTTTTTGAAACCAACTATTCCCGAGGCAGAGCCATAGGGGTATTATGCTGGTTTCATTTTGACCTTAGGGTCAAAAACCGAAATTCTGTGTTTAGACCCCCTCTTACGAGGGAGAACTTATCGGAAACCCCGGGGCAGAGCCCCGAGGAATTCTTTTGATTAAATTACAGAGAATATTATTTCTTCTTAAAAAGAGCAGCAAACTTCACTGTCTTATTATTAACCAAAGGTTCTGCCCAAAAAGGGATAGATAGAATGTATCCGAGTGTAACAAAAAGGAAAAGCATTGCGAACCGTAAGCCAATCTGATCGCCAATCCAACCAATTATTAATGGAACCAACGCTCCTCCAAAAATTCCGGAACAGAGGATGCCTGAAAAAGAACCATGATGCTTATCTTCGGAATTGAGCGCCAAAGAAAAAATAACGGAGAACATAATTGAGATGAAAAATCCTGCTATAGGAAAAGACCAAAGTGACACCTGTGCTGAACCAAAAAATGCGAATGAAACAGTTGCTATTGCCAGCAAACTAAATATTTTTAAAACCAGCTTCGAATCGGCCAGTTTTAAAATAAACAGGCCAAGAAGACACCCCACCGACATCAATCCCCAAAACCATGCAATTGCCAATGCACCTTCAACTTCAGGACTAAACCCATGATACATATTCAAAAACTTACTCATCCAATTCGCGAGCCCTTGTTCAGTTCCAACGTAAGCCATAATTCCAAAAAAAAACAAAATGACATTTTTCTTTTTTAGAAGTTCAGTATAGCTTTGAAAAGCGCCAACTTTTTCTTCATCTTTTAGTTCGACTTTGGGGAGTTTAATGAAGCTGATGAAAATAAGCATGAAGATAATGATAAGCGAGAAAATCCAGTAAAGCGAACTCCATGGAAGTTCTTTGGGTATGAGCAAACTAAGTGTGTTGATGAACAAGTTGCCGCCTCCGTTATATCCATCGAGCTCGCTCATCAGATAGGTAAAAACAAAAGGACTCACAAACGAAGCTGCACCAAAAATAAGCTGAGCCAGGGCTGAGTTAAAAGCAAAATGTTCTTCACCTCCCGCCTCGCGCATTAATGGATTGATTATAACCTGAAGCATTGCCATTCCAATCCCGATGATAAACAAGGAAGCTAATGCAATGCTGTAACCCGGAAACAGGGCAAAAAGGAACGACCCTATGAATGTTAGTCCAAAAGCTATAAGCATTGAATTTTTCTCACCAAACCGCTCAGCTATCATTCCTGCAGGAATCGACATGAGTCCATAAGCCAGAAAAAATGAAAATGGTAGGAATGCGCCCAAGGTCAGACTTAGCTGATAATTGTCTATAATGACCGGCATAATCGGGCCCAATATATTGGTTATAAAAGAAATAACAAACCATACACAAAGAATCAGGAAAACTACAAATTTGTCTCGTCTCATTTATTTTTTTAATTTACAAAGGATTTCAATCCATTAGGTTATTCTGCCATCTTCATATACTCCATCGCGTCAATCAGATAAACTACATTTGGATGTAATCACAGAAATGAGCCGGGTGCCGACATGGTATTCTTTTTGAATAAAAACTTACTGTAGATGATCCTTTTTGATGGGAGTTACTCAAAATAAATATCATTTACAAATATAATCTACTATTCATCAACGACTTAAACAAAAAGTTAAGGATAAATCCCTTTTGATTAATAAAACATTCTTCAGTTCTAATTCCTTTTTTATTTACAAACAGTGTATTCCTAACAAACAACATACTGAAAATCATTGTTTCACAGGTAAGAAAGGAAAGTAGTAACTGATGTTTTCTTTAGTCAATTTTGTACCATATCCGGAATCCTCAAATGCTTCACAATACTTTACTTTATCCCCTTTATCCTTTCCATAAAGTTCAATCAGTCTATCCCTGTATAAGGTAACACTTGACTCACCTTTTCTTGTCTCCCCCAGCCAGACTCTTCTATCAGAATCCGATACGGGGACCTGATCAAGAATTCCCTTGTTGAAGGGCAACCATTCATACATTTGAGACTTGTGCTGATGATACATATCCATTTTCTTTTCAATGACATCATCAATGTCTATGGCGACATCAGCTTTAAATGGCTCTGGATGAATAAACCGATCACTCATAAAAAGAAATACAGGATTCCTCTCAAGATGAGGGACCTTTGGGAGTACTGTTGGTACTGTCACCATGTAAGCGGCATCAAGCACCAGAACACCCGTATATCTGTGATCAGGATGATAATCATATGGTCGTGGAAAGATAACAATATCAGCCCTTTGTTCCCTGATGATTTTTATTATCTTCAACCGGTTATCATATGTTGGCATTAACTGTCCGTCATGATTGTCCAAAGTAATGTATCTTACTCCGATGACTTCGCCAGCTTTCCTCATTTCTTCACGACGAGTTTTTGCCAACTCTTTAGCTTTAATGGTTTGATGACCGGCATCACCATTTGTAACCGCCACCATTAATACATCAGCACCCGACAGAGCCCATTTATATGCAGTACCTGCCACTTTGTCCGGATCATCTGGATGAGCTCCAATAATAATGACGTGCAATTTCTGCTCCTGCTTATTCTGGGCGCTGGTATAAATGATAGTTGTAAAGATAAACAAGAACAAGAAAAGGTATTTTTTAGTTACACCAGCATGTCTGGCCAGTTTTAAAGATTTTTTATGATTATTTTTCATTTTATAATAGTTTTTATTTTTTAGCCGAAAAACCTACTATAAGGTTGACTGCGAAATCGTAATTATTAGTGTCACAAATATATGAGTATTTACTATTAAAATATAAATTTTATTAGTGTCTATAATTTCCGGATTTTAATATTTCTGAACTGAGTTAACCCACCATGATCCTGAAGGCCAATATAACCATCCTTTGCCATACCATAATAGGGATAATTTCTCCATTTACCGTTATTTTTATGTTGTAGCCAGTCTTCTGTCCAAAGCTCATATTCAACAACTTTGACGCCATTTAGCCAATGTTCAACATGTGGGCCTTTAACTTTAATCCGTGTTTCATTCCACTGCCCTAACTGCCTTACTTTGGCTCCAATTGGTTCATCCATAGAGTAATTGGCACCTGAATACTGAGACCTGAGTGAGGTAGAGCGGGCATTTACATCATCTCTCAATTGATATTCCGGCCCTGATTCATAAATCGCATGGATGCTGTCCAATTCTTGAACATGATAAAAAATTCCACTGTTACTTAAGGAGTCGATTTTCCATTCAAGACTGAGTTCAAAATCTTTAAATGTCTCGTCTGTGATTATATCTCCACCATGGTCACTGCCCTTTCCTGAGTTATATAAAACTCCATCAACAACTTTCCACCCTTCTATCTTTCCCCCTTTAAAGAATCTCCATCCGTTTGTTGATTGTCCATCGAAAAGTAATTGCCATCCATCTTTTTCTTCTGACTTAGTCAATGTATTGTCCTTTTGCACTTTGTTTTGGCAGGAAATTCCTGTCAAAATAACACATGATAAAAGAATGTTTATTAGTTTCATAACAATTTAAAAGTTTAAAGTAATTTACTGTAATCAATTCATAACCTACAAATTGGAATAAACCATTTACGATGCAGGCATATCAGGCAATGACCAGCCTTCGCGGTAATTATGCGTAATCATCTCGGAAGCAAACTGTTTCGCATTAATAGGTTCGGTCCATTTAATGTCAAAACGTGGATCACCATCAGTAATTGTGAAATTATTTGAAGTACAGATTCTTAACGTTTCATTTTCTCCAATATTTGTGAATTCCATTTTCTCTCCGTTCCATTCAAGTTCTTTATTCAAACCTTGGAGTCTAACAGCAAGTACGCCCATAACAACCATTTCATTAAAAGGCCCAGCTTCTGAAAAATCAGATTTTGTCATAACCCGGCTTTCAGGACTCTCTTTGCATGCACGCACCCAGTCCATTTCATGTTTTCCTCCTTCAACTCTACGTTCTGTTTTTGGTACAACAGGTACACGGCCAGACAATAACCACGGGTCATTCGTAGCGTTACTACCACCACATACAAGTGTATCTTTCGTACCATGGAAAAGTGCACAACCACCGCTAATATTCATGCTTTTCCCGGCCGGCCAGCCATTTGGTTTGGGAGGTTGTAATCCGCCATCATACCATATTACCTCTGCTTGTGGATACTTAATTTTTGATCCTTTGGGTGCAATTCTTTCAGGAAATGTAAGGTGTACCATCTGAGCATTCGGTGCACAATCGGACAATAATAATGTTGAGCTTCCCTGGACTTTGACTGGATATTGCAATTTAAGACTTTTAAATATCGGATGCATAATATGACAAGCCATATCACCAAATGCTCCGGTACCAAAATCCCACCAACCTCTCCAGTTCCATGGAGTGTAGTAGCTGCTATATGGACGCATCCTGGCGGGGCCAATAAAAAGATCCCAGTTAAGCGTATCAGGAACCCATTCACCTTTTGGAACATTTAGTCCCTGTGGCCATAACGGACGATCGGTAAATGCTTCTACTTTTTTTACTTCACCGATTTCACCATTCTGAATCCACTCTATGGCGAGATTAACTCCCTCTCCTGATGAACGTTGATTGCCCATCTGAGTAGCAACCTTATATTCGGCCGCAAGTTTGGTCAATAACCTTGACTCATAAACAGAATGTGTTAAGGGTTTCTGAACATAGGTGTGTTTGCCCATCGTGATAGCGCTAGCAGCTGCGATGCAATGCGAATGGTCGGCTGTTGCAACAATAACTGCATCAATTGACTTACCCATTTCATCATACATCTTTCGCCAATCCCAGTAAGGTTTGGCATTTGGGTTTGCAGCAAATACCTTTTTTGCATATCCCCAGTCAACATCGCACAGAGCAACAACATTTTCAGTTGGAGCTACAGCTTTCAGATTCGAATTGCCCATACCACCAATACCAATAACAGCGATATTTAGCTTGTCGCTGGGAGCCCTGTGCCCAAAGCCACTTATAACTGAGCCTGGCAGTATAGTCAGACCTGCGGCAACAGTGCCGGTTTGTCCAATAAACGACCGGCGTGTAATGTTTTTTGAATTTTCTTTCATTTGTAATGTAAATTTAAATCTTTCAAAAAAATCAATCCCATACTGGAACTGTATTTCGATATATTCCAAGGCAGATCATGTCATGTCCTGAAGGCAACTCATTCCCTCAGCAAATTCATGTCTTCTTTATACATATTGTCAAAGAGAACATTTAATTTTACCGGATTTCCAGATACGTTTTTCCTATGTGTGTATTAAAAGCCATCCATGCACAATAGAACCTTACCGGTCGATGGATCAAGATCTATCGTTGGGTTCTTGAGAAATAAACACACAAGATCAATGTAAGCAAATACACCTCTGGAACTCACCGTTAGTCAATACGATATTCGTTTTGAATCATGATATTGGGATTGATGTCAACCTGTTTTTGAGGAATAGGACAAACTAACTGTGTATCGTTTACTTTAAATCCTTTGGATTTCATCAATTCCACAGCGCGACCTGTGCGGATTAAGTCGAACCAACGATGGCATTCAAAAGCCAGCTCAACTCTTCTTTCCTGCAACACTTTATCGCGGAAGACAGCCTTATCTGTTGTACTAAGATCGACCGGCGACGTGTCTGTTGATTGATAACCAAATCCTCTGCGCCTGACTTTATTTAGTATAGAACTTGCTTCTACAGTCTTCCCGTTTTCATTTAAGGCCTCGGCATACATTAACAATCGAGTAGACCCAAGGAACTTCCCCCTGAGTCTCTCACAGATCCGTGCGTAAAAGTCTCCCTTTACACGGCTCCTATTATTCAGCCTCATTGGTACCATCATACCAATGGCGGTGTGACTCCAAACTTCCAGTGTGCGAATAAAGTGGGGTTCCGTTTACACATACTACCCAACCACCTGATCGCTCTGGTTTTGTGTCTTCTACATCGCTTAAACTTCCGTTCTACCCAATGGGCTAACCGATCGTTTAGACGCTGAAACAATGGATACATCGCAGATTTGTAAAACTTGCTATAGTAACTGATATAGCCTTGCAATTTCGGATTAAACATATTCGCCAAATCCGATAGGCTTTTATCTGATCTTTCATGCAAGTTCCAGCTCCTTATTTCTTCGCTGATTTTCTTTCTCGCTTTCGTACTGATAGCGGGACTAAAATTCACAAAGAATTTTCCCCATCGGTTCTTTGACCTCCTGGCCATAAAAGTAAATCCCAGGAAATCAAATTTTTCCAATTCATGGCTTCCTCTTCTGTCATCATCTTTGCAGTACACAATTTTTGTTTTTGCTTCATTTAATGACAGTTTACACTGTTCTATTCTATCCATGATCGCCGTTTTAAGGAACTCTGCTTCTTCCTTCGTCCTGCAATGGCAAATGGTATCGTCCGCATATCTTTCAAAAGGGACTGAAGGGTGTTTCCTTTTCATCCATTCATCAAAAGTATAATGCATAAACAGATTCGCTAATAAAGGTCCAATTACTGACCCTTGAGGAACCCCATTCTCTCTTTTTATCTGCTGTCCATCCCTAGTTTGATAGGGAACTTTCAGCCATCTCTCAATATAAAGCAATATCCAAGGTTCTGAGGTGTGTCGTTTGACTGCCTTCATAAGAAGTTCATGATCTATCGTGTCGAAAAACTTTCGAATGTCAAGATCAAGTACCCAGTCATATCTCCAGCACCGTTTGCGGGCTGCTTCTACTGCTTGATGTGCTGACCGGTTTGGCCGGTAAGCATAAGAGTTCTCGTGGAATAAAGGATCAATTACCGGTTCTAGTAACAGAACTGCGCACATTTGTGCAACACGATCAATGACCGAAGGAATTCCCAGCGGCCTCGTTTCTCCATTTCCTTTTGGTATTTCAACCAGTTTTACTGCTAATGGCATATAGCTCCCCGATGACATTCGATTCCAAAGTTTATATAGGTTCTTCCCGACTTCTTTGTCGAACGCTTCAATAGTTACGTTGTCTATGCCTCCAGCTCCCTGATTGCTTTTCACCTTCAGGTATGCCTTCCAAACTACTTGTTTTGGAATGTCAAATGGCTTTGCTGTCTGATTTAATTTCATCCTAAAATTACTTTCAGTTGGTTAATTCTTTCAGCTAAATAATGAACCCCCTTCGCTAGGCCTTCATTACAAAGACTGTCTAACACTACTACGGGGTTCTCTGCCCCTGTGCCTCGTATTGGTACTCTGAACTTCACAGGTTCACTGCTTAGTTTCCTCCCTTAACACCGAGACGACAGGTTCCCAAGTTCCATGATAACGCCTCCTTACAGCTCATGCCATCTTTGTGCCGGATGCCGCTTAGACAGTATAACAGGTGTCCTCTAAGCTTATCCCGGGTTAACGACTCCCCCCCGGTTTTGACATCATTCCTACGCTTTCGACATTTCATCAATGGATCCCTTGCGGTCATCTTCTGTAAAGTCACCTGATAGATTTACTCTACCTTTTCTGTATCGCTCACCACCATACCTCTTAAATGCAGCAGCATACAGTGGTTTGAAATCAGTTCCTGTAAACCGAATTCGGAGGGCCTTCCTCCATCATCATCATAGCATCAGCTCCCAATACAGGAACTGTTCGTGGCGCACAGTCATCGGCATAGCGAATTACAGGGAAATTAATGTTGTCGTCATCGGCCTGATAGGGTATATCCCTGTATTTTCTTATATGCCTGATAAATACGGTTATACCTGTTCTGTTATCAATATATGACGAAGCCATGGAGAAATCCTTTCTTAAATCACCTGATTCATAGGCATCATTCAGGTCTTCTGTAGGGATATTATTTCCTGACGTTCCACCCACAGAAACTACTGATGTTCCTGAACTTTGGGGAGCAAAATTGTTAGCAAAGCCGCTTCCTTCACCAAAGCCGCCTTTTTTAAACTGCACATCAAATATTGATTCTTTATGGTTATGGTTTGTCGGGTCGAATATCTTTTCATAACCGGTAATGTTGAGGCTTCCCGGGGTGTTTTCCAACAACGAATATTTTCCTGACGATACAACTTCGGCCAGTTTTGTTTCTCCTTTTGTATAATCCTTCATGGTCATGTATACCGTTCCGAGAAGTGCTTTTACGGCACCACTGGTAGCCCGGCCCACATCATTTCCGGCATACGAAGATGGTAACGTTTCGGCATCAGTAAGGTCTTTTATAATCTGAGCGTAGGTTTCGGCTTGTGAACTTCGTGCAATTGCATAGGCTTCTGTTATCTGAACAGTTGATGTTACCAGAGGAACTCCTCCAAATATTCTTACCAGGTTAAAGTACATCAGCCCGCGAAGAAATTTCACTTCTTTGGTCAGTTGTTCTTTTCGGCTGGCATCCATTGTTACCCCGTCAATTTTGGCAAGAACCATATTGCATTTATTGATTCCATTATAGCTCTCATTCCAGAAATTTGCTGTAAATGGGTTGGTGGTACGAATATAGAATTTGTCGAATTCGTCCTGATCAGTAACCGATCCTGAAAGATTATTGGTCGTGTTATCGGAAGGTATCTCTGCAAGTACATACCAGTTCTGGTACATATTGCTTGTTTGAAGTGTTGAATAAGCTCCATTGACAGCAAATTCTATCTGTTCAGCTGTTTTGTAGTAAGATTCAACACTGAGTTGAGATTGCGGAGCTAATTCGAGAAATTCATTTTTACATCCGGAAAGAAATATCCCCGTTGTGAAAGCCATTATATAAAATATCGAGTTATATGTTTTCATTTTTATATGATTTTATTTATTAATGGGTTGGTGAAAATCAAATGAGAGATTATCGACATTCGTTTTAATAATACGTTCATTTTATTCCATCCCAATTATAATATCCGTTATTAGAAAGTCAGGTTAAATCCGATGCTTAAAATTCTTGCAGTTGGATAACCGCCGTAATCGCTTCCGGGAGCCAATACATTGTCGCCAGTGTAACTAACTTCAGGATTATATCCGCTATATTTGGTGAATGTATATAGGTTCTGTCCAGACAGATATACTCTGGCAGCTTGCATTTTTATACGTTTAGCTAAATTTTCAGGAAGATTATAACCTAAGGTAACGTTCGATATTTTTAGGAATGAACCATTTTCCACCCATCGTGATGATACGGCATTGTTTAATCCGGTAGTTAATGTATTGGCACGTGGAATTATTCCATTTCCAGGCTCAGCCTCTGATTTCCACCTATTCAGCACTGTTGACATTTGCTGTTGATTGCCTTCCAGATTCTCATAGAATCGTTTTGCCAGATGAAGAATTTCTGCTCCTTGTGAACCGTAGACCATCACCGACAGATCAAAATTCTTATAAGTGAATGTATTGTTGAATCCGTAAGTAAAATCAGGATTATTATTCCCAATTACCGTCCGGTCGTTGGCATTAATCACTCCATCTTTTGAAACATCAAGATACTTGACATCGCCCACTTTTGAGGTTCCCTCTTTTGGATTATTTGCCAGGTCGACTGCATTCACATAAACTCCAATCTGTTTGTATCCATAGAAATTTCCGATGGGTTTCCCAATCATGGTGATATGAGTGTCACCAACTCCCCCATTGCTCCAAATTGGGTCACCCTGAGGTCCTAGTGCTAAAACTTTATTCTTATTAAACGAGATATTAAAATTGGAATTCCATTTGAATTTTGCTTTAGAAATAACTCTCGCGTTGAGACTAAACTCTAGCCCTGTATTACGCATTTCTCCAATATTTTGCCATGCTGTGGTGAATCCGGTAATTGCCGGGACATCAACCTGAAGGAGCAAATCGGTGGTTAACCGGCTATAATAATCGGCAGTAAAGAATATTTTGTCGTTCAGAACATTGAATTCAAGTCCGAAGTCAAACTGTTTGGTTTTTTCCCAGCTCAAATTATCATTTTGAATCGTTGATTGCGAAGCCCCACTTACAACTGTCCCAACTCCACTGCCAAATACATAGTTGTCGGTTGAAACCACCAATCCAATAGAAGTATAATTTCCACCTGACATCGAATTATTTCCGGTTAATCCATAGCTTGTACGCACTTTCAGGTTTCTGATCCATGTAATTTCTTTCATGAATTCTTCTTCAGAAGCACGCCATGCAATTGATGCTGAAGGGAAGTATCCGTATTTTTTATTTTTGCCAAAGCGGGAAGAACCGTCTGAACGAATAGATGCGGTTAAATAATATTTATCCATATAGCGATAATTTATCCTACCTAAATAGGAGACCATCGACCATTCGTTGCGGTCGGATGTCCCTGTTTTTACTTTAGCAACTCCTATGGTTTGGATAATATCGTCGGGAAAATCTGAACCAGAAGCTTCATTCGAATTCCAAATATTCTTTTGTACAGTAAAACCAGCAACAGCATCCAGTGCATGTTTGCTACCGAACTTGGAACTGTAGTTTAATGTATTTTCATTCAGCCAGTTGAAATTTTGATTGGTACTGGCAATTCCACTTCGATAAGTCGATGGAAGAGGAGCAACTACACCATTGGCCGGAACTGTTGATGGTCTGAAATTAGTCCTGCGAACATTTACAACGTCGCCGCCAATTGTAGTTTTAAATTTCAATCCTTTATAAAGGTCGAGCTCTGCATACATATTTGCCAGTACGCGTGCAGTAGTGTAGTAATTCTTGATGGTTGAATTGGCAACCGCATTTGTTACAGCAGTTAATCCATCACTTTGTACGGCATACGCAGCCTGCGAACCAAAAGTCCCGTTTGCATTATATACCGGGACTATGGGAGATGTAGCTAGTGCTGCAAGCACAACTCCATCGCTGGCCCAATGCCCTTCGTTAAGCCGGTTTTCCTGACTAAAATAGGACGTGAGGTTAATTCCAATCTTTAAAAAGTCATTCAGTTTTGAATCGACTTTTGCTCTTGCATTGTACCGCTCGTAGTCTGTATTTATAACGATTCCTCCCTGGCTAAAATAACCGCCAGAGAACATGTATTGCGTTTTCGAGTCTCCTCCTGAAAGAGAAAGTTGATAATTCTGGACTGGGGCACTTCTGAATATTTCGTCTTGCCAATCGGTATTGGGCAACCCTGATGGATTGGTGTCAAATACTTCGGGATATTTATAACGACTTGCAGTTGGCCTTACGCTTAATGGATCAGTTGCTTTTGCTCCGGGAACTTTACTTACATAATTTGTATTGAAAGCCTCTTTTGAGTATTCGATAAATTCATCGCGGTTAAGAACATCCATCTTTTTTGCGATTTGCTGAATACCAGCGTAAGTATCGAAGTTAATATTTAGTTTTCCGGATTTCCCGGATTTTGTGGTGATAAGTACAACTCCATTGGCGCCTCTCGAACCATAGATTGCAGCAGCCGATGCATCTTTTAATATCTCAATAGATTCAATATCATTAGGATTTACCGCATTTAAATTCTGGTCGCCCAATGGATATCCGTCAACTACATACAGTGGTGAACTTGATGCAGATATAGATCCTGAACCACGAACCCGGATTACTGTTCCACCTCCGGGGGTTGCTGAAGACTGCTTGACATCTACACCTGCAATTTGCCCTTGTAAAGCCTGACTCGGATGCGATATTGGAAGATCTTTAATTGTTTTCGTTTCAATTGATGCAATAGCTCCCGTTAAGTCCTTTTTCCGGACAGTTCCATAACCAATTGCAATCACTTCTTCAAGGCCGATCGTTTCTTCTTCCAATTTTACATTAATTGAAGTTTTGCTTCCAACTTCGATTTCCTGCGATCTCATCCCTACAAATGAAAATTGCAAAGTGGCATTTTCAGGTATATTGGACAAAGTGTAATTTCCATTATTATCCGTTATTACCCCAGTCGAGGTTCCTTTTACAACAATAGAAACTCCAGGGAGTGAAGCGCCGGATTGATCTGTCACTTTGCCGGTTACTGGTTTTTGTTGAAAAAGACTTTCAATATTTCCATTCGTATCTTTTTTCGACACAATCGCAATATACTTGTCGAAAATTTTATAGGTCAGCTTTGAATCTTTGAGCAGGGAATTGAGCAATTCGTCAATCGTTTGTTCGTTTGCATCAATCGTATGCTTGTCATTTGAATTGATTTCGTTGCTGCGATAGAAGAAGTGGAACTCAGAGACCTTTTCAATTTCGCTTAAGATGTTCTCAAGCGAGACATTTTCCATCTTCAGTGACAGTTTAGTGTTCTGAGAATAGGAGTTTGTTGCATAGGTTTGCATCAAACCGATTAAGAGAAGTAACGTGGTAATTCTCATAATTCGCAATAGTTTGGTTAATCTCCACTTAATAAGTGAAGGTTGATAAAAAAATTTCATATTTTTGTAAAATTAAGTTTTGGATAATTTTTTCGCATTTCAAAATTTAATCGGAATGCCTGATGCTTTTAAATCAGGGCTTGAGGGTCGGGAATAGTACAAATATTTCCGATCCTTTTTCATTGACTTCTACTTCTTCATAGGCAAATGTTTAAGGTGAATTACACTTGGTTGATTGGTCCTGGGTTCTATTTTATACCCGATCCTGGAAATATAGGTAAGGATCTCGAGTATCTGGTCTATCGGTTTGTTTTTCAATATACTGCCTGAAAAGGCAATTTCTTTTATATCCTCCTGATCGAAAACGATTTCAACACTGTACCATTTCTCCAGCTTCTTTGCAATCTCTGCCAAAGATTCCTGCTTGAAAACCATCGTGCCTGTGGTCCAGCTCGTATAAAATTCTACATTAACCTTTTTAAGGTTTAATATTCCGGCAGATTTACTGAATTCGGCATTCGTATTCGGAAGTAGTTCGGCAACAGTATTTCCGCTTTTATTCTGTATTGCCACCTTCCCTTCTACAAGTGTAACATTCGTTTTATCATTCTCAGTGTAAGAATCCACATTGAACCTTGTACCAGTTACTTCTACATCCAGACAGGCGGTTTTAATAACAAACGGATGGTTTTTATCGGTGGCAACATCGAAGAAGGCTTCCCCATCCAGTTCAACAATCCTTGATTCTGGGCCAAAATTTGAAGGATATCTTAATTTTGTTCCGGAATTAAGCCAGACCTTAGTAGAATCGCTCATAGCCAATTCAACATTTTGTCCAAACGGAACAGTGACCTCGCACCAGGAAATAGCTTGTTTTAAAGTATTATTGGAAACCATATATTGGGTCAATGCCCCGACTGAAAGAAGAATCAGCATAGCCGCAGCATATTTCAAATATTCAGTAAATAGCCTGATCTTAAAATTCCTGCGCTTAAATTGTCTGAATGGAAGGTCAACATCCACATTATGATTTTCATAATGAATACCCGAAAGCGCCCAGCAATTTAGAATATCGTTATATGTTTTGCGATTTTCGGGATTCAATTCGACCCAATCCATAACAACCTTCATCTCCGACGGATCAGTAATCTTTCCCTTGACAAAATCAATAAGCTGTTCTTCCTTCATCTTTCAGTATTTATAATGTATAACCCATCTGTCGGGTTTTACCCTGAGAAGAAATTGTAATTTTTTTTAACGGAAGAGAAAAATCATTAGTGGAAGATAATCTTTGAGTGTAATACGGAATATTTTAAGTGCGTTGGAGATGTGCGTCTCCACGGTTTTTTGTGCAATTTGCATTTCTTCAGCGATTTCTGAATATTTTTTTTCATCGAAACGGCTCATTTCGAAAGCCCTCCTACATTGCAGTGGCAAACTGTCCAGTGTCTGCTGAATAATCTTCTCTATTTCCTGAAAAGCCATAGGAGAGGTATCCAGACTGTTCAAGGCATCATGAATCAGGCTCATGCGTCGCTCAGACAAATTATCAAGATGCCGCTCCTCTGATCTCAGGTCCCGGATATATTTCAGGCACTTGTTTTTGGTCACAGTAAAAAGCCATGCATTCAGGTTTGTCTCTGCAGTAAGTTTTTCCTTGTTGTCCCACAAGGACGAAAACACATCCTGAATAATATTGGAACAGGCCTCTTCGTCCCTGAGATATTGAAGCGCAAAATGGAAAATGCGTCGATAGTGTGATTTATAAATAACCTCAAACGAAGAAACATCCCCATTTTTCAATTTTTCAACCAATGAACGATCGTAAATATCCATGTTGGCACATTTTTTTCGATACAAACATACGGAATTCTGACTATAATTCACGAAAAAGATTTTTCACCTTCACCTTATCAGCGGCCCGTTATCTTAATTACCAGGTTTGATTCGCAACTGATTCATATCATTTGAGATTTTTGAATCTACGATCTTTGCATATTTGAAAGAGTTGCGGGTTACCTACGAACTGCTCAATTAACAGATGCCGGATTATCCGGCAAACAATCATCCATATGGAGGACTTGTTCCCAGTCAGGCAGAAGTGAAAGATATCATAGAAACAAAAAAGAATTGAACTTTAATCTGCAAATTATTTCAGGGAAATGAGCCATCAGGGGTTAAGCACTTCCCATTTTAAACTTTCAATTTCTCTTATAACACTTATTAATCCGCTGATTTTCAATTCTCGTTTCACTTTCAAACTCTCATTTTCAGCTTGAACTTACTTTAAATATAATGTGCTCTATGTGACTCTGCGGCAAAAAATAGGCGTCGCAACGTGTGGTCCCCGATTATCTGTTTTGAAATTGGAGTTTTGCCACTCCCCGGCAACTTTATGACAAAAAGTATATACATTCACAAACAATTGTCGCTTACTTTTTGTATTTGTGAATGGACAATGAATAAAACGCCATATTGTTCCTGATTAATTAATACGATGTTTATGAAGTATCTATTCATTTTGTTCCTGTTTTTACCACCAATGGCATTCAGTCAGGGAAATATTGATGAATTATTGGCAAAACTCAGAAGCACACCACCCGGAAGAGATAAGCTACTTTCATATTTAAATATCAGTAAATATTATCAGTCCGGACAGGCAGATTCTGCTACTCATTATGCTATAGAAGGATTGAAACTGGCGATACATTTGAATTATAAGCAAAGCGAAGCTCAGATGTTATATCAAATGGGTGCTATTAACGAAATACATGGCAATCTTCAAACTGCGGAACAACATTTAGCAGAGGCATCAATTATTTTTAACAGGATAAAGGACAAAAAAGGACTTTCTGATACATATAGGGAATTGGGGATCGTGGAGGGCAGAAAAGGAAACCTGAAGAAAGCAACAGATTATCTTATGGATGCGATAAAGCTATGCCGTGTTACAGATGATCAGCCCGGCACTGTTCAATGTTACATAACGCTGGGTGATATACTGGAGCAAAATGGCAATTGGGATAAGGCGCTCACCTATTATATAGAAGCACAAAAGCTGGATCGTCGGATGCCCCTGTCTGATACTTATTTCACCATATTAAACAATATTGGAAATATATACCTAAAAAAGGGGAATCTATTCACGGCAATCCGATACTTTAAGCAAGGCATCAGTCAAAGTGATACATCAATATATGCACATGCGCATATTCTCTTTCTGACTAATTCCGGGGATGCATATCAAAAACTTGGTGACCAGGATAATGCCATTAAATATTACAAAAATGCACTGGTGAATGCAATACAATTTGAATTGCCGGAAGCACAGGTCAAAGCATTGATCAAAGTCGCTTCAGTTATAAAGGAAACTAACGTAAATAAAAGCCTCGAACATTTACAAAATGCGTTATCCATAGCCAGGCAAATACCACACAAAAAACTGGAAGCCGAGGTATATATGGCTATGTTAGAGATACATAGACAGCAGAAACATTACCAGAATGCTTTATTTATCCTGGAAAAACAACATAAATTATTAGACAGTTTGTTCATTATTAATAAAACACAGGAGATCGCGAGCCTGCAGGTAAAATATGAGCTGGAAAAATCAAAAAATTATATTGAGCAGCTTCAATTAAACAGTCAAAAAAGAATATATGAAAGAAACATCGGAATTGCAGTAATTATAGCCATACTTATCATTCTTTTTATTTTAATAGCCTATTTCCGCAAAACTAAAACCATTAATAAAAAGCTGCAGGAGTCAAATAGGATAAAAGATAAGTTGTTTTCTATTATTGGCCATGACCTGCGTGCCCCGATTGGTAGCCTGTCTCAAATGTTGGAAATACTGGAGACCGATGACTTATCCCCTGAAGAACAAAAGCAAATAGTATCCGATTTGAAAAAGCAAAGTGAAGCGTCTTTTGAAGTACTAAGCTCTTTGCTTAAATGGGGAAAAATACAATTACAGGGTCTAAAGGTCGACTTCACTAACTTTCAACCCAAAAATATTATTGACAAGAACATACTAATTTTATTCAATCAGGCCAAAAGTAAATCTATTACGATATCGAATGACATAACCAACGAATTGTATGTCTATGCTGATTCTGATCACTTTGATTTTATTATCAGAAATCTTATTTCCAATGCTATAAAGTTTAGTTATCTGAATGGCACAATAGAAATCCGTTCGCAGATCAGTTCCAGGGGAGATTTTGTAATTTTTTCTGTAAAAGACTATGGTACTGGTATCAGCGAGATACAGCAACAACAGTTCTTACGATCCAATATCAATGTTTCTTTTGGTACAAACGGTGAAACGGGAACAGGTTTAGGCTTATTATTAAGCAAGGAATTTGTTCAGTCAAACGGTGGAAGAATTTGGCTGGAGAGCGAAGAAAAAAAAGAAACAACTTTTTATTTCTCACTAAAAAAAGGCAGTTAATCCAGGTTTAGTAATCAATGTCATTTAGTTAGTAATTTTTTTATTATTAGTGACTTTGAGTCATAGTGGTAATAAAAAAACGCCACACGAAAAAACAATTCCGAAAATTCGCATAGCTATCAGCTTAGACTTTATCAAAAAAGATTGTCAACAGATTTTTTACCACAGTTACGGCATTGTAGAAACATGATCACAGGTTTTTTCCGCGCTTTGTATCTCTGTACCTTTGCGTTAATCTCTTCCTACCTGGAAAAACCTTATTTTCTGAATCTCTTTAACCTCAGCAGAGGTTATCCTTCTCAATCCCTAACCTTATTTCATGTTGTTTAATAAGGTTTGTTTTTTTGTTGATATCAAACATAAGAGGTTTTTTGAATAAAATAAAATTTTCACAAATATCTGTTATCCGCCGACTTATCGACCTTGTTTTTCTCCGTAGGAGATATGGGATTGTAGAACATAATCGGTTACATACGGTATCGTATAAACATAAGGGGTTGACGCCTTTTACCGCGTAGCGGTTATGGTATTATAGAAACATGCACGAACGACACCCTCTTTACCGCGTAGCGGTTACGGTATTATAGGAATACGATCAAAGGTTTTTCCGCGTTTTGTATCTCTGTACCTCTGCGTGAACCTTTTCCTGCCTGGAAAAACCTTATTTTCTGAATCTCTTTAACCTAAGTAGCAGAGGCTATTCTCCTCAATCCCTAACCTTATTCACCTTATTTCATGTCGTTTAATAAGGTTTGTTTTTTTGTTGATATAAAACGACTAAAGTTTTTTGAATAAAATAAAATTTTCACAAATGTCTAATATCCAGTAACTTATCGACCTTATCTTTCTCCGTAGGAGATATTGTATTGTTAAAAAAAGATCCCCCAGGGCCCACTTACCGCGGTTACGGTATTGTAGAAACACGATCACAGGTTTTTTCCGCGCTTTGTATCTCTGTACCTTTGCGTGAACC
>JAATGF010000072.1 GCA_015654795.1 Bacteroidales bacterium
ACGTACTTCCCATTCATAATTTGCCATATTAATACGTTCTTTATTATTACTTGACAAGTATAACAATTATAAATTAATTAATACTATATGGAACGTAGATATATTGTACTTATTTGAGTTTTAATTCACCCCACCCGAAGGGATTAAATTTGAATAACCACCGGTAAAACCGGTGGAAAAGAAATGAAATAAAAATTACAGCCCCGAAGGGGTTGAACTTTTAGTGTATTAATATTCAGCCATTTCAGGGTTGCGTATTCATCTTTTATTCTTCCGTGAGCTCCACCCACAGTTTTAGATTCAGTCCTTTCATGACTATTTTCTGACCTTCTTACTTTTCGGAGTGGACTCATATTTGTAGCTGAGAATAATCAGCAATTAAAAAAAATAGAATATGAATGCTAAGTTGACATTATCAATTGAGCAAACCATCGTTGAAAAGGCAAAAATTTACGCAAAAAGTAAAGGGGATAGCTTACCTGGTATTGTAGAGAATTACCTGAAAGTAATTACAAAAGAAGATGAGAATTCAGACAATAAGCTTACTCCTGTCGTGAAATCATTAAAAGGCGCTTTCAAAGCCCCGTCAGATTTTGATTATAAAAAAGAATTAGAAAGAGGTTTAAGTGAAAAATATCTGTAACTATGGATAAAGTGCTTATTGACACAGATGTAATACTCAACTTTTTCTTCGATCGTCAGCCGTTTTCGGAATATGCAGCAAAAGTGTTCTTTTTAATCCCGTCAGGGATTTGATATGGGTAGAAAATTAGGATATGAGGGTTTATGCCGTCCCGTACGGGACGGTATGGTTTCTTGGTTATAATTTTCTACCCATATCCGATACCTAACGGTATCTTCTGATTTAATATTACTCATAATCAACATGTTTGAAAATATACCTCTGGCGATTGGCGATCCCCCTCGTTTGTAATCCCGTTTTTTCGGGGAGGGGGTAGTGGTTATTCGTTTGTAACAGTAAATGCCGGTTTCAACTTTGAGAAGCAAGGTTTTAAATTATCATTAAAAGACAATTGTCTGATTATTTTGGTTAACTCTTTCGATTTCTCCCGTTAGGAAGAAAAGATCACGGAAAGATGTGAAGGTGAAAAAACCTTATTCACCTTTTCACAAACCTTGGTAAAAGAAAAATCATCAAATGGAAATGGAACAAGCACAATTGCATTCTTAATCACTGATTGAACTGCCATCGGTTAAAGAATAAATATCTTCGGTTTGATCTTTTAAAAAATCGAATGCGGGATTTGATGTGATTGAATTTAACCACAGTTTTTCTTCATCTTTATCATCATTTGTTTCATCGACGAGAATGATAATACGAACATTTCTTTCCTTTTTGTTTAAAGGATAGTTAATTTTTAAATGCCCTTGTTTATCAGTTTTTGTACTGATCTCTATTGCTTTCATCATTTCAATCTTTTAACAAAGGTAAGAAATAATAACAAATATTAATCTTTAAGTCTTAATTAAAAAATACGACATTATATCTTTACCATTACTTAGTTACCTTTAAAATCGGAATTACCACTATTTCAATCTCCCTCTCTTCACTGTTTTTTCTCCGCAATCCATTATTTTTGCAGACTGAAAACAGCGATAATGGAAAACAATATACGGATCGTGAATCCGGGAAAAAATGGTACATTGAGAGGGGAGAGGGGCGAAATAGTTATTCCTCCTGCCTCATGGGCCTTTTTGCCTGCTGGCGATGCAGGGATAACGCGAAAGGTTACTTCAAAAGGGGAGTACTGGCGCGTAGAGGTAAAAATGGGAAGGCGTACGATCTCGCAGGGCATTTGGGCTCCGGGTGCTACAATTTTGGAGGCGCAGGAAGCGGTCAGTGCTGTCCGTTTAACAGAAGCATACAAAAAGAAGCGGGTCTCTGACACGAACAGGCGGGAGAAACAGCAGGAGCTGTACGATGCTGAATTTTGTAAAACAGTTGAGGCGTATCTTAATTTCCACCCGATTTATGAAGAGATCGGGAAAAAGTTAGCCAGAGCGGTTACCGTTCATGCGATCCCGGTTGGCAGTGGAACTGTGGCACGCACAAAGACGATACCCATTGAGGAACGTGCTGCTCATGCGGTAATAGCATGGATGCGTCACCAGACTACGGCATACGATAACGTGAAAATTGCGCGCATAAAGGGTGAACGAAGGGCCGTAAGACGAGCCTTTGCTGAACAGTCGGTTGCCTTGCTTGCAAATTACAGGCAGGGGAGAGGAATAGTACCCGATTGCCCGCTGCAAAAAGCATTGGCTAAAATAATGGCGCTATAACGTTTGGTATAGGTAATTGAATTTTGTAATGATTGAGTCTACTCCGAGAAGTCAAAAATAGCAAAAATGCCACCAAGTCGCCAAGGCACGGAGATACATAAAACACTGAATATGTGCAATATGATCTTAGTGAAACCTTAGCGTCTTCGTGCCTTCGTGGCAGAAAAAAGACTTTTCGGAGTGGATTCAATGATTAATGCCGGCTATTCGTGACTGGCGACTTTTTACCATAGAAGGTGCACATAGAACACATAGTTTATAAAGCTAAGTTCAGGCTGAAAATGAGAATTTTAAAATAAAATGAGAATTGAAAATCAGCTGATTAAAAGAGTTAGGGTGTACGACAATCCCGAAATTTCAGCGATTTTTTAGAGGGTATTCGTTTTAGTAAATTTCATTTGAATCTGAAATCCAATTTATAATCATAAAGCCATGGTATCTTTGGGTTAATCCCCTCCGATATCAATTTGGCGGGTAAGTTTTGA
>JAATGF010000153.1 GCA_015654795.1 Bacteroidales bacterium
AACTGGAAAAGAACTTGGTATGGGATTAGGCTTTTCAATGCTGACCGGAGGAACACTTCAGGGTATTAACGCTGTTGCCAATGGCAGGAACTTTTTGACTGGTAATTTTAAGCCGGTTAATATCCCTCAATCATTTCCAGTTGTTAAACTCGAAGCTCCTAAAATTGAACTTAACAAAGATGCATTAACGGCCAAGATGGAATCGATGCCCGATGCTGCTGTTCGTTTACCTCAATCACAAACATTCACACGAATTGAGACTGGAGACGGGAATGTCGTTTATCAAGCATTTGACAAAGAAAACATAGTTAGGTATGTCGGAATTACTGAGAGAACACCAACATTACGATTTGCAGAACATCTTAATTCAATTGGAACAGGTAAAGAATTTTTAAATTATCGTGTGATTGACGGAGCAACGGGACTGACAAGAACAGGTGCCCGAATTTGGGAGCAATCATTAATCAATCAATATGGCTTACAAAAGAATGGTGGTTTGTTGCTTAATAAAATAAACTCAATAGCACCTAAAAATTGGTAACAATAATGTATTAAATAATTATGACAAGAGTGAACACAAAAATAGGAGATG
This sequence comes from Bacteroidales bacterium, assembly GCA_015654795.1. GTDB lineage: Bacteria > Bacteroidota > Bacteroidia > Bacteroidales > Prolixibacteraceae > JAAFHB01. Next base: position 593 of record JAATGF010000153.1, read on the forward strand.
TTTTTTCGGTTAAGATAGACGACCAAAGCAAAAAATATTTGCAATATATAGTTAATGACCTTACCCAACTGAATAGTGATGTGATCAGAGCTTTTATAAAAGTATATCCCATTGATACCAATCCTGATTTATCAGAAATTGTAAAAGGTGAAGTAGAGTTTTATGCCCATTGTGTAACCCAATGGGGCATTAAATTGGGTTTTTGGGAAAAGGTTGGGAATGTTGCGGATGTTGGAATAATAGACCATATCTTATTTAGAGATACTAATGACTGTGGTTCAAAACCAGGCGAGCAAATAGAAGTATCTTATAACTGGTATGTATGGAAAATAGGTGATTCTGATTTTCTCCGAGTAGGAAAATTGAAAGGAGAAAATCGGAAATCTGAAATCGGAATTGTTATTTCACCTGATAGTATACTCCATCGAATGCGTACAGGGAAATATGATTTTAAATATCCTAAGTATGTATAAAATTTGTGGTATGAATATTTTGCCTTATATTTTTGACGTACAGGCATTAAGAATTTGATGGGCTTTTGGTGCAAAAAGAAAGTTGGGCTTACAGTGTTAATGACTATGTTAAATATAACAATGTGGGTCATTGGTTTGAAAATTCAGGTATGATGGATGGAGTAAAAGGAATTTACCAAATTGGAATAAACGAGGGTGGTGTTGTTTATCATAGAGCTTTTATACCATATTAATTAACTATGCAAAAAGATTTATTATTTAGAAGTATTGATGGAGATGAGATTCTCAAATTTGAGCATTTCAAATTAACATACGATGACGATTTCAAACGAGTTGTCTTTAAATTGTCAATTGATTTTGAATTTTTTAAGGCCGAAACCATTTTAGATGCCGAAGAGTTTGATTTTTTCAACATGAAAGAAAATCTCGAAAAGATTTATAAAAAAGAATGGAATTCGTTTATTTTTATTCCAATAGACGAACAAATTAAAATTCAATTTGACCTTCTTGAAAATGAAAAAATTAAAATTCGGGTAAAATTATGTAATAAAATGTTCACCTGTAAGTTAGAATTTGAATTTTTTATTAACCTTACATCTGTTCCTGATTTGATAAATGAAATAGAATGCATTTTTGAGAATGATGCTTAAAAAGCGCTCATAAGGGATATACAAGACACCAGGTTCGCAAGCTTTCACACGCATTGAGTCCGGAGATGGGAAGGTTAGTTGGGTAAGAGTGGATGCCGCTAAAACGGGGGTACAAGCAATTGAAGCTGGTGAATACACATTCACTAAAACCGTAACTAACAATCTTGCCACACGGCCATATATAAATTCTCCATCCACTATTACAAATATTATGAGGAAGGGTGAAGGAGTACCAGACGCATTCTTTAAAGGTGGAATGAATTGGAAAGTACCAGGTGCTTTTAACGGCTCAAATGGAATATTTGAATTGGGTATCAATCCTGAGACAAATACAATTTATCATTTCCTTTTCAGAACAATTAAATAGGATGTATATGAAGTTTATTATAAAATATGGGAATGCCATAGAACAACGATTACTTACATACATTCCTGAAGAATGTTCTTTTGATATGGAACCAATAGTAAGTGAGATTGACTTTGAGTTGATACTAAATAAATTAAGCCTCTCCGTTGTTGATAATAAAATTACTCAATTGTGGGGCTTCTGTGGTTTAGATAAATCAATGAAGTCAAATTATGCAGTTCCAGAATATCAAAAAGGCAGTTTAGAAGTTGAACACAACTTAGACTTTGGGTTTGCTTATGGTATACATGATGACGATTTGCCAGTTTACATAAATGCTCAAACAGGGTGGGTATGTATTGGCAACCCTGAAAAGTCAGGCAATGCAGTTGAATTTATAAATAACTGCGTTGCAGTTATTGGCGATAATAAAAAATTCATATCCCTTTGGTTAAAGCCTCAATCTTTGCCAAATATTTAATACAAAAGCCCCGATTTTCGGGGCTTTTGTATTTTAATTGACTTAGAATGCAATTTTATAGGGTATGTAAATATGTATTAGAAGACAAAAAATAATTTTTAAAGGTTCACCTTGCCATCCAGTAAATCCCTCATACGCTTTTGGGTATGGACCGCGATCCCCTTTTGTAACGAGGAGATAGTTGTCAGTCGTTTGTAACGATTTATCTATCATGCTTGAAATTCTTATTTTTACACCACGTTCATTGAAATACTGATTATGGTCCTGGCAACTGTACTACTCCTAACATAACATGCGCCAGCATGTGCGGACGGCCAATTACGGCAGTGGCGGTTCGCTAAACGCAACTTTTAATATCGATACTTACAGATTTTACCCTCTTCGACAGTTGTAGGTAGCATACAAAACTATTCCTGCTCGTTCGATCCCGTTAAAGGCAACCTCAACTGGCATAAAAACGAAATGAACGGTCTTAAGGAAAATTTCTACTACGACGAGCTTGACAGGCTTAATAGTATATATCGTGGCACAACACTCTTATACTATACTGATTACGATGAAGGCGGCAACATCTTGTATAAAGGCGATGTCGGGTCTTACTCATACCTCAATTCCAACAAGCCTTATACGCTAAGCAGAATAGATTATACGCCTTTAAACTATGCGGCCAATCAAAACATCACCTATAATTCGTTCGAAAAGGTGAACACCATTTCCGAAGGGACTTATTCTGCCTATTTTGTTTACAATCCCGATGACGCGAGGGCCAAAATGACTGTTAAGAACAATAATGTGGCATTCCTGACACGAACCTATATTGGCAGCAGTTACATAAAAGAATGGTTGAACGGTGTCGAAAAAGATTATACCTTTGTGG
>JAATGF010000124.1 GCA_015654795.1 Bacteroidales bacterium
AGATGAATACGCAACCCTGAAATGGTTGAATATTAATACAATAAAAGTTCAACCCCTTCGGGGCTGTAATCTTTATTTCATTTCTTTTCCACCGGTTTTACCGGTGGTTATTCAAATTTTATCCCTTCGGGATAATTAATCGACTTTCCGGAGCGGACTCTTGTTTAAACTCATAAGACTTCAATTACCTCATTATTTGAAATATACCAAAGGTAACCTTTTGGAGCGACATATCCCATTTTGCTAAAATCTTTCAAATATCCCCTTACCTGGGCAAAATCTTTGTCCGACTTCGATCCGGTTTTATAATCGACCACTACCAATTCATTTCCTTTGATCATCACTCGATCGGGACGGTGCCGTTTTTCGTCACCGCGTAAAATATCGCGTTCATTCAACACTTTCCAATCACCACCAAACCAGGCATTAAACGGATCTTCGGCCAATAATTCTTCAATTATCTGAAAGTATTCTTCGCTGATTTTCGTATCAATTTTCCCTTCAGATACCATTCGCCGTAGTGAAGGCAAAACATCTGAAACAGTTGCAATCTTTTCGAACAATTCGTGTAGTAATTTTCCGCGACTAATGCGTTCCGATTTCAGGGAATCAAAAATATTGAAATAGCTGTCACTGTGAATTCTAAGTTTTAACCGGTCGCCTTTCCCCGCAAGGATCAGTCCATCCAATTCTTTATTATCCGTAGCCTGCGCTTGTGCCGAATACAAAACTTTTTTAATTTCTCCTATTTCGAATATTTTAGTCTCCGGATTATAGAATTCGGTAAGGTCGATATATTTCTCGCGATCAACTGAGTCGAGCAGCGGAGGATTCTCCATCACACCCTGAATCAAAGATGATATACTTTTATACGGATTATTTAATTTAGGCGCATACGGGCAAAAAACAAATAATGAGTTAACTGCCCTTGTGAATGCGACATAAAGGAGGTTAAGATTATCAACCGAACTGTAAAGCATCTCTTTAAAATAGGCATCCGAAAACAGGGTTCGCTCTAAACCTTTTCCATACTTTACAAGTACAAGATCCATCTTATCAAAAGGAGTCTGATTGGGATGGCACCATAAATACGGCGCTTTGGTTGCCATAGGAACTATTTCCCAATCGCAAAGTGGCACAAAAACAGTATGAAATTCGAGTCCTTTTGATTTATGAATCGTCAGGATCGAAATGGCATTCTGACCTTCGGAAAGGGAGATGGTTTTATTGCTTCCCGAAGTGTTCCACCAATTGAGAAAGCCGGCAGTTCCTCCCGATTCGTCTCTTCCATATTGAAGTACAAGATCGAGGAAGGCTTCGAGGTAAACCAATTCCCCTTTGATTTTATTCAGACCGAAATTCTGAGCAATACGACTTGCCAGCTCGAACAACGGTAAACTTAGCAAAGACGGATCAAACGAAGTATTGCCTTCGGTTCGAAACCACGGTTTAAATTGTTTGGGTACTGCCTGATTAACTGCAAACCATGCGTGATATTTTTCAGAGGAAGGAGCCTCAGTCTTTTCGATCAAAGGAACCAGGTAGTTAAAATAGCCATAAATAAGATCAGCTTTCACAATATCGTTTTCAGAACCGGCAAACAACGTAAAAAAATTGAGAATAAATTGAACAACGGGCGATTGTCCGATAATCAGCGAATCGTTTGATATTACATCGTAACAATATGGACTATCGGGATTACTGATTTTCCGATCGAGCAGCGCTTTGGCAATCATCGATCCTTCACTTTTTCCCCGAACCAGAATGGCAATATCTCCGGGTCTTACACCATTTGCCTGAACTGCTTCAATCTGAGTAATCATTTCAGCAATAGCCAATTCACGATAGTCATCTTTCTTTTTACGCTCTTCATTTTCGATAAACTGCAATCTCACATATCCTTCCGTTGAAGCTTTACCAGAGAACTTTTGATAGTGATCACTATATGCTTTCTCAATAATCCCTTTCATTTCGGGTAACTCTTCGAAAGTATGAGATGAACCCGTGAGTGTGGACTCAAAATCATTATTCAATAACCGGGCCGATTCCCTGAACAGGATATTATTAAAATCGATCACCTTTTTCGCACTTCTCCAGTTGATATCAAGCGAAACGACAGAAGTGCCAAAATGTGACAGATCGTTTTCAACCTGCGTCGCCAGTAAATTCCAGTCACCATTGCGCCAGCGGTAGATCGACTGTTTAACATCGCCAACAATGATATTTCGGTTTCCTTCACCCAGGGAATTATCAATTAAAGGCTTGAAATTATGCCATTGCAGCCGCGAAGTATCCTGAAACTCATCGAGCATAAAATTTCGGTAAACGGATCCCATCTTTTCATAAACAAAAGGAGAGTCGCTCCCCGCAATCACTTTTCGTAATAATTGGGTTGAATCGTTCAATAAAACAAGGTTTTTCTCTTTCGAAACCTCCTGAACTTTCAGTGCAATATCGGTAAGCAGACCAAAAGAAAACAGGTTTGCAAAGATTGCCTTTGCTGTGTTGGCCAAAACACCTTCCGTTCTCATCACCTCAATAGAATTGACCAATAACTTATTTAACCCTGAATTGTAAACTGCAGTAATTCTATCCTTTAATTCCTGTTTATCAGTCGCTTTCGACCACGCATCAGGATTATCGCAGGCATCAAGCGTACGCGATCCGGGAAGATCGAAGTTTCCGTCGGACAACTTATTAAAATGCGCGGCAAACGATGATTTTCCATATTTGAAATTATCAATACTCAACCCCTGTGCGGAGATTAGCACAAGACCCTGTTTGCCAATATTTTTTAGCTTATTCTCGTAATTGTCGAGTATAGCCCTAAGTTCCTGATTGTATTTAGTCAGGTAATTTTTGTCGGCCAGCTTCTGTAACAGCGGTTCGCTAAATAATTTAAACTCTTCCTTAAAAAGCTCTTTTCCACGACCAGTCAGGTCCTCTCTGAAATTCCAGCTCCTCCCCTCCCGAAGGTTCTCATCCGCATATTCGAGCATCCAGCTTTTCAATCCCGGGTTATTATCAATCTCAAGGAAAAGCCGATCAACGGCCTCTTCAAGAACTAATTGCGCGTCGAGCTCGGTACGATATGAAGCATTAAGCCTCATCTCACGCGAGAAGGCCCTGATCACTCGCTGGAAAAAACTATCTATCGTACTAACTGAAAACCGTGAATAGTCGTGAAGAATCAACTGCAATATTTTTGCTGCAGTTGTACGAATCTGATCATCACTTTGATGAAACTCCGCTTTGAGATATTCCAGATGCCCCGACGGTCTCCCCGAAGCCAACGATGATAAGTCTTTCAAAATACGATCTTTCATCTCGGAAGTCGCCTTATTGGTAAAGGTAACTGCCAGAATATTTTTATAGGCTCCCGGGCGCTGGAAAACCATTTTCAGGTATTCCCGCACAATCCGGAATGTTTTTCCCGATCCCGCCGATGCTTTATATATTTCGAGTAACATTCTGAGAATTAAAGAATGAAAAATTAAAGAATCTTATTATTCCGACAATTTAAACCTGACCCGTAAAATTCCGTCTTCATGCGAAGTGGAAACCAGCTGAAAAACACCTATTTCGGAACTATTTTTAACATGCGGACCAATACATGGGCAGGCATCGTAATCGCCAACGGTTACAATACGAACTTCATCACCCGATCCTTCGGGTAAACGACTCAGGTTAAATTTCTCAGAAGCCTCTGCCAGTGTCAGAAAATATTCCTTCACCTCAAGATTTTGGCTGATCACTTCATTAACCTTTTTAACCAATTCAAGCTCTTCGTAAAGGTCAAGCGGACGATTAAAATGGTAATCACATTTCGATTTTTTCTTTTCAATATGGTTCGAAAAAGACCTTTCGCAGCCAAACATCCTCACCATTGTCTGATTCAGAATATGTTCGGCCGTATGCATTTGCGGATCGTAACTCTTCATGAGATTATTATGATTTTTGATAAAATTAGGAATTATATGCAACAAAGAAAATATAACTTCGTCCTTTACCCGAAAATCAGATCAATTGGAAAACAAGTACATCAATATTCACCAGGATTTGCTCGATCGTTGCCTCGATGACGACAAGAAAGCACAATTTGAGATTTACCGGCTTTATTACAAGTCGATGTATAACTCAAGTCTGCGAATCGTTGGTGTACCCGAAGAGGCAGAAGATATTATGCAGGAGTCGTTTCTCACTGCATTCCGAAGGCTAAAGACCTACAATGGAGAGGTGAGTTTCGGAGCATGGCTGAAAAAGATTGTGATCAACCGTTCATTGGATATATTAAGAAAAAGGAAGGTACTTTTTGAAGAACTTCATGCTGAACTTCCCGTAGTGAACGAGCCGGAACCGGAAGTAGAATTAATTACGGTGGAAGATATAAAATCTGCGATTAACTCATTATCAGATGGATATCGTACAATTCTTTCGCTGATTTTACTGGAGGGTTACGATCATGAAGAGGTGAGTGAAATCCTTGGAATAAAGAATGTCACTTCGCGGACGCAGTTCTCGAGGGCACGTCAGCGACTTAAGGAGATTCTCACAGATAACAGAAACAGAGCAAACAAAGGAGAAAAGTTATGGATGAATTAGATAAAATAATCGTTGAAAATCGTGTTGACTTTGAGGAAGAACCTCAGGACGGGCATCTTGAACGCTTCGCAGAGCGTCTAAGGCTGGCGGAGTCAAAACAAAAAGGCTTTCAATTAACACCCTTTCTGAAAGTTGCAGCAGTACTTGTTATTATCTTGTTGTCGACTAACTTATATGTCCATTTTAGGAATTCAAAATCCGAAATTAAGGAAACAGTAGCGACTAAAAGTGATCTTAGCGAAGCCTCCTTTTATTATACGAACAGCATTAATAGCGGAATCAGGGATCTTGAGAAAATGGCGAACGAGGGCATCGGATCGCATAAAGAATTGGTACAGATCAAACATGAGCTTTCCGAGATGGACAGTTTATTTGTGAATTTGCAGGCGGAGTACAAGGCCAATCCCAACGATGAAAGGATCATCAATGCGATGATCGAATATTATCAAACCAAGCTCGATATCGTGAATACTATAAAAACAGATTTGGAAAACGTAAAACATTTAAAAAGAAAAAGTCATGAAAACCGTGAAATTTAGCATTTTGCTTGCAGTGGTATTGTTGATATCATTGAATGTCAATGCTGAGAGAATATCGAAAAGAGTATATAAAAATTATCCCGTCAATAATGTTCAGAAACTCGACATTAACAACAAGTACGGAAACATTTACATTGAAAATAATCGTAAAGATTCCGTGATCGTTTCAGTCGATATCTGGGTTGAAGGAAGTTCCGACAAAGCACGACGGCTGCTCGATAATATAAATGTCACTGTGAATCAGAGTGGCAGTACGGTTACCGCAGTCACCGAAGTCGAGAATACGATGAATGGCAACAACGAATTTAGTATTGACTACCATATTTCTGTTCCGGCAGATCGCGAACTTCAGATTGCACAAAAATATGGTAACGTTAATATGAAGGATTTGACGGGAAAGGGAACGTTCGAAATCAAATATGGTGCGCTCAACGGACAAAAATTGTTATCGCCCGACCTTTCAATGGATATTGCCTACAGCAAAGTCGATATTGAAGCGACCAAAGACCTTGCTCTTTCGCTAAGCTATTCGAAACTAAGACTTGAAAAAGGGAACAACCTAAAAATTGAAACCCGTTATTCGGGCGTAAATATCGAAAATTGCAAACAGATTGATGCCAACTCGAAATACGATAATTACAGCATTCAAAGCCTGAATACGCTGATAATAAACTCGATGTACACCGGAATTTCAATAGAAAAGTTGACTGAAAAACTCAATCTGATCAATGGATATGGCGGCGTTACCATTAAAGAGATACCTGCAGGATTCGAAAGTATCACCATAGAAAACAAATATGCCGGAATCAAACTGGGAATCGCAGGCGATGCATCCTACAAACTCAATGGTAAAGTGCGCTACAGTAATATTAATCATCCCGATGGCAAACTTAACAGGATGCGCGAAAACACGAGCTACGAAGTAAACGGTACGGTCGGAAATTCGGAGAGTCCTAAATCATCGGTTCGGATCGAAAGCAGCTATGGAAATGTGAATTTAATACCTTGATTTGCTCTTAACAACAATATTTTCAGAATTCTTAAAATACAGTACCTGAAGAGGCCGGATATTTTTTCCGGTCTCTTTTTTTTGCCTATATTTACATTTTGGGCTCTATGACGATTGGGGTGGGTAAAAAAAGAAACAAGTCCAAATGGCGGATAAGATATATGCAAACCCATATTATGATTACATTCCATCCATGATCCGGCAAAAATCATTCAGTATTTCCTGTAAAACGACTTTTGAAAGAGGTAATGCCTGCTCTATGTTTGCTCTATGGTTTGCTTCATATCGAAGTCTGGTATCAGTTCTTATACACTCATCGGATCCTCAAACGAAGATTTTTAATGACCTTTTCAATGACGGCGAAGCCAATGACCTTTTCAATGACTATTTTAATGTCTTTAATGACTGTTGAATGACAAATTCACTGCTGCTTTCTGTAGAATATTCCGCTCTCTGTTTCAATTCAATCAGTAAACCTATTGTCAAATGCGCAGTAGTTTATAAATTTGAGGAAAATAATATCTTATGAAGATCTCAGCTAAACTTATTGTTTTTCTGCTATTTGGACTGGCAACACTTCCTTCAGTAATTCAGGCACAACCATTTCAGATTAAAATGACACTCGATGGAGTGAAGGATACAAATATCTTCCTCGCTCATTATTACGGGAATAAGATATTAAAGATCGATTCCACACGATTAGATCATACGGGTAACGGAATATTTAGATACAAGGAAGAAAGAACCAGAGGAATTTATGTAATCTACTTAAATAAAGACAAATACTTCGATTTCTTATTGGGCGCCGATCAGCAGTTTTCGATGCACACCTCTTTTGACCCGCTTGCAAAACGTGTTTTCGAAGGAGCCAAAGAGACTGAGGAATTTCAGCACTACCAGGAATTTCTTTCCGTTCAGCGGAATAAACAGCAACATTTGCAGAAGGAATACGAGGCACATAAAAACAATCCCGATTCCGCAAAAATAATCACAGCCGATTTCGAAGTACTTAACAATGTGATGGAGAGTTACTGGACGAAAAAATCGGACGAATATTCGGGCACTTTTCTGGCCGATTTTCTCCGTTCGATGATCTATCCGCGACCTGCCCCGTTTATTGCACCTTCGGGTTGTAAAAATCCCGATTCTCTCAAATGGGTTACGAATTATAATTTCATGGTAGCCCACTACTGGGATAATTTCAATTTTGCACAACCGGGACTGATCAGAACACCATTGATTGATAGTCGGTTAGATACTTACTTTAAAAATACACTATTGCAGATTCCCGATTCGTTCCTGCGCCCTACGTTTGCATTGATTGAAAAGGCCAAAGCCAATGAAGAGATATATCGATATATCTCATTACAAAGGCTTAATGATGCAATCACATCCGAAGTAATGGGAATGGACAAAATGTTTGTAGCGATTGCCGAACGATATTTCCTCAACGGGAATGGTGCATGGCTCGATTCGGCAGCGTTGGCAAAAGTCAAAGAGAAAGTAAGGGTGACAAAACCCAACCTGATCGGAAACCTCGCCCCCGAATTGAAACTTCCCGATTCTGAAGGGATGTTTTACAGCCTGCGCCAAATGAATTCAAAATATACGATCTTATTATTCTGGGAACCCAATTGTAGTCATTGTAAAAAAACGGTTCCCCAACTATACAAAGATTTGTATCTTCCGCTGAAAGACAAGGGTGTTGATATTTACGCAGTTTGCACGCAAAATAAAAAGGACGACTGGTTAAAGGCCATCAGCGAATATAAGATCTACGACTGGACAAATGTGTGGGACCCCTCAGTCTCCTCCAATTTTCACTCACTTTATGATATATTCAGTACCCCCGTCATCTATATCCTCGATCCGACCAAGCACATCATCGCCAAACGATTGGATGTCGATTCAGCGCTTAAATTTTTAAATCATTTACTTGAAAAGAAATAGCGTATCCATTTAATCTTACCTTTTCGGGTAATGTTACAGAAAAAATACACAAATCCCGGAGTTGGTAGTATCAAAATATATAAAAAGCCTGGGAGTGAATAGATACGAAATGGGAATTTTACGGCATTTAATCACAACTTATTGGGAACCTTTATATTTGGAAACAGCACATTTGATTTGTCTCTTCATTTTACTGCTTACAGATCGTAAGCAATAAAACAAACGGATTGTTCCGCAAATAGATGTTCAGAAACAAAATATATCTATTTTTGTATGATAATCTTCTGCCGTTTTTATGGCTAAAGATTTAAGATACAATGTTTTTAAATCAATTAAGCTTTAAGCAAAATGAAAGTATATAAATTCGGAGGAACCTCTGTCGGAACTATCGAAACCATGAGAACTGTTATGAACCTTGTTGCTGACGGGACACAAAAGCTGGTTGTCTTATCTGCAATGGCCGGGACGACAAACCGTTTGGTTGAAATATCTGACTATCTGTCGAAAAAGAACAAAGAATCGGCTTTGGGCATAATCAATTCTCTTGAAAAGAAATACTATAACGTTGTGTTTGATCTCTATACGACCAAGGAGATGAAAGAGCAAGGGAAGCGGGTACTCGAAGAACGATTTGATTTTATCAAATCATTTACATCGGGAGTCTTCCCCGAATATGGCGGACGTGCGATATTGGCGCAGGGCGAATTGATTTCGACTGCGTTGTTCACTTTACTGATGCAGGAATCGGGACATAATGCATTATTACTTCCGGCCCTCGAATTTATGAAAATCGATAACGATAAACAGCCTGACAATTACTATATTAAGGATAAGCTCAATACATTGTTAAAAAAATCTCCGAAGGCTGATTATTACATTACGCAGGGATTTATCTGCCGTAATGAGGCTGGCGAAATAGATAATCTGCAACGGGGAGGTTCAGATTATACGGCAACTTTGATCGGAGCGGCAATCAATAGTGAGGAAGTGCAGATTTGGACAGATATTGATGGATTTCATGATAACGATCCTCGTTATGTTGAGAATACAAAGAAAGTTGACACACTTTCGTTTAATGAAGCCTCGGAGCTGGCTTATTTTGGTGCAAAAATCCTTCATCCTCAGACAGTATTGCCCGCCATGATGAACGGCATCCCCGTCAGGCTAAAAAATACAATGAATCCGCCCGATCCCGGAACACTGATTACTTCCGATAGTAAAACAAAAGGGATTAAAGCCGTCGCAGCCAAGGATGGCATCACTGCCATAAAAATCAGGTCGGGAAGAATGTTAAATGCCTATGGATTTCTGAAAAATATCTTTGAAATTTTCGAATTCTTTAAAACTGCAATTGATATGATTTCTACCTCAGAAGTGGCATTATCATTGACAATTGACGATCCGAAACATCTCGATGAAATTGTTGCGGAACTCAAGGAATACGGTAAAGTGGAAATTGATCATAACCAAACAATCGTCTGTATTGTTGGAAATATGATCGCAGAGGAGAAAGGTTTTGCGGCTAAGGTGTTTACGGCTCTTGATCATGTTCCGATCAGGATGATCTCTTACGGAGGAAGCCGTCATAACATTTCGGTTTTGATTAATACAAATGACAAAAAAGCAACGCTTCAGGCGTTAAGCAATAAATTACTGAATTCCTGAGACTAAGCATTCCTATATAAAAAAGAAGAGCGGTAAAGATTGTTTTATCGCTCTTTTTATATCAAAAAAAATTAATCTCTTCAAGACTATCCACAACTTCGGCTCCCGAACTTAACAGCCGCTCTTTCGACTGGTGTCCTTTTGCCACCAGGACACAGTTGCAACCCATAGCTCTGGCCACTTCGAAATCGTGAATCGTATCGCCTACCATCAAGGTCCGTTCAGGATTCAGGTCTCGTTTGCGGATAAGTGATTTACCATTTTCAACCTTCGAAGTGGCATAATGATTATCCAATCCGAATAAATCTTCAAAAAAATGATCAATACCATTATCGTTTACCGTCTTTTCGAGTTGCTCCTGTTCCATCGCCGAAAGAATGAATTGCCGGTATCCCCCATCGCGCAGCCGACTTAATAATGGAATAACTTCGTAATGCAGCCCGCAAGTTTCTACGGCTTTATTATAAATTGTAATAAACTGGAATGCAGGAATTTCGAAAGGTTCATTTTTCAGATCAAATCCGATCTTCTCATAATAATCCCGAACCGGGAATGTAAAAACATCAAGATATTGGTTAACCGTAAGCAACGTCAGATTTCTGTCAGCTAACAAATGATTGATTGAATCAATAGCGATTTCGAGATCATTAAGCAATGTGCCATTCCAGTCCCAGATGATTGAATCAAATTTCACTCCGGATTATGTTGATTGCGGTTTTCGAAACTAAACACAGGAGTGGAATACATCTTGAGCCACAATTCCATCGCCTCTTCACGGTCCTCGTTCACAAGTTTCAACCGTTGATGGGTAAGCTCGATAAATAACCTTTGTTCCTCTATAGTATATTGATCAATATACTTATTGCAATTATAATATAAATCGTAGGCAATGTAGTTATTGGGAAAGAGTCTGTAGTTTGTATATATCTGCTTATCAATGTAATCAGCAAGACGTTTTAACCGATCATTAGTGCTTTCCTCTTTCGAAAGACTTTCAAGGGCAGATTGGCTGATCGGAGCACCAAATTGAATCTGAATCCGCCCCTTTTGATTTTTCAGCCCACTTACCATGCTAAGCAGATCATCTCTTTCCGATTTGTGAAAATCCGGATCTGCCTGACGTTTCAAAAGCTCTGCCACCTTTTCGTTACCACATGGTTCAATTTCGTAAGCAATCGACATCGGTACGATGCGTAACTCTTCAAATCCCTGGACAAATTCTTGTTTATTCGACATATTCAGCATTTTGAGCAATGCCGGTGAAGTTAGATCCAAACCATCTTTTGAACGCCCCTCACGCTGAGCAATCCAAATTGAATTCCCGTTATTGGTGATTGTTTGCCGGATGTAGGCTGACAGAAGATTCGAAGATTCAAGCATTTGCCTGACCGGAATATTCCGCTTGACGATAAACGAACGATTAATCCTTGATAAATCTTCAATCCACTGATATACAAGTAAATTACTTCCAATAGCGATTTCTGTTGACTTGTAACCAAATTTGTACATTTCAACATTTAGCAAAGCCGAATCAAGAACAATATCGCGATGATTGGAAATAAATAAATAACTCTGATCCTTCTCCAGATGCTCGAGGCCTCCGATTGTTAATCCACGTGTGCTTGATTTAAGAATACCTTCAAGAAACGGAACCATAAACCTTAGCTGAAATGTTTCAATATTTCGGGTTTCGCGCATGGAATCTCTGACTTCTTTAATTTTGGCATCATCAACATAAAGGTTTTGTAGTACTCTTGTAAAAACCGGATCTGCCAATAACCTTGTCATGATTTCAGGAACTTCTTCATCGTAATAAGGTCTTATTTCATCAAACTCACTCGAAACCAACATATTTTCGTAGTTTTATTTATCTGTTAGAAGTCAAAACAAAGTTACAAAAATAGCTGTTCGGGTGAATATCTTATGAAAAATCTTAAGTTTGTCTTAAAAAATAGACTAACTATCTGATTTTAAATCGCAAAAAAATCACGATATCAATTCGAATAAATCAAAATTTGAAATAGAGTTGCCCTCTCAGTTCGAAACGCGTGTTTCCGGAGGTAATATCATTACCGGAACCCCAGGAAGATACTCCATCGTGAATTGTATAACCAGCTTTCAGATACGCGGTAATGCGGGATGCCGGAGACCATTTAAAATTGAGATATAGCCGATGTCCTTTGCCATGGAACTCAGGAATTGAAAAGGTGTACAGCAGATCGTTTTCGTAGGTATAAATCCGCGAATTGTAGCCGTCTGTATTGAAGAATGCATATCTGAACCACAAATTAAATCTTGGGAAAGGTGAGCACAAAATATCCTGAAAGGCAAGAAATCCATCTTCGTGCATATCATGAAAAGAATATCCGGCATATTCAAATCTCGTACGCAAAGTAAACTTTTCACTGAGAACATATTCCGTATGAATTCTTAGTTTGGTTGTCATCTCATCATAATCGGCTACAACACCTGTACCACCGCTTATTTTCTGCGGTTTCGATTCATATTTTCCCTTTATATAGAATGATAACTTGTTGGACAATGCAATATCGATCTGAGTCATATAATCACTTCCGCTTTCAGGTGCCATGGTACTGTAAGTCAGCCAGGGAAAATGGTATGTATCAACATAACAGGTTATTTTTACCCTGGGAAGCGGATAAAGCATCACTCCGGTATAAAGACCTGTCTCATTGCGGTTTCCAGAACTTTCGGATAATGAACTTCCGTAGAAGGTGTGAAAACCGGGATTAAAATAACGATAATAAACGGCGAAGCTGATCTGAGGATGCGCATGCCAAACCATTCCCTGAACAATACCCGGTTTCAGGCTTTTCGACAAACCGGCTTCACCAAAGAATTGAATCGTGGGAAGTGCCAGCTGATAATCAATCCCTGCATTATAATTTTCGCTACCCGAAAAGCTTTTTGCCTTATAAGGCGAGGTCCCCGCATCCATCGGAGAACTAAATTGCTGATAAGCAAACAATGCTCCGATCCTGAATTTTCTGAATCTCAATTCGCTATACCCCCCGGAAATTTGCTCATTAATACTTTTTTCATCTTCGGTCTCGGAAATAGTGCGGTGATAACCTGATGTTTGAAGTGATGTGAAATACCGATCACCATTTTCCTTGTCTGAAATAATATTGGCATCCCGATTCTTATTCGAATAAAAAAGCATGAGCTTAAAAGGGCCGCTTCCCATAGTTGTTGAAATTCCTCTGAAAAAATTATTTTCATCCGTTGAGGTATAAGGCCTGATCCCCTGCCCCGATTTCATAATTCCCAGTACATTACCCGATTTCCCAAGTCCCGAACCTGTCCAGTAATTCACTCCCTGACCAAATCGCAGTAAGAAATCACCGATCGTCACCTGACGAAGTAATCCGCGACCTTTCCATGAGATAAAGCCAGAATAATAGTCGAATCCAAGTTTGTTACTCCCCTTGAAAAACTCTTCTCCGGCATCATTATCAGTAATGAAACCAAACTCGAATTTCCCCGGGATCTCAAGATGATATCGGCTGTAAAATGAGATTGGCAACCCAGGGTAAACAGCTCCTTTACTCTCTGAAACCGAACGATAACCTTTAGCCTGTGGGAATGAGGTCTTTGCCCTCATCAATACCCTTTGATAAACTTTATTGCGCGAATGAGAAATCGAATCGGGTGGCACATTAAATGTGATAAAAGGAGTCAATGATTCAATGACTTCTGGCGTTACTCCTTCCACTGCGGCCAGTTCGTAGAATGAAACAAAGAAGCCGTACTGCTTCCGGTAATCGATTATATTTTTAATTTGCCTAAAATCCAGCATACCTAACTGTTCCAGCTCCGCTTCCGATGCTATATTAATATTTACCTGATGTTCAGCGTTTTTAGTAATATCTTCCAGCATAACTGAGTTTGTAATATCTGTCTCATCTGACTCGGCAATCGACTCAATTGCTTGCTCAACCTGCTTCTCCTTCTGTTCCTCCTTATTCTGAGAGAAACCGTGAAGAAAAATCACCATTAATGACAAAAGCAGATATTTCGATCTCCAGTTCATGATCAAAGATTTAAAGCTAAAGATATGGAAGGTGTGTAGCCCAACGTTTCGTGGTGTACAATTGCAAAATCAACACCAAAGTTTCGGTTTTTATAACCAAGACCAGCTGAATGGCGTATCGGTTTACCAGAGAGCCCTCCCCTCAGAAAGAAGCAGTCGAAAAACTGATATTCAATTCCCATCCTGATATTCAATGGATTATCAACACAGTAAGCAATCGCGCTCACAAAGACAAGGTTTGCGGATGGGTTTAAAGCAATTCCACCGGTAGCGCAGACAGGCAGATTTGATTTAAGGTTAAGCGATTCAATCGAAGCACGTGAAGGGTTGAAAATATGGAAACCTATTGTTAGATTATTCGTTGTTTGGATAAGCACACCGAACTCAATCAGAAAAGTTCCGCGACTACTCCCCTGTTCGGGAAAATCGGCCATAAAATAATTAAACTGTATTCCGGCAGAAAATCTCTCTCCAAAGCTCCTTGCCATAGTAAATCCAAAACGCGATTCATTATATCCTGATACGCCTTTCTGCTGTATGCCAATTGCAAAGTTTGAGAGTGGTGTGGGAATTACTAACGCAAGTGCCTTTGATGCAAAACCTTCAATCAGATATGGCTGGCGATAATCAATAGCAACAGCGATGTGTTTAAAATGAGACAAGGAAGCCTGGTTATGAAAAACCGAAAATGGGGAAATAATTGCTACCGAGGCATTACCAAGTGAAACCTCTCTCGCTCCAACCTGAGCGTCATCTCCGATTGAATAACTCTTCGAAAAAAAAATGAAAAACGTAGCGAAGGTTAGTAGACTGATTTTTATTATGAACCCTTTCATCCTAATTTTTAAGTGACCGAAGCGTAAATTTCGTCTTACACAAAAAAATCTTAACAAATAATTCACATAAACAAAAGAGGAGGCTGTCGTTTAACCACCTCCTCTAATCTACGCAAAAAATTATTATAAAAAGGGAATTTTTTAATTCGTTTTATAGGGAAATTTCACTTTTGTTAATTCGGCATTTGCATCAACAATTTTCACTTTAAGGTTCTCTTTATAGGCGATCAGTTTAGCCATCAGTTGTTCATCACCCGAGGCGATAATCTGAGCCGCCAATATCGCAGCATTTACCGATCCGTTTAGCGCCACCGTTGCAACAGGAATTCCCGGAGGCATCTGAAGAATAGCCAGAATTGCATCCCAACCTTCGAGACTTGCTTTAACAGGAACCCCAATCACAGGAATCGGCGTCATCGCAGCAATAACGCCGGGCAAATGGGCTGCCATTCCTGCAGCAGCAATAATCACCTTTATTCCGCGTCCATAAGCCCCTTTTGCAAACTTCTCTACCTCTTCCGGAGTACGATGAGCTGACAAAGCATTCATTTCAAATGGAATCTCAAAATCGTTCAGAATACGGGCGGCTCCCTCCATCACGGGAAGATCGGAAGTACTCCCCATAATTATACTTACTTTTGGTTTCATAATTAACGTCATAAATTATTTAATGATGTATATTTAACACAATATGCTAATATCACAAAATTAAACTTTTTTACACAATCGGAATCAATTACAGGACCGTCACCTATAATTCCCAACTTCCAAATAAAAGAATGTTTATCTTTGTTCGCTTAATTCGGGCTTCGATCATGCAGTTTGAGTTATACTTAATGATGATAAGCACCTTTGCGTAATTTTCCCCTTGGGGAAACTAAAAACAAACCAATGAAACGAGTTAAGCTTTGGGATAAAGAGTTTGAAATATCGCTGCCAAATGCAAATATTCAAGCTGCTATCACTCAGATGGCGGACAAAATGAAAAGGGACCTGAAAGGGAAAGAGGTGCTTTTCATTTGCATTTTGAATGGAGCATTTATGTTTGCCGCCGAATTAATGAAAGAGGTTGAGTTAAACGATGCAGAAATATCGTTCCTCAAACTTGCTTCCTACTCAGGGATCAATTCAACAGGAGAAGTCAAAGAGTTAATCGGTTTAAATGAAGTAATTACGGGACGTACCGTCGTAATTCTCGAAGATATAGTCGACTCAGGTCATACAATCAAAGGGGTGATTGAGCAGTTGATTGAGAAAGGTGCAAAAGAGGTGAAAGTAGCCACTCTACTTTTCAAACCCGACGCATTGAAAGTTAATATCAAACTCGACTACATCGGGCTCGAAATTCCCAATGATTTTATTGTGGGATTTGGTCTTGATTACGATCGTAGAGGACGAAACTATAAAGACATTTACACACTCGTAAAAGAATAATTTAAGAATTAATTTTTATAGAAATGCTTAATTTAGTGCTGTTTGGCCCTCCTGGTGCCGGTAAAGGTACCCAAGCTATTTATTTAGCCCGGACATTTAATTTAGTTCATTTATCAACCGGCGATCTTTTGCGGCAGGAAATAACTGCGAAAACCGATCTGGGACGCATGGCTGACGAAATTATTAGTAAAGGGGAGTTAGTTCCCGATTCAATCGTCATCTCAATGATTGAAGCAAAGTTGAATACACCCAAAACAACTGTCGGGTTCATCTTCGATGGGTTTCCCCGAACTGTGCCACAGGCAAAGGCACTCGATGAACTTCTTCAGAAGCACAATTCAAAAGTTTCGGTGATGCTTTGCCTCGAGGTTGATAAACTTGAATTGATCGGACGCCTGCTTAAAAGAGGCTTAACATCAGGAAGATGTGATGATGCAGATGCTGCAACCATCGAAAACAGGATCAACGTTTACAATGAAAAAACTGCTCCGCTGATCAATTATTACGCAGAACAGGGAAAATACCACCAGATCCAGGGAATTGGAGAAATAGACGAAATTGCCGCAAGATTAAAGGAAGCCGTCCTGAAATTATAATCTTTGCTTTCTCAATAAAAGGCTTTGCAGAACTGGCGAATAAATGCCAATACTGCAAGGTCTTTTTATTTAATAAAACGGCGCTATGACGAATACCGTGGGTAATTATGTGAACGTTTATTAAATAGTTTTGTGATCAATAAGGTTAAATTCCGCACGTGCGGAATTTAACCTTATTCTTCGGACAGCCTTTTAACATAGTTATTTGTTTAAATACAGATAAGGTAAGAAGGAAAGGTTTGCTTTTCCCATTACAATGCACTTTTTTAATACATATCCATCCTAATTGAAACAAACAACCCCGATGGGTTTGCTCCATATTTCCCTCGTATTTGCTCTATGTTTGCTCTATGTCTGCTCTATGTTTGCTCTATGCTTGCTCTATGCTTTGGTCCATCTGGTATCAGGCCCTAAATCAGCATCGGATGACCTTTTAATGACGGCGAAACCAATGACCTTTTCAATGACTTTTTAATGACCCTTAATGACATTCATCGATAATGAAGACTATTTGTTATCATTTTTCATTATCTCGATTTAAGAGCGTACTTTTGTAAATCTATTAAGATCTTAAAAATGGATTCGAATTTTGTCGACTACGTAAAAATAATGGTCCGTTCGGGACATGGAGGCCCGGGATCGCGGCACTTCAGACGCGAGAAATTTTCCCCTAAGGGAGGACCTGACGGTGGCGACGGCGGACGCGGGGGACACATCATCCTTCGCGGTAACAAGCAGATGTGGACGCTGCTTCATCTAAAATACAGAAAACATATCATAGCAGAATACGGTGGCTCAGGCGGCAAATCGCGTAGTACAGGAAAAGACGGCGAAGATATCAT
Source organism: Bacteroidales bacterium (assembly GCA_015654795.1). Classification (GTDB taxonomy): domain Bacteria; phylum Bacteroidota; class Bacteroidia; order Bacteroidales; family Prolixibacteraceae; genus JAAFHB01. Next base: position 17,528 of record JAATGF010000124.1, read on the forward strand.
TCTTGATGTTCCGCTCGGAACAATCGTGAAAGATGCCGAAACCGGCGAAGTGCTCTACGAGATCAACACCGACGGCGAAATGTGGATCGTGGCCAAAGGAGGGCGTGGCGGACTTGGAAACGTGAACTTTAAATCGTCGACCATGCAAACTCCCCGGTTTGCCCAACCCGGTGAAGATTTTCACGAGGGATGGAAAATCCTTGAACTCAAAATCCTTGCCGATGTAGGTTTGGTTGGATTCCCAAATGCAGGAAAATCAACCTTATTATCAAAAGTTTCGGCAGCAAAGCCCGAAATTGCCGATTACCCGTTTACAACACTCGTACCCAACCTGGGGATTGTAGCTTATCGTGGCGATCAGTCGTTTGTGATGGCCGATATTCCTGGAATTATAGAAGGTGCGCACGAAGGCAAAGGTCTTGGATTGAGATTCCTGCGTCATATCGAACGAAATTCAATCCTCCTGTTCCTTATTCCTGCTGATAGTAATAACCACTATAACGAATATCAGATTCTGCTAAACGAACTTCAACAGTTTAATCCTGAGCTGATAGACAAACAACGTATCGTAGCCATTTCGAAAAGCGACCTTCTCGATCAGGCCCTAAAGGATGACATCAGTAAGGAGATGAAAGGAATTCCGCATGTATTTTTCTCGTCCATCGCCGAAACTGGCATCGTTGAACTGAAAGATTTAATCTGGAATTCGATAAATAGTTAACACAAAGTAATCATGGAATTTCTCAATCTGCTTAAAAGCTGGGACAAAGATCTTCTTCTTTTTCTGAATGGCATGCACAGCCCATTATGGGATTATTCCATGACTTTGTTCACGTTTACCCCTACATGGCTGTTGTTTTATGCAACAATTGTGCTGATTATCATTAAGAAACACGGTAAGAAATCGCTTTTCATATTTATAGCCATCACATTAATGATTCTATGTGCCGATCAGTTTTCAGGAATACTGAAACACACAGTTCAGCGGCTGCGTCCGTCAAACGATCCTGCGCTGAGCATGTTTGTCCATGTCTTTTTCAAAAAAGGGGGCGAATTCGGCTTTGTTTCGGCTCATGCGGCCAACACCTTTGCAATGGCCACTTTCACCTCTTTATTGTTTCGAAATCGCAAGTATTCGATGTATATTTTCCCTTGGGCAATAATAATTTCTTACAGCAGGATCTATTTGGGTGTTCACTATCCTGGCGATGTCATTTGCGGCGCTATACTGGGAATCGGCGTTGCAATCGGAATTTTTAAGTTAATGAATTATGCCGAATCGAGGCTGAGTCCGGTTAACCTTTTTGCCCGAAATTTACTCAAAAACAGAGAAGCCAGCCGGATTATCGAAGTAGGTCTGTTCACAATAATCATGTGCCTGGGAATAGTGGCGCTGCTCCTTCAAAATGACGTGATTGCGCATTAACCGCCACAGCAGCTGTCTTCATTTTCCATTTGATCAATTATAATACGAATTAAGAGTTTAATTATATAAGGCTCTCAATTCAAGGCTACTAAGGCGCAATATCAAAAATGATTTCACAAAGAATCTATGCCTAACTTCTTTTTAACTTAGTGAACCTTAGAGTCTTCGTGCCATTTGTGGCAGAATAACTTTGAACCCTTAAATCGCTTCTTATCAGCAAATAGTCAGTCCCCTATTCTTACCTTAGAATCATCTTCTTAACCGTTGTTTTTGGTTCCATCGGTCCGCGTTTGTAGATGATCAGTCCGTTGAGAAAATTGCGTAACAACTGGTCGCCGCACTCTTTATAATTTTGGTGGTCTTCGGCCCGAAAAATGGCACCTAATTCACTTTCTGATATCGTGAAATCAACCAGTTTAAGGATTTCGATGATATCAGTATTTTTAAGCTGGAGCGCTACACGAAGTTTTTTTAAGATATCGTTATTTGTCATGATGGTTTTAAATTTAATAAATTAATTGCAATGGCCAACTCTTATATACAGATTTGTTGATTTAAAAACAATTGCGCTACAAAGCTACGAAAAGAAGCAAAAAAGCCACCCCTTTTGAGGATGGCTTTTTAATATATCAGCAATATGACGATTATCTTGTGAAAAGTAACTCGCGATATTTTGGTAATGGCCAGATTTCGTTGTCAACCACTTCTTCCAATTTATCGATGTGATAACGGATAGTATCGAGGTAAGGACGAACGGTTTGCTCGTAAGCATATGCCTTCTCTTTTCCGTGTTCGATCAGATTGGCTACTTTACGTGCCTCCGTCATTTCAACAACCTGAGCCTTGATAGTGGAAATGTGGACTGAAATATTCTTGATCAGTTCCAAACGGGCGCCAGCTAATTCTTTGAACTCTGCAGCAGAGAAAATCTCTTTTAACCCTTTCACATTTTCAATCAAAGAGGTCTGATAATCAATTGCGGTAGGAATAATATGGTTGTTTGCAATATCTCCAAGTACACGAGATTCGATCTGAATTTTCTTCGTGTATTTTTCCAATTCTACCTCTACACGAGCTTCGATTTCAACCGAAGTAAAGATACCAAGATCAGAGAAGATCTTGCGCGATTTATCACTCAGGTATGCTTCCAATGCCTGAGGAACACTCTTGATGTTGCTCAGACCACGACGTTCAGCCTCATCTGCCCATTCCTTACTGTAACCATTTCCGTCGAAACGAACTGGTTTACATTCGGTAATATACTTCTTAAGAACCTGGAAGATCGCTTCGTCTTTCTTCACATCCTTTTCGATCAATACATCGACATCCTTTTTAAAATTGATCAGCTGAGCTGCAAGTGCCGAGTTAAGGGCAATCATTGCAGAAGCACAGTTAGCAGAAGAACCAACAGCACGGAACTCAAACCTGTTTCCGGTGAAAGCAAACGGCGATGTGCGGTTACGATCGGTGTTATCGAGCAATATCTCAGGAATGCGTCCAATGTTCAGTTTCAGAGATGTTTTCTCGTCAGGAGTCATCTTGCGATCGTTAACATTATCTTCGAGCAGATCGAGCATCCTGTTAACTTCAGAACCAAGGAATGAAGAGATAATTGCAGGAGGCGCTTCGTTAGCTCCAAGACGGTGTGAATTGCTTGCAGAAACAATGGATGCACGCAGCAAATCCTGATTATCGTAAACTGCCTTAATTGTGTTTACAATAAAAGTAAGGAACTGAAGGTTCGTTTTAGGATTCTTCCCCGGAGAATATAGATTCACCCCGGTATTGGTTGAAAGTGACCAGTTATTGTGTTTTCCTGAACCGTTGATACCTGCAAATGGTTTTTCATGTAATAAAACATAGAAACCGTGGTGACGGGCAATTTTATCCATCAGTGACATCACCAACTGATTGTGGTCGTTGGCAAGATTAACCTCTTCGAATATTGGGGCAAGTTCGAACTGATTCGGAGCTACCTCGTTATGACGTGTCTTACATGGAATACCTAATTTGTAGGCTTCGTTTTCAAAATCCTGCATAAACATTGCCACTCTTTCGGGGATTGATCCAAAATAGTGATCTTCGAGTTGCTGATCCTTAGCAGAAGAGTGTCCCATCAAAGTACGACCAGTAAGAATAAGATCCGGACGAGCATAATACAAAGCTTCGTCTACAAGGAAATATTCCTGCTCCCAGCCAAGATTAGCCTGAACCTGTGTAACATTTTTATCAAAATACTGACAAACATCAACGGCTGCTTTATCAATTGCGCTTAAAGCTTTTAAAAGAGGAGCTTTGTAGTCGAGTGCTTCGCCTGTGTATGAAATAAATACAGTTGGAATAGAAAGTGTGGTGCCTACAATAAATGCAGGCGAAGTAACATCCCATGCCGTGTAACCGCGTGCTTCGAATGTGTTACGGATACCGCCGCTTGGGAAAGAAGAGGCATCGGGCTCCTGCTGTGCAAGCAATTTACCTGAGAAACTTTCGACTACACCACCGAGTTCGGAATGATCAATAAAGGCATCATGCTTTTCAGCCGTACCATCGGTCAAAGGATGAAACCAGTGTGTGTAATGAGTTGCCCCATTTTCCATTGCCCAGGCTTTCATACCAATTGCAACCTGATCTGCAATTTTACGATCGATGGTAGTTCCATTGTCAATTGCATCGATAATTCCTTTATACGATTCTTTCGACAAATACTTTTTCATTTTAGGGCGATCGAAGACCAACATTCCATAATAATCTGAAGTAAGGTTTTCTTCACGTTTCACGGGAATAGGTTTTCTCGTACAAAGAATTTCAAGAGCTTTAAATCTTAATGCTGCCATAATTTTTGCTATTTTACGAATTAGAATACTTTTTTAATTTTCAGCTAAATTACATTTTTATAAAATACACCCCCAATTTTTTATTACAAATTCGAATATTTCACAATATTTTAACATTGAATCCCAATTTACTGACATTTTATACGATTTCGCACCATTTTTTCTATTAATCTGTCATTTTTTGCACTTTTCAGACAAATTAAAGCAAATGTTGGCGACCGAACCTAATCGATTTAGATAAAGTGAATTTCAACAGTGATCATGATTTAAGATGGCCAGCTCAAAATTGAAAAGAAGCATTTATTAAGACAAATTACGGCTGTCCAGGTAAGGGTGACATAAGGGAGGTATAGCGATGGCAGGGAGAGAATCCCTGCTGAGTTGTCATTCTGTCATACTAAGTAATGGAAATAAATAAATGTCGTCTTTTGTCAATACGGGATTTGCGGACTCTCAAAGCGCAGTGCAATTTTAATGTGTATTCATCATAAATAAAACGAATGAATCAGATGGCTTCGTTCCGCTCTCGCGTCATGTTTGGTTCTTGTTACGCGGGTGTACGACAAAATTCATAGTAACGGATCAAGACAGAGTTCCGGGAGAAGATATTTAAGAATGCATAATAAAATGGATTTGAACACGGATGCCAGTTTCATGAAGGTCAGGAAATACAGCTTATGAAACACTAAATACCCATGAAATTGTCACCAGAAAAAAGAACCCGGATTTGGTACGAGGAAGGTCAGGAGTTGATACGGACCAGGTACGGAGGAAGTGGGGCGCCTTTATCGATAG
>JAATGF010000109.1 GCA_015654795.1 Bacteroidales bacterium
ACCTGTTTAATATGAAAAACACAACTCTAATTGTCACCTTTTCTCCTCATCACCCTCTCCGTTTCTCTGACTCGCCCTTTCTCCCCATCGCCCCATCATTCCATTTCCCTGCTCTATATCGGATCCTCAAACGAAGATTTTTAATGATAATGACCATAATGACTTTTCAATGACGGCGAAGCCAATGACTATTTTAATGACCTTTTCAATGACGGCGAAGCCAATGACCTTTTCAATGACCCTTTCTCCTTTTCGCCCCATCGCCTTTTCGCCCTGACTCGCCATTTTCGCCCCATCGCCCTTTCCTTCTATTTCAACTGTATCAATACAACCGATTTAGCAGGAATTGAAGCTTCAACCAGTCCTTTATTTATTATGGCATCTTTAAAATCGGCCAAAGAAACTTCCTCCTTTTTGCCGAAATCGTTAAACGCGTTGATCTTATTAGCAGTTACGATCTTGCCTGTTACATTTGCAAATTTAAGTCCCTGGATATCGAAACTAACATATTGTGCATTAACCGGATCAAGATTGCAAAGTGTAATACTTACAACGCCGTCCTTTACGGAGGCTGAAGCATTAATAGCATCAATTGAATTCGTGCCGGAAGTGTATTTTCCACATTTAATCTCTAAAGGCAGCATCTTTGCATCCTGATGTACATTGTACATTTTGAAGACATAGTAAGTCGGCGTTAACACCATTTCCTTGTCTTTGGTTAGAATAACAGACTGCAAAACATTGATCATCTGCGCAATGTTGCTCATCCGAACACGGTCGGCGTGGTTATTAAAGATGTTCAGATTGATACCTGCCACCAATGCATCGCGTAAGGTATTCTGTTGAAAAAGGAATCCCGGATTAGTACCAGGTTCAACGTCAAACCAGTTGCCCCACTCGTCAACAAGAAGACCCACCTTTTTATCGGGATCATATTTATCCATGACTTCAGCGTGCTTAGTGACCAGTTCTTCCATTTTTAAGGTCTTCTGTAAGGTTGTAAACCACATTGTCTCATCAAATTGAGTTGCCGATCCCTTTTTGTTCCAATCCTGCGGCACCGTGTAATAATGCAATGAAATCCCGTTCATCATACCTCTGGCTTCCCGCATTAATACATCCATCCATTTATAATCATCAGCATTTGCTCCACTGGCAATTTTATATATTTCAGGAGCGCGCATATAGGAAGCATATTGGCGGTAAAGGTCTGCATAAAATTCAGGACGCATATTGCCGCCACAACCCCAGGTTTCATTTCCCGCTGACCAATATTTGACTTTCCAGGGTTTTTCGCGACCATTCTTTTTGCGCAATTTGGTCATCGGACTTTCATTCGATGAAGTCACATATTCTATCCAGTCGGCAGCTTCCTGTACCGTTCCGCTACCAACGTTCAGACAAATATAGGGATCAGCGCCTATTAATTCACAGAAATTGAGGAACTCATGTGTTCCAAAACTGTTATCTTCAGTAACTCCACCCCAATGTACATTTATGATCGAAGAACGATCTGCTTTAGGCCCGATTCCGTCTTTCCAATGATAGGTATCGGCAAAACAACCACCAGGCCAACGAACCAAAGGAACTTTTAATGCTTTTAATGCGCTGACAACATCTGAGCGGAATCCGTTGATATTTGGGATATCCGATTTTTCGCCAACATAGATTCCTCCGTAGATGCAATGTCCAAGATGCTCGGCAAATTGCCCATAAATAGCTTTATCAATTTTCGATCCCGGCTGATCGGCATGAACAATGACCTTATTCTGCGAGTTCCCGGAAATCGACAGCAAAATGAAAGGAATGATCAGTAAAATCCCAATGCGACTCGTTTTTCTCATATTAGTTGGTATTAAAAGTAGTTTGTACTTATAAAAGTCAAAAGTAATAAATACAATTTATTTCTCCTAATTAGCAAACAGATTAAACAAATAACTTCGACCACGAACTACAAAAAAGCATATATTTGTAGTTTGAATCGTCACCAGCTAATACCATCATTGAATTGAATAATTCAATACCATTAGAATCAGAATTGGTTAAAGCCCTGTCAAAGGGGGAAATCAAAGCATTTAATGACCTGTTTCAAATTTATGGAAACAGGATATTCCGGTTTGCGCTTGGATATTTGAAGTCGGAATCCGAGGCCGAGGAACTGGTACAGGATGTATTCATGAAAATCTGGGAAAAAAGATCCGAACTAAAAGAGAATCTTTCTTTTAAGGCATACATCTTTACGATTGCCTTTAATATCATCCGAAAACACTTCATAAAAAAAGCACTGACCACCAAATATTTTGAGCAGCAAGTTATTGAGGATGCCGATCTTTCCACTATTCAGAATATTGATTTTCAATCCACTAAAAAAGCAATTGACCATCTGGTTGACCAATTACCTGCACGAAGGAAAGAGGTATTTATTAGGAGCCGCATCGAAGGATGTTCAATTAAAGAGATCGCCGAGAAATTAGGGACGAGTCCCAAAACCGTAGAAAACCAGCTTGGCGAGGCTTTAAAGTTTATCAGAGAGCATCTTGACAAGGATGATCTTACCGGAATGCTCTTCTTTATACTATTCTTTTCCTAACCTGCCCATCAAAAATTAAAAATCCAATAGGGGAAATAGGATGTTCAAGGATATTACAATTATCTCAGCAACATTAAACGTGTTGATCCGGGATAATAACTGAGCTAATTTATTGAAGATCCGTAACAATTGTAATCAAACAGGGAAAAAGAGAAAATATGTCTGAAATTGATACTCAAAGAATTGAAAACTACTTTAAAGGAGAATATTCACCCGAAGAGGAAAAATATCTATGTAATGCCTTTACAGAAGTATCAAATCTTGAGACATTAAAAGTAATATTTAAAAACCAATGGGACGAATCTTTCACTGAAGATGATGATAAACATCAACTCAACCATATTTTATACAAATTAAACTATCAAATCAACGCTTCACAACCAAAGGATGTGAAACCACGGGCGATAAGGCTGATTACATGGTATTCACGCATAGCTGCCATTCTTTTGATTCCGCTTTTGGTATACACCGGGATTTGTACCCCCCAAAAAAGAAATACTGAAACAGCCGAAGGATGGGCTGAAATGAGCGCTCCACTGGGTGCACGAATTAAATTTAATCTTCCCGACGGATCGTTTGGCTGGTTAAACAGCGGATCAACCATAAAATACGCATTGAACTTCAATAAACGAAGAGAAGTGCAACTATCCGGGCAGGCTTTTTTTGATGTGAAACATCAGGTTGACAATAAATTTGTGGTTAAAACCAAATATTTGGACATTGAAGATAAAGGGACTGCCTTTGATGTGGCTGCTTATGATAATGAAGATCAAATTGATGTCACGCTTGAAAGGGGAAGTGTTTTACTGAAAAATGACAAATTCGCCACTCCAATTGAAATGAAACCTAACGAGCAGATCAACTACAACCATACAAATCAGAAGATTACAAAAACAATCGTTACTGCACAAAATATTTCAGCATGGAAAGAGGGAAAACTGATTCTTCGGAATGCCTCTCTCTCAGAACTGGCCAAGCAACTTAGCAGGTGGTATAATGTTGAAGTTAGGACGCATAATGTTAGAGATACCGATTTTAGGTACAGGGCAACATTCGAAAATGAGAACCTGGATGAGGTACTTCGGTTGTTAAAATTAACATCGCCACTTAAAGTTAAAATAGAGGAAAGAGAGAAACAGGCAGACGGCAGTTTTTCAAAACAAAAAATATTATTGAGTATCAAATAACCAAATTATTCACCAATTAAACGCAATGCCTATGGGATAAATCAGCATTAAAAAAGTAACAGGAAAGCGTTGGCCCGCCTTCCTGTCAAAATTTTAGCAGAGATAAAAAATAAAAATTTCCACTAACAATACAAAAGTATGAATAAAAAATTAAAACGTGGGGATACGTATGCCCCAATACTAACTAAACTTTCACGAATTATGCGACTAATGATCTTGATGTTTATTCTTGGGATTAACAGTCTGTTGGCAGCATCTGGTTATTCACAATCAGCAAAGATAACGTTGAAAATGTCAAATGCCCGGATTGAAGAGGTCCTGAATAAGATAGAAAGCAAAAGCGAATTTTATTTTCTATTTAACCAAAAACAAATCGATATCAATCGAAAAGTATCGATTGAAGCTAATGACGAAAAGATTTCAGATATTTTAGATGAGTTGTTTGCAGGAACTGATGTAAAACACCAGGTAATTGATCGTCAGATCGTTTTAACTGCAACTCCGGTAACGGAGAATCAGCAGCAGGGGAAAAAAGTTGCTGGTAAAATAACGGACAGTTCAGGAGTTCCATTACCAGGCGTTTCTGTAGTTATTAAAGGAACGACAACCGGAGTGATTACAGATAATGACGGAAAATATTCTCTTTCGAACATCCCTGAGAATGCAACTATTCAATTTTCTTTTGTCGGAATGAAAATGCAAGAGATAACAGTTGGAAACCAAACAGCTATAAATATAGTATTAGCAGAAGAAACTATTGGATTAGAGGAGGTTGTAGCTATCGGGTATGGCACTCAGAAGAAAAGTAGCATAACAGGTTCAGTTGCTGGTATATCGGCAGCCAATCTAAAAGACAGATCCCTCGTATCGGGGGTTGAGGCAATGGTTGGACAGGTTGCCGGAGTTCAGATTCAACAAATTTCTGGTGCACCCGGAGCGGAGGGATTGTCAATACGAGTAAGAGGTACAGGATCAATAACTCAGTCAAATGAGCCTCTTTATGTCGTCGATGGGTATCCAATGGAAGCAGGTGCATTTAGATTATTAAGTTCATCGAATATTGAGAAAATTGAAGTATTAAAAGATGCTTCTTCAACTGCAATTTATGGTTCGAGAGGTGCAAATGGTGTAGTTATCATTACTACAAAGAAAGGTAAAGGTAAGGCTTCCATCAGTTTCAATATGTATGGTGGATTCCAACAGGCTGAAAAGTATTTTGACATGATGAATCGTGATCAATACGTTGAATATTTTATTGAAGGGCGAAATAATGCATGGTTAGATGCGGCTCTTATTTCAACTGACCCTAATACAACAGCTCATTCGATTAATGATCCAAATAGCAGAAGAAAACTGTATGCCAGTGCAGCAACTCAATATTTAATTCCTGACGGAACCGATGGATATACTTACAACTTTCTGGATCCCAAATCCGTTGCAACAATGCCGGATAATGACTGGCAAAAATTACTTTTTAGAAATGCGATGATTCAGAACTATGAAGTTTCGCTTTCCGGAGGAGACGATAGAACACAATACATAGTTTCTGCCAGTATATTAAAACAAGATGGGATTGTAATCAATACCGATTATCAAAAGATTAATATTAACTCCAATGTAAGCAGCAAAATAGGTGACCGCTTAAAAATTGGACTTAATATGAACTCCTATTTTTCTTCTAATAATGAACAAGTTTCAGGAAAATATTCTCCAATACAAATTGCATTACAATTGCCTCCTATTTTCCCTGTGAATAATGCGGATGGAACATATGGTTCAATGGTGCGAAATTATGATATATTTTCCGGGGATGTTGCCAGTCCTATCGGAATGGCGGAACAAACCACTAATTTCAGAAAGCGTAATGGATGGATGGGTATATTGTTTGCTGATTTAGAAATCATAAAAGACTTAAATTATAAAATAAGTGTCAATGGAGGTATGCAGGATAACAATTTGAAGTATTATTTACCTTCATATGTTGATATGGATGCTTCCAGAGCGCCACGAATAGCACAAGGCAGTAAGACCAGTACAAGCGATCAGGATTGGGTAATTGAACAAACGTTGACCTATCAAAAGACGCTTGCCCAAAAGCATAATTTTGAGGTGTTAGGTGGATATACTGCACAAAAACACATCTACGAATATATGTACGGTGAGGCACGGGGTTTTCCGAATGATGCTATCCAAACATTGAATGCCGGAACCATGTATAATCTTTCATCAACAGAATCAGAATATTCTATGATTTCTTATCTGGCTCGTCTTAATTATTCATACGATAACAAATACTTGTTTTCTGCTGCATTCCGTAGTGACGGCTCTTCCCGATTTGGGAAAGATAATAAATGGGGTTCCTTCCCATCACTATCTGCTGGTTGGCGAATTAAACAAGAGAATTTTATGAAGAATATCGATTTTATAAACGATTTAAAATTACGCGCCAGCTGGGGCATATCCGGGAATAACAGAATTGGAGATTACTCTGGAATTGGGTTGTTAAATATTGGGTACTATCCAACAGGTGATGCCTTACAAAACACAGTGAACCCAAGTACGATGTCGAATGATCTTCTGGGATGGGAAAAAACACGACAGATAAATTTTGGATTTGATTTGAGTATGTTTTCAAACAGGGTTCGTTTAGAAGCTGATTTTTATAATAGTGAATCACAGGAATTGCTGTTAGACGTTCCGGTTCCTACAATTACAGGATATTCAACGCAAATGCAAAATGTTGGGAAAGTGCAAAATAAAGGAATGGAGTTTTTATTATCCACCAAAAATTTTACAGGTGAATTTAAATGGTCCAGTGACTTTAATATCAGTTTTAATAAAAACGAAGTACTTGAATTGGGACCAGGAGGCCAACCTATTTATGCCAGTGCTCCTAATGCGTCTAATGCTTTTATTACCCAAATAGGACATCCTATTGCCAGTTATTACGGGTACAAATACGATGGTGTATATATGAATCAGGCAGAATTGGATAAATACCCTCATCTGTCAGGTGATGAAGTTGGAGGTCCTCGTTTCACCGATGTAAATAAGGATGGAGTTCTGGATGCAAACGACAAAACAATTCTGGGTGACAACCAACCGATTTTTACTGCAGGGTTTAACAATACCTTTTCATATAAAAACTTCACTCTGGGACTTCAATTTACCGGATCTTATGGAAGTGAGATATTCAGTATTTATAAACGAATGATTGCTGTTTATCATGGTGATCGTAATGGAATGGTTGAATGTACTGATCGTTGGCGTTCGGAAGAAGATCCGGGAAGCGGTAAGGTTTTCCGGCCAACTCGTACGCCATCCGGCTGGTCGCGCGATCCTTCTTCATATTGGATTACTGATGGCTCGTATTTACGACTAAGAAGCGCATCTTTATCCTATACATTCAACAATAGTGTGATTGAAAACTTAAATATGAAAGGACTTCGTATTTATATTACCGGACAAAATCTATTTACGATAACCAACAATCCTGGCTACGATCCTGAAACCAGTAGTGAAGGCGATGGTTTAACCCGTGGAGGTGATTATACTGGATATCCTGCCGCCAGATCTTTTATTCTGGGTGTTAATGTTACATTTTAATTCAAATCTTATCTGGATATGAAAAAGTTATTAATGATTTTTACCGTAATGATTATTTCGGTATCTTGTAGTCAGGACTTTATAGACTTAAGTTCCCCTTCAAATTTAAATTCTGCAGGTTTCTATAAAACACAAGCAGATATGAATCAAGCTGTATTATCAGCTTATGCAGACCTCCGTCCATTTTATAACGCTCCGGCTTATCAATTAGGTGAAATTCGATCCGATAATACAACTTATTCCTGGTTATCCGGAAATCCGGCAAATGAAAAAGGGGTTGATGAGTTCGCATCTCCGTTATTAAGCGAAAATGGTTTTTCAACTAATTGTTGGAATTATTGTTACAATACTATTTTACGGACAAATATTGTTATTGATAGAATCGATCAGGCTACTTTCGATACTGAAAATTTACGGATCCAGTATAAAGCTGAAGCACAATTTATTAGGGCACTTACTTATTTCTGGTTAAACAGAGTTTTTGGAGGTTACGATCTAAGTGGTCAATTATCAGGTGTACCAATAGTAGATCATGAAATTTCGCAGGTAGAGGCTTATGCCATAGTAAGATCTTCATTACAACAAAATTACGATCTTATAGTGAGCGATCTGAAATTTGCAGAAGCAAATCTGCCTGAAAGTTATTCATCGAATGACAAAGGTCGGGTGACCAAAGCAGGTGCAACCGGATTATTAGGGAAAGTATATATGACTATGGCCGGTTATCCACTAAATAAAGGTAATGAATATTATACTTTAGCCATAAAACAATTTGAAAGCTTGGTGAATAATTCAAAATATTCATTGGTTCCCAGCTACAAAAGTTTATTTGACGTTGCCAATAAAAATACCTCTGAATCTTTATTTGAAGTGCAATATAAGAAAGGAACTGCTAACGGAGCAACTGGTAGTCCCTGGAATAATGATTTTGCACCACGCTTCTCTTCGAAGGAAGTGGTACTTGTTGGCGATAAAAGTGGAAACAACGCTCCTACCGGAGATATGTCAAGAGCATATGAAACAGGTGATCCCAGAAAATATGTTTCAATGCGTGATGGTTGGTTAAGTGCAACAACCGGAGTATGGCAAAATGATAAGTATGTTTGTAAATACTATGATGTTGCAACAAGCGGATTAGATAATGGCAATAACTGGATTGAACTGCGTTTAGCTGACATTTATCTTCTATATGCAGAAGCATTGGTTCGCACAAATGGAGATAAAGGTATTGCATTAAACTATGTGAATAAAATACGTGAGCGGGCCAGGAATACTCCCGGAGACCCAACTATTACACCAGCTCCGAATTTATTGGCTGATTACCAGCTCACTGATTTTACTACTGATCAGGCTTTTTTACTAGCCATCGAAAACGAACGTCGTGTTGAGCTGGCGTTTGAAAATCATCGTTGGTTCGACTTGGTTAGAACGGAACGAGCAAAAGATGTTATGATAGCAGAACAAAATGCTGATGGTTTCCCTTCTTTTGTCTGGGACGATAGCATGCTTAGTTATCCAATTCCAATGACAGTGATGCAATCAAATCCTGGCAAGATTATCCAGAACAAGGGTTATACACAACTTTAACAAATTGTAATAGAGGCCAGGAGAGATTTTGCCTGGCCTCTTCTATTATAAATTTATAAAAATTCAACAATGAAAACTAAACTGATATTATTAATTATTTTATTCTGCAATGTTGGGGTTATTGAGGCTCAGTTACCCCAATTAAATTCAAAAGAATTAAAGGAAGGATGGACACTGCTTTTTAATGGAAAAACGCTGGATGGCTGGAAAAAGTCGAATGGAGAGCCTGTCCCTGATAAAGGATGGAAAATTGAAAATGGTGTACTTTCGGTCGATCCATCATCTGGTAGAGGCGGAGATATTGTTACAAAAGAAAAATTTTCAAACTTCGAATTTTCTGTGGAATTTAAACTAACAGAAGGTACAAATAGTGGGATAAAATATTTTTTATTCGATAACACATCGCTTGGTTGTGAATTTCAGATTTTGGATGATGCGAATCATCCCGATGCCAAGATGGGGAAGAATGGAAACAGGCTGCAAGGTGGGCTCTACGATTTAATTTCTCCATCAAAGAATAAAAAAGACATGCCAAGAGGTCAATGGAATAACGGAAGGATTATATCGAAAGGGAACCATGTTGAACACTGGTTAAACGGAAAGAAAGTTGTGGAATATGAAAGAGGAGGCGAGTTATTTAAGCAGCTTGTCGCTGAAAGTAAATACAAGAAAGAAACCGGATTTGGAACGATTGACCAATCTCCGATTTTGCTTCAGGACCATGGTGACATCGTCTATTTTAGGAACATAAAAATAAGAAAACTATAATTTTAAAAATAGCAAATGAAAAACTCACGACGGAATTTTTTAAAAAATGTGGCTGCAACATCTTCTTTGATCACTATGGGAGGTGCCGGCTTAGGATTTTCAGCTAAAAGTTATTCACGTATTATTGGTGCCAATGATCGTATTATAATCGGTGTAATGGGCACAAATGGACGTGGAGCCGGAATGGCAAAAAACTTTGCATTACAAAAGAACACCGAAGTAATTTATATATGTGATGTAGATGACAACGCACTGATTAAGGGTATCAACGCAGTTAAAAGTGTTACAGGAGTAACTCCAAAATCCGAAAAAGATATTAGGAAGGTTTTAAACGATAAAGATATAGACGCTATGTATCTGGCTCCGCCCGATCATTGGCATGCTCCGGCGGCCATAATGAGTTGTGTAGCCGGAAAACATGTATATGTTGAAAAACCTTTATGTCACAACCCGCGTGAAGGAGAAATGGCTGTTGCAGCTGCCCGAAAATATAAAAGAGTAGTTCAAATGGGTAGTCAGCGAAGATCCTGGGATATCTTAACACAAGGTATCAATGAATTAAAAGGTGGTGTAATTGGAAATGTGTACATGGCCAAAACGTGGTACACGAACAATCGTAAATCGATAGGTATTGGGAAAGTGGTAACCGTTCCTTCGGGTCTCGATTATGATCTTTGGCAGGGACCAGCTCCGCGTCTTCCGTATAAAGATAACCTGATTCATTACAATTGGCATTGGTTCTGGCATTGGGGAACAGGCGAAGCCTTAAACAACGGAACGCATGAAATAGATGTTGCCCGTTGGGGACTGGGCATTGATTACCCATCTAAGGTAAATTCAGTTGGTGGCCGTTACCAGTTTAAAGATGATTGGGAAACTCCGGACACTCAAATTATAACATTTGAATGTGAAAAGGGTGCTTCAATAGTTTGGGAAGGACGAAGTTGTAATGGCGCTTTTGTCGAAGGTCTTGACCGGGGTGTAATCTTTTATGGAGATAATGGCAGCTTGCATACAGGCGGAAATAATTATGCCATTTACGATTTGAAAGGGAAACTGGTCAAAGAAATTAAGTCAAATATAGTTGTTGACGGGAGAGATACTTCCAGTCCAAATGCCAGTCTGGATGGCGTTCATATCAGTAATTTCTTAAAATGTATTCGCGAAGGCGGAACGCCAAATGCCGATGTTGAGGTTGGTCGCAAAAGTACGCTTTGGGTCCAATTGGGAAACATTGCACAACGCGTAGGATACACCTTAAATATTGATCAGGAGAATGGTCATATTAAAGATAATAATGCAATGAAACTTTGGGGACGCGAATACGAACCAGGTTGGGAAATAACTTTTTGAGTCTATCGAACTTGGATTTCATACACTCATACGTTCTTTATAATTCAAAGATAGACCAAATGATCTATCTTTGTTTTTAATTGATCGTAAAATATCAATCTTTATATGCTATGGTTTAAAACTTTACATCATGAATTATGTATAAAATATATCAGGTTATATTGTTGACATTCAGTTTCGCTTTACTCATTTCTTGCGGTTCTGTTGATAAGTCTTCAACAAATGCTTTATCAAAAGAGGAGACAAAACAAGGGTGGACTCTTTTGTGGGATGGTAAATCCTTTGAAGGTTGGAGAGGTATAAATAAAGACTATTTTCCTGAACAGGGATGGATCATTGAAAATGGAGAGTTAATTTGTTTGGGAGAAGAAATGCCCGATTCACTAAGAGGAGGCGATATCATTACAGTAAAGCAATATGGAAGTTTTGAATTGAAATTGGAATTTAAAATGTCGGAAAAATGCAATAGCGGGATTAAATATTTTGTAAGCGAGACCCTGAACTCAAGCCCTAAACATGGTTTGGGTCTTGAGTTTGCAATCCTCGACAACAATAATTGGCCTTATGACAAGCCTGATTATAACCGGACTTGTGGTTCACTGTATGATATGGTTCGTGCTCCTAAAAACGCATTTATAAAACCATATGGACAATGGAACGAGGCCAGAATTTTGGTAGAAGGTAATCATATATCCCATTGGTTGAACGGAATTAAAACAGTTGATATAGAAAAAAACAGTCCGGAATATAACACGCTTTTGGCTAAAAGTAAATATGCTCCAATTGCCGGATGGGGTGATTTCGCCAAGGGAAATATTCTGCTTCAGGATGAAGGCTCGAGAATTTCTTTTAGAAATATTAAAATAAATGAATTGAAGAACTAAAAATAATATGAAGACTGTAAACAGAATTCTGTAAAGAACAAAAACCTTTATGTTTGAACTTAGGTGATAACGATTTGTATGGGTAATTGGATTCCATAATGATTGCTAATGGCGCTATTAGTGACTGGCGACTGGCAGATTCGCTTACTAAAAAATAAGAAATTATCTTAATTTTAAAATGATTAGGTTCATATAGTTAGTATTATCATGCCTGCTGCAAGTTGCCAAAAGCCAGCTGCTTATTGTATAAGCCATTTGAAACAAGCATGGTACGAATAAGACAAAAGGAGATGAATCGAAGATCTGCGTAGCCAATAATCCGTCAGCTGACCGATGCGAGTTCCACACCGTTGATTATTTCAAAAAGTAATGCTATCAATACGAATTAGATATTAATAACTTACAAAAATTTAAACGAGTGAAAGCTGTTTGCAAAATTTACCTACACGATCCGTCACAGATCTCTAATTATCCATTACTGAAAAAGCGACCTCCGTTCCGTTTTTAAATTCGTCAGAAGCTAAGCCTGTAGTGCAAATTCCATCTGGAAAATTGTACGAATGGGAACTGTTGCAGGCAGAGAATATCAATTATAAGTTAAAAAATAGCTGCATTTCACTCAAGCAAATCGAAAACCTTGTCTTCAAAAGAGATGAGGTTTTTTGTTGACTTTAACATATGAACACAAGACTATGAGTCAGAATCCTGACCCCTATTTGTCAGCGAATTATCTTAAGCGAAACTTTCCGGGGGGTAATTACCATGCGGTATATGAAGCTGGATTTAGCGGTTTTAAATCGTATCGTCAATTGAATCAGCTGGGTGTTAATTGCATTGTTGTCGACCCGGCAGATGTTCCAACCAGTCAAAAGGAGAAGGGACCAAAAAATTCAGGATCAAGGATTCCCATAATCGAAAATATATCAATCAGCCGGTTTTCTATGGACGTTCCGGTGATGACCAGTTTGTGTTTGGCTTCGATTCTTTTTAACGATGAAGCCGTTTTGGTCTCATAATTTTTAGCCCGCTGTGCTTCATCGAGCACCAGAAAGTCTATCCCTGCCTTATTCATGGCCACCTGATCGTGCAAAACAGTTTCGTAATTCACGAGATGAAGAAGAAATAACTCTCATCCTTATACTGTCTCGCCCGTTCTTCGGGCGTGCCGGTAACAACCAATGCTCTTTCACTGCTAAATTTTTCTATTTCGCTCTGCCATTGATACTTTACTGAAACAGGGCAAACCACTAATCTTTGAGAATTTTTCCGAAAAAAACTAAAAGCAGTGACAAATAAAAATAGTTCACAAAGATTGATTTCTTTTGCAAGGAAATGTACATGACGCTCAGCCAAACTTCAGACAATTTTTTTGTCTTTTCATAACTAATTAGTCTATTTTAAACTTGTCTATGTCGATGCAAAAATTTAAAAACGATCCGGAAGCACTGCTGCAATTGGCGGAAGGCAATCTTGATGCTTATCGTTTTTTGTTTGACCATCATTTTACGGACCTCTGTAACTTTCTGTTAATCTATTTGCACAGTAAAGAGCTTGCTGAAGATATTGCCCTTGAAATTTTCACCTTCATCTGGGAAAAACGTCAAACGCTGGTAATCAAAACAAATTTTAAATCGTTTCTTTTTTCAGCAGCCAAAAACAAGGCCATCACGCTTTACCGAAAGGAACATCAAAAAATATTCGCTTCAATCGATATCTGCGAATCATTCATGCCGATTGATTCCTCTGCTCAATTTACAATTGAAAACAACGAACTTCGCGATCTGATTAATGAAGCAATCTCCAAACTTCCGCAGAAAAGCCGACAGGTTTATCTGATGGCATGGGAAGAAAATATGTCTTATAAAGAAATTGCTGCTCAGCTTGGGCTAAGCACTAAAACGATCGAGAATCATATAGGGATTGCGCTGCATAAACTTCGCGAATCGCTTAAACCATACTATAAGCAAATATTTATGTGGTGGATGATATTACGATTTCTGGAATAAAGTGTACTCCAATCATTTATTGGTTGAAAATTCGAATACAAATTATTTATAATAAGCATATTGCAGGAAATCTTTCCAATTAGTAAGCTGTGAGTTGCTAATTGCCGGGGGCGGATATTCACCATTAAAAAATTGGAACAAGATTCATTCCTCATACTACATCGGGAAACATTTATTTTCAAAATAAATTCAATTCCGATTGGGGGTTTTTTCTTTTTCTTTAGACATATAAACGAAACACCTTTTTATGGAACCGCTAAACACCCCTTGGGAAGCAATTGCTGCCCGGCTAAAAAACGAAGCTACCGACGAACAACTTCTTCAGATTGAGGAATGGCTTGGATTATCGCCTGAGAATCAGGCGGTACTTTCTGAAATTGTGAGCACATGGTCGTTAACCAAACATAAAACCCAATTTTACGAGCCAGACAAGTCTATTAACTGGAAGAAATTAATGAGGCGGATTGGCAAAACTCAGGGCCGGTCCATAGAATTAAACACCTGGACCCGATGGATTGCCGCAGCATCAATTATAGTTGTGGTTTTTCTGGCAGGCCTTGGTTTGGGCGATGGATTCTTTAAACATTCCTCAAATATTTCCGTTGCTAACGTAACAGCTATTTCTTTTGTTAAGGTAACAGCCCCCGAAGGGTCTAAAACCCAAATTATTTTGCCCGACAGCACCCATGTCTGGTTGAATTCGGGAGCTGAATTGCAATATCCAAGTGATTTTACAACTAAAAATCGTGAGGTAGCCATGAAAGGCGAATGTTTTTTCGAAGTTACCAAAGATGCGGAACATCCCTTTATTGTGGATGGAACCAAACTCCGCATTAAAGTATATGGAACACAGTTTAATGTAAACGAAGATCGCTTTACCAATGGCACTGACGTTACATTGATTTCGGGGAAAGTAGAAATTTACAACCAGGATAATCAACTCTTGTCAAAACTAAATCCCGGCGAGCAGTTAGTTTACGACAAAGGATTAAGTCGCGTTCAGAAAACACAAAACCCCGAAGCATTGACTTCATGGATTAATAATATGCTGATTTTTAACAATCAGCCATTTGAAGAAGTAATCCATTACCTCGAAAAATGGTATGAGGTGAAGATTACGCTCGATAAAACGCTTTATTACAATTACAATTACACATTTAAGGTCAAAACTGAAAGTCTGCGTGAAGTACTTGAACTAATATCATTTATCACTCCTATCGAGTACCATATTGAAGGAGAAAAAGTAACCATTAAATACCGGAAACATATGAAGAAATAAAAGAAAAAAAGCACAAAAAAAAACAGGAAGTGTTCGAGACTCCCTGTTTATTAAAGTAGTTTAACATTAAACCGAATTTTCTGTGCAAAATGCTTCCTGATAAAAGTGATGCACAAAAGATTCAAAAACTAAATCATTCAAAAGTATGAAAAATTTAATTCGTTTGTACCGGCTAAAGCCAACCATTCAAAAAATTCTATTAACTATGCGACTAACACTCTTATTCCTGGTTATTAGTGTTTTCAGTGCATTTTCGAATACCTATGCACAAAAAACGAAACTGGACATCAATGTTCAAAACAGTACGGTAAAAGATGTCTTGACCGAAATTGAATCTCAGAGCGAATTTTTCTTCATGTACAACAACAAACAGGTAGATGTGGAACGCAAAGTCGATCTTGATGCAAAATCCACAACAGTTGATGTTGTATTGCAAAAATTATTTGCCGGAACCGATGTGAATTTCAAAGTTGTAAACCGTCAGATTTTGCTCTTCCCAAATGACATCATCAATTTGGCTGAACAGCAAGGCAAAAAGGTTACAGGTAAAGTTACCGATCTATCTGGTGCACCAATTCCAGGAGCAGCTATTATCGTAAAAGGCACCACAATTGGCATCACGTCTGATAATGATGGTAATTTCTCATTATCATTACCTACGGATGCCAAAATACTTGTCTTTTCTTTTGTAGGAATGAAAACTACGGAAATTTCCGTTGGAAACCAAACAAAGATTGATGTAACTTTAGCTGACGAAACAATAGGGATTGAAGAAGTTGTTGCTATTGGATACGGAGTACAGAAAAAAAGCGATTTAACCGGAGCGATATCATCAATAAATGATCGTAGTATAAAGAATGAGCCCATCCAACGAATGGAACAAATGTTACAGGGTAGAATAAGTGGGGTTTCTGTCACATCAACCTCCGGTGCTCCGGACGGAAGTGTTATGATTCGAGTTCGTGGAGCTAATTCAATTAATGCAGGTAATGATCCATTATATGTTGTTGATGGAGTTGCCAATAGTGACCTGTTTAAGTCACTTGACGTTAATGATATCCAGTCGATGGAAGTCCTGAAAGATGCGTCTTCAACGGCAATTTATGGTTCAAGGGGTGCGAATGGCGTTATTATCGTAACAACAAAAAAAGGAATTCAAGATAAATCAAAAATACAATTTGAAACGCAACAAAGCTGGGGAACCGTAGCAAAAAAATACGACATGTTAAATGCCGTTGAATTTGCAAAGTTTTACAATGACTATCGTAAAGTTAAAGGATCAACATCTGATTTTTATTCTGCAGATCAAATTAATGACTGGACTAAAAATGGTGGTTATGATTGGCAGGATTTAATGTTTCAAACTGCCTACTCAAAAAACTATAAGCTTTCTACTTCTGGAGGTTCTTCAAAAGTACGTTACTATTTGTCAGGTAATGTTCGCGATGCAGAGGGAATTCTAATAGAATCGAAATATAAGAAATATGGCGTCAGGGCAAATATAGACGTTAATAGTTTTGACTGGCTCACTGTCAATTTTGCGATGAATGCTTCTCATGATGAATCAAGCGGGAATTCAAGCGGAATAACAGGTGTTGGCGGAGTTATCTGGGACGCACTTACTTATAGTCCAACCGTTGGTTTAAAAGATGCAGATGGTAATTGGATAACAGATAATGTAAGTTCTTATCAGAAAAATCCTTATGGAAGAAGAATGCAAAATAAAGATGATATTCTTTCAAATTCTTTTGGCGGAAATACCCGGTTTAGTTTTATTCTACCCGTTAAAGGTTTAACTTTTGATGTTTTAGGAAGTGCAAATTATTTGAATAGATCAAATTATGGTTTGACCTCTGCGTTATATAATCTGAATGTTCAAAATGCAGCATCAAATGGTAAAAATGAATACATTAGCTGGCAAAATACGAATCAGTTAACCTACACTAATAAATGGGGTAGTCATAGCTTTACAGCCACCGCAGTAGCCGAGTATACAAAAGAAACATCAAATTATCAATCAATTGCAGTAGATAATTTGCTGACAGAATCAGTTAGCTATTGGAATCTGAACTTGGGCTCAATGAATAATTTTGGGAATGGTTATAGTAAATCGACTTTATCTTCCTATTTAGGCCGTGTTATGTATCAGTTAAAAGATAAATATTTATTTACAGCAACTGTAAGGCGTGATGGTTCATCAAAATTTCAAGGAACTAATAAATGGGGGTATTTCCCATCAGTAGCATTGGGATGGAGAGTAAGTGAAGAAAATTTCTTAAAAGGAAATAAAACCATAAACAATGCCAAATTGAGAACAAGTTGGGGTGTTACCGGAAATCAGGGTATTGGTGCGTATTCAACATTGGGTATGTTATCAAGTTCAAGTTATTCTTGGGGAACAGCGACTCCGTATCCGGGTTATTGGACTCAAAATCAACCTACCCCTAATTTAACATGGGAAAAAACTTACCAATGGGATGCAGGGTTAGATCTTGGTTTTTTTAACAATCGTTTGGTTGCGTCAATTGATTTTTATTTGAAAAATACAAAAGACTTGTTATTGCAAAAAGCCATTCCTTATTACGATGGAGGAGGTTCAGTTTATGCGAATTTAGGAAGTGTAAGAAATAAAGGATTTGAAATTAGTTTAAATATTATTCCTATAAGTACAAAAAATTTGAACTGGGAATCTTCAATAAACGTTGCATATTCTCAAAATGAAGTCGTTGAAATGGGAGGAAACGAAAGACTATTTCCCGGTGATTTTGACAATCTGATTACTTTTAATCCCTCTGTATTGCAAGTTGGTCAACCCATGGGTTCATTATGGGGTTATCAATGGTTAGGTCTTTGGAAAACCACCGAAGAAGCAGAAGCCGCAAAATACGGGCAAAAACCCGGAGACAACAAAATATTGGATAAAAATCAAGATTATATCATTGATAGTAATGATCAGGGAATTATTGGAAAAGCTTTTCCCGATATTACATTTGGTTGGAATAATACCATTTCATGGAAAAAATTCGAATTTAACGTGTTTTTTCAAGGGGCAGTTGGTGCCGATAGATTAAACCTCACTCGCTATGGAATATCCGAATCTATTAGCGATGCAAGGTTTATAACATCGAAAGAAGGATTTTATGATATGTGGACTCCTGATAATCAAAACACCAATATTCCAAATCCATACAGCACAACGATAAGAACAAATGCAGGATCAACTCAATATTTGGAAAGCGCCGATTATTTACGGTGTAAGAACATTAGTATTGCTTATAACTTACCTTTAAAATCCAACAGCATTAAAATTTCATTTAGTGTACAAAACTTATATACCCTTACTTCATATAGTGGTTATGATCCAGAGGTTACGAGTTCAGGTACAAGCGATACACGATCAGGAATTGAGACTGGAGCTTACCCTTCACCAAGAACATATACAATTGGCTTAAGAGTCGATTTCTAATATATTGAATATTAACTTATTGAAAACATAAGACTAATTAATTAAAGATAATTATATGAAAAATTATAGTGTTTTAATATTAGCGTTTCTTCTTTTTTCTTGTGATAATTTTTTGAAGGAAGATCCCAAAGGGCAGTTACCCACAGATAATTTTTTCACGAGCAAGGCTGACTTAGATATGTCCATAACTGCATTGTTTGGTCAGTTTCAGAATCTAAATCAACAGCCAGGACGAGCACTTTATGCTTATTCTGCCGACGACGTAACGGCACAGAATAGCGGAAATAAAGCACGGTTTGCTGAATATGACATGTTCAATTTTACTTCAGGAAACGTCGAATTAGGTAATTGGTATTCCTATTTATATGCAACAATAAAAGCGACCAATTTTATTATCAATAATGCAGATAAAACGCCCGCTGATGAAAATTTCATAAACGCCCGGCTGGGACAAGCATACCTAATTCGTGCATATTGTTATTTTAATCTGGTAAGAATATGGGGAAGTATTCCAATTGTCACTAAAGTTGAAATAAACTATGATGCCAACAAGGAAACACCTGCCGCAGTATATGAATTGATAGAATCAGATTGCACGATGGCAGAAAAGATGTTACCAATTAAGCATGATATAGTACCCTATTTTCAGAATGGAATTAATGTAGCTCCCGGGAAAGGCGCCGCAAAAGCCTTGTTGGCTTCTGTTTATATGACAGAAGCAGGATGGCCATTAAAAAAAGGAGCACCTTACTATGATAAAGCCGCTGAAAAATACAAAGAAATAATTGACAATGAAGCAGCGTATGGGTATATTCTTGAGCCAAAAATTATTGATTTAACTGTAGAAACTACCGGAAACTATTCAAAAGAAATTGTTTGGGGGGAATTCCATAACATAAATCAACAATCCTATATGGGCTGTCTTAGTGAATTACCAGAAGAAACTGCCGGATGGTGTGATTTACTTGTAGAAATTGAATTTTATAATAGTATGCCTGCCGGGTCCCGTAAAGATGCCTGGATTCTGAAAGATATTTGTCTTTTGAGCAAAACTGATCCGGTTACAGGAAAACCGGCTATGGTTCCGTGGAATTCTACAGAAACGAACCAACAACATCCACACTGGAGAAAAAATATTGACAATGGGAAATGGGATTTTAAAGTCGATGCGAATGGAACGGTTTCGTACACAAGTGCTGGATTAGCTTGGAATAGTGGAAGAACAAAATTCATATTCAGGTATGCAGACATTTTATTGTTATATGCTGAAGCAAAATCTTTTGGGAGCAGTGCACCAGATGATCTTGCCTATACCTGCATTAACAGAGTTCGTATTAGAGCCGGACTGGAAAATATTCCTGCAATGTCAACCGCTGACTTTCAAAAAGCTGTACTTGATGAAAGACGATGGGAAACAGCAGGGATGGAAAATGGTTGTATGAGCCGTTTTTTCACGATGCAGCGGCAGGAAATACTACACAAACAAAAAGATTATCGCGATGCTAAAGATAGTCCAATAAACCAGGCTTTGACATTAAGCGAAAGTTTTTACTATTTCCCTATCCCTGACAGAGAGATACTTATTGTTCCACAAATGAAATAGTATCATACAGTTTTAATATTAGAATAGACGAGTAGAGGAAAGAAATTACCTCGGTTTTTCCAATTTTTGATTTTTCTACAGTTATTTGCGGGAAAACAAAAATTGGGAAGACTAAGTCTAAATAACTGAAATGTTTTTAACAAATTCTAAGAATTTTACCATCTACAATCTTACGAATTAATGATTGCATCGAACCATTTAATTATGAACACATGAAAGAATTTCAATTAAAAGAAAAAAAAATCTTGACAAGGAATTTCCGTCTCAGAATTCAGCCAACACATTTCGAGCGATATGAGTTAATTCATAATATCAGCTTATTGCATAAATGCGCACCAAATCTAAGATTTATTTCCATTTTGTTTGTTGGCATTATCATGCTGGCTCTTCCGTCCACGAGCATAGCACAATCGTTAGTCACAGTCAGTGAAGTCAACCAAGTCATCCCAACCTATCTTGCCGGTCCTCCCGATCCGAACCCCATGTTCTTCTTTGGAAAAGGATCGCAGGGAGCCGAGGGACGCATTTATCCTTATTCGCTCTATGATAATCTTACGAACAAAAAGAGCGATAAAACTTACAAACTTGTATATATTGAAAACGAATATGTGAAGATAGGTATTCTTCCTGAGATTGGTGGCCGATTATTCTCGGCGATAGACAAAACAAACAATTACGACTTCGTCTATCAGCAGCATGTCATCAAGCCTGCACTTATTGGCCTGACGGGAGCATGGATTTCAGGTGGTATTGAGTGGAATATACCACATCACCATCGGGCAAGCACATTTATTCCTGTTCAATGGAGCAAAGAAGAACATGCTGATGGCAGCAAAACCATTTGGGTCGGTGAACTTGAAGTACGGCATCGTATGCGTTGGGCGGTTGGGTACACGTTACGGCCAGGCAGTTCTGTTCTTGAGTGCTCAGTGCGAATCATCAACCGTACACCTATGGTGAATACGATGCTCTGTTTTGCAAATGTAGCAGTACAAATCAATGACAGCTACCAAGTCATATTCCCACCAAGCACGCAATGGTCTACAGGTCACAGTAAACGTAGTTTCTCACCATGGCCTGTTACTGACAATGTTGATGTAAGCTGGTACAAAAACAATAAAAGTTCTGCCTCGTGGTTCGCGGTGAATTACGAGGATGATTTCATTGCCGGTTATGATCATGGTAAAAACGCTGGTATAATGACCATTGCCGATCACAATATCATCCCTGGCAAGAAATTCTTCACATGGGGAAAAGATAATATGTGGGATAAGATTCTCACAGATGATGACGGCCCTTATCTGGAAATTATGGTTGGTGCCTACTCCGATAATCAGCCCGACTATTCGTGGCTGCAACCCTTCGAAGAGCGTTCGTTTGAAATGTCATGGTATCCTTTCCGAGGCATTCAAGGAGTAAAAAAAGCCAATTTGGATGCAGCAGTTAACCTCGAAGTAAAAGATGGCAATGCAATATTAGGATTTTATACAACGAAAGCTTATCAAAATGCGACTATTACACTTAAAGCGGGTACAAAAGTTCTTTCAGAAGAAAATATCTCAATCGATCCGGGTAAACCCTTCACCAAACAAATAGCTTTACCATCTGATCTGGACGAACATGACTTACGGGTTTCTATCTCGTCAGGAGGGCGCGAACTTGTAGCATATTCTCCGATCCGTCTGCAACCTACCTCAAAACCAGAGGCGACCAGTAATCCAGCAGCACCTTCAGATATTAAAAATGAAGAAGAGCTTTTCCTGGCTGGTCAACGTATTGATCAGTTTCACAATCCTGCACTTGATGCAAATCCTTATTGGGAAGAAGCGCTCCGTCGGGATTCGGGCAACGTTGCAGCTAACACAGGAATGGGGTTGTTAAGTTTGAGGAGTGCAAAATTTGTGCTTGCTGAAAGCTATTTTAGAAAAGCAAATGACCGGCTCACTGCTCAGTATACCACACCTAAGAATGCCGAACCCACCTATTATTTAGGCGTTTCCCTTAAAGCGCAAGGACGCATAGACGAAGCATTTTCTGCATTCTATAAAGCCACATGGAGTCAGGAATGGAAATCCCCCGCCTATTTTTCAATTGCCGAAATTGCTTCTTTACGCGGTGACTTTTCAGCTTCTCTAAATTATATTAATCGTTCGCTCGATGCTAACGCACTCAATGTTCGTGCGTATGGTTTAAAAGCAGCTGCGTTACGCCACCTCAATCGTAATGATGAAGCACTTCAGGTGCTTGCTTTTGCAAAAGAAAAAACCGACCCGCTTGATGTACGTCTCATGACTGAACTATGGCTGATATCGAAAGATGCAAAAGTTGCAGAAACACTTTTTGCAACATTAAATACCCACCCGGCTACTGCACAAGAAGCGGCAGCAGAATTCTGCAATGCAGGTCTTTGGAGCGATGGTATCTCTGTTTTATTACAGGCGATTGCAACGGCACAAGACAAGACAAATATTTCTCCGCTTGTTTATTACTATCTTGGATATTTCAGTGAAAAACTGGGTGATCATACAAAAACTGCAGAATATCGCCAGCAAGCAACACTTCAGTCTCCGGATTACGTTTTCCCCTTTCAATCGGAGGCTATTACTGTGCTTAGTCGGGCAATGGAAGCCAATCCAAAAGATGCCCACGCTCCTTATTATCTTGGTAATCTGCTCTTCGACTGGCAACCCGATGAAGCCATCTCACTTTGGGAAAAGGCTGTCGAACTTGATCCGCAATCAATTACTTTGAGAAACCTCGCACAGGCCTATTCGCATAAAGCTGGAGATGAGTCGAGAGCAAAAGCAATTTCTTATATGGAAAAAGCAGTCGCTTTAAGCAATCCCGATCCAACTCATTTTGCAGAGCTCGATCTGCTCTATAAATCTGCAGGCACATCGGTTGAAAAACGGCTTGCCTTGCTCGAAAAGAATCAAAAGACTGTTCTCAAAAAGGATGAAGCGCTTGGCGACTTGATTAATCTAAAGATTTTCGTTGGAAAGACCGACGAAGCTATTCAATTGTTAAAGAGCCGCGTGTTCAGTATATGGGAGGGAGATAATGCATTTAACACGGGACAGGCCTGGACTGATGCTCATCTGGTTCGTGGTCTGCAAAGTTTTGGGGCAAAAAAATATCGTGATGCTCTTGTCGATTTTGAAGCAGCACTCAATCCTCCAGAAAATCTGCGTGCCGAACAACGTTTCGACAAACGAAAGGCTGAAATCGCTTATTGGGTCGGCTGTATTTATGCTGCGTTGGGGGAAAAGGAAAAAGCTCAAAAATCATGGGAAGAAACAGTCGCTACCAAATCACAGGCTGGCATAGAAGGTTTCATGCATGGTGGAGCCCTTGCACCCAATCAAATTGCCGTCAATAGACAGGCGAGTATAGTGGGTGGTATCAGCAAGAAAGGTAACAATCAACTTTTCAACGGAAGCCAACGGTATTATCAAGCACTTGCACAGCAGAAACTTGGGAATAAAGATGAGAATGAAGCCATATTTAATGATATGGTGACATCTGCGTCAAAAGCTTTGAACCAGTTTACCAATGCAGAAATAAATGATTCTTTAGTTTCCCCCAAACACCGTTCGAATACGAGTATAGCAATGGCTCATTATATTGCAGGACTGGGCTATTCAGGTCTTGGCAATAAAGCTAAAGCCCGCGAAGAGTTTAATAATGCTTTGGCCTCCTCGCCCGACTTTCTGAATGCAAAGATCGCTTTAAACCAGCTCTGATGAGCTAATTAGTTAATAATAAATAAAAATTCTTCAACATCTGCCCTTCGTTTTTAACGGAGGGCTTTTGGTTTTACATTATTAACCTAGCTTGATATTAATCGTTTTTCATTTAAGTGGTTATCGTAATCTAAAGCACTTTAGCACTTTTATACTCAACACGATGCGAACACGAAGGGAGAGCGGAACTTATTCCGTGAAAATAGTTTCTATATTCGCTTCATTGGCACATAAACTGCATAGCACATTACTTTATTTTTACCAGTCAGTAATATATATTTGAATGCAACACTTTATGCAACAACAATAGCATAATCATCGTATTGTCAATCAACTATATATAAATATTTCATAAAACAACTTTTGCATCGCTTATGGGCACCACTCTGGTGCTCTTTTTACTATGAAAAATGTTGCAGAAAATGATGCACAGAAAAGAAACAACAAGTTACTATTCAGGCCAATGCACAGATCTTTTTGTTGCATGAAAATATAGAAGTCAAAATCTTTGAATTAAAAGATTTAGGATGGTAGTAAGAGAATCCTGAGAGTTTGGCTGTCATTATGTCTATAAAGAATAAGACCAGCAATTGATTCGCACTATAACATACTACTATCCCAAAATTTAATCAGACAATACGAAACGATTTATTATCCCCTCACCTACCCAGCCAAAAGGACAAAAACCAAAATCTTTGCTCGCATTAATAAGCAATCATCGCTGTTATTTTAATACATTTGTCAGCAAATTATCCGACTAAGTATTATTGATGGCTGAAACACGTGATGATCACAACCTAGTTCAGTTACTTCAGAAAGGAAATGTTATTGCATTTGATTCACTTTTTGAAGTTTATGGCCCAAAGTTGTTTGGCTTTGCATTTAGGTATTTCAAAAATGAAAGTGAAGCTGAAGAACTTGTACAGGAAGTGTTCGTGCAAGTGTGGGAACATCGTCAATCACTGAAATCAGAGCTTTCATTCAAGTCGTACCTCTTTACAATTGCCCTTAATCATATCAGAAAATATTTCAATAAAAAAGCAATTTCTCTTCGTTACCTCGAAAGCCTTCAGCACGACAATGAATTAACAGATAGTGAGAATGTTCACGATGATTATGAGTCGATGATGAATCAGATTAACCAACTTATAGAACAAATGCCGCCGCGCCGGCGAGAAATATTTATAAAGAGCAAATTCGAGGGAAAAAGTTCGAAAGAAGTTGCTGCTGAACTAAATATATCGGCCGGAACTGTCGATAATCAGATTTCGGAAGCACTTCATTATATCCGATCTCACTTAAATAAAGAAAACATCGGCGTTTTACTCTTTCTCGTTTTATTTGTGTATTGAATTCAGATTTTAATAGGTCTGGTTCTCTGCATATTGAAAATATTTCAAAAAAACGTCTTAACGACCCATGAGAAAAACCACCCTATCGGATATAAGATCCAAAGCATTTGAAAAAAAATCGTATTGACTTCCTAATACAAAAATGGCCAAGCAGTTTTAATGAAAATATATTTACAACAGTTAATTCAAAAATATTTGGATGGCAAAATAAACCTGAAAGAACAAATAGCGCTTTCGGAATTATTGGCTGATCCGAAAAATATTCATGCTGAAGAAATCATGAACGATGAATGGAAGTCGCAACTTGATAATGAAATCATCAGTAACTGGAATTTAAAACCGGTTCTTGACCAGGTTCATCATCGCATCCGACTGAATGATAATAACAAACCGAAACAGATGAATTGGACATTAACCTTTCAACGTATTGCTGCAGTGTTAATTATTCCGCTTCTATTATCATTTTTAACCTACTATTATTTTCAGTCAAGAATATTTCAAGGAGCCGATTCGTATGCCGAAATACAATGTCCATTGGGAGTACGCACAAAGTTTTTACTTCCGGATGGATCGACAGGGTTCCTAAACAGCGGATCAAGTCTGAAATATCCGGTACAATTCGCACATAAACGAACCGTTGAACTAACAGGTGAAGCATTTTTCGATGTTGTACACAATAAAGAGATACCTTTCCATGTGAATACCCGAAATCTCGATATTAAAGTTTTGGGGACTACTTTTAATGTACTTGCAAATGAGGATGAAAATACAGAAGAAATCGTACTTCAAACAGGAAAAATTGATGTATCGTCGAAAAACGGAAAACAATTGGCAGTTTTATTGCCTGATGAACAATTAATTCTAAACACAGATAACCAAACGTTTACGAAAAAAGAGGTAATCGCATCGCAATACGCCACTTGGAAAGAGGGCATACTCGTTTTCAGGAATGAAAATATGCAACAAATGGCGCGTCGGTTAAGTCGCTGGTACAATGCTGAAGTATTAGTCGATGATCATATGCTTAACGATTATACTTTTCACGCAACTTTTATAGATGAACCACTCGATGAGGTGCTTAAACTAATTTCAATAACGACACCAATCACTTATAAAGAAGAAAGGAGGACAAGCAACAAAGAGGGATTATTCCAAAAGAGGAAGATTACCCTGCGTATCGATAAATCAAAAATTAATCAATTTAATTAAAATGAAACAGGAAAGTGTTCGAACCACTCTCCTGTCATATCAAGCAGTATCACACCCAATTATTGTTTAACTACTTAATGATTCAAAAGTATGCAAAAAAAACGAATTAGGAGACTCGTAACTAACCGTGTGCTCCTTAAATTTTGGAAAATTATGCGCCTAAGTGTATTTCTTTTATTTTTCTTTGCTGCGCAAGCTTATTCAACAGTGACTTATTCGCAGCAAAAGCTCCTGACGCTAAAAATGCAGGGAGCAAAAGTCGTAGATGTTTTAACTAAAATTGAAGATGAAAGTGAATTTTTCTTTCTGTTTAATCAAAAATTACTCAACGTCGAACGACAGGTAAATATTGATGTTAAAAACGAAAGTATCGGGAAAATTCTTTCCGAACTATTCGAAAATACTAATGTAACCTATGTGGTTAAAGATCGCCAGATCATTTTAACAACCGATAACAGTGGAAAAGAATCGGAACTGACACAGCAAGGTAACAAGGTTACAGGTAAAGTGACCGATAAAAGTGGAATACCACTCCCTGGTGTTGCAATTGTAGTCAAGGGCACTACAACTGGTGTTATCACCGATAACAACGGTAATTATTCGCTGACCAATGTTCCTGAGAGTGCTATTTTGCAGTTTTCATTTGTAGGAATGAAAATGGAGGAAATAAAAGTTGGAAATCAATCAGTCTTGAATGTTTTAATGAAAGATGAAACAATAGGATTGGAAGAAGTTATTGCAATAGGCTATGGAACTGTGAAAAAAAGTGATTTAACAGGATCTGTCACATCGGTAAAAAGCAATGAAATAAAAGCATTTGCTTCATCTAATGTAATGCAATCACTTTCCGGTCGTGCTCCGGGAGTACAAGTTTCGCAAAATACAGGAGCTCCAGGAGGATCAGTAAGTGTACGTATTCGGGGTACAAATTCTATTCAAGGCAGCAATGAACCATTATATGTAATTGATGGATTCCCGTTTTCAGGCACCAATCCTACAGTTCTGAGTAATAGTGATATCGAAAGTGTTGAGATTCTTAAAGATGCTTCGGCTACCGCAATATATGGCTCACGCGGAGCAAATGGTGTTATTTTGATTACAACAAAACGAGGGAAAGCAGGTAAAACAACTGTTGACTTTGAATCAAGTTATGGGGTTCAGACCTTGCGTAAGAAGCTTAATTTGATGAATGCAAAAGAATACGCAACATTCTATAACGAACAGGCAGCAAACGATAAATTAGCTCCATATTTCACACAAGATCAAATTAATGGTTTTGGGAATGGTTACGATTGGCAGGATATGGTTTTTGAGGCAGCCCCAATTTTAAACAATACATTGTCAATTAATGGCGGCAATGAAAAAACAAAATTTTCTGTATCGGGAACTGTCTTCGACCAACAGGGAATTATTAAAGGCAGCAATTATAAAAAGTATTCTCTCCGCGCCTATTTCACAACCGAAATCAATAAAATGTTATCGTTTGAATATGGAGCAACATTGACCAAAAATACAACTTCCCGACAGAATTCGTCAGGAGGAAACAGAGGCCAATCGCTTATTGGAGGGGCAATATCTGCTCCGCCCACGTTAACTCCGTACAATGATGAAGGTTCATACCGGGTATTAGCAACAGCTTATCCGTTTATCTCTAATGTAATTATCAACCCATTGAATTTTATTAATGAACAAAAAGACGACGGTGAAAGCAATATTGTATTAGCCAATGCATCTTTAATTTTCGAACCAATTAAGGATCTTAAATTAAAAATTTATGGTGGCGTTGAAAATACAGATTACAGAAGTGATTATTATCAAACAACCAATTTTGTAAATTCGCAAGGAAGTGCCTCTGCCTCAGCATCAAACAATGTGAGTCTTTTAAATGAAAATACATTAAGCTATAACAAGACGATTAACGACAAACATAGCATTGGTGCAGTGATTGGATTTACCTATCAAGACTTCTTGTATCGCAATTTGGGTGGCTCAGGAAATGGTTTTTTAAGTAATGTTACCGAAGATTTTGACCTTGGAGGAGCCAGTACACCGGGCATACCAAGTTCGAGTTACTCTAAGTCAGTTTTAATGTCCTATCTCGGACGTATCAACTATTCCTTCAATAACAAATATTTGTTTACCGCCAGTGTTCGTGCCGATGGATCTTCCAAATACAGTGAAGGTAGTAAATGGGGTTATTTCCCATCAGGCGCATTTGCATGGAAAATAAAAGAAGAAGGATTCATGAAAAATGTTGAGCTCATTTCCGACTTAAAGTTTCGTTCCAGTTATGGTTATACCGGAAGTCAGGCTATTAATGCCTATGCTACCTTAAATCAACTATCATCCAATAAAACAATATTTGGTGATGCGTTGTATAACGCCATTGCACCAGGAACAACACTACCGGGTGATCTGAGATGGGAAACAACTGAACAGGCTGATATGGGTTTTGATGTGGCTATTTTAAACAATAGGTTTCGTCTTAGCGCTGATGCCTATCTGAAAAATACCCGTGATTTATTAAACTCAGTTAAACTGCCTTCCTCTCTTGGGTTTACACAAACCATTCAGAATGTTGGACAAATCCGAAATAAAGGAATGGAACTCTCTTTGGATGCAAAGATATTGACAGGTGAATTCAAATGGGATATGAATGCCAACATTGCTTTTAACAGAAGTAAGGTAATTAAACTTTATGGAGGTCAGGACATTTTAACCGGCAGCATCAATGTAACATTTATTTCCGATAATTCAAGCTTGCTAAGAGAAGGTTTACCAATGGGTGTTTTTTATGGCTTTAAGAAAAATGGTTACGATGCAACCGGCAAAGAAATTTATAAAGATTTGTCGAGTGCAAACGGAACCCCTGATGGCATCATCAATCAATTTGATAAAACAATTATTGGTGACCCTAATCCCGATTTTATTTATGGGCTAAATTCCAATATGTCCTATAAAAATTTTGAATTGACTTTATTCTTTCAGGGATCGCAAGGCAATGATATTGTTAATGTGAGCGCTGTAGGTAATACGCTGGATTATGGTTTTGGTTTAAATATGACCAAGGATGTATACAATGATCACTGGACACCAACCAATACCAATGCTAAGTACCCAGTACTGACACGAAGTTCATCGATGAGATATTCAGACCGTTTAGTCGAAGATGGCTCGTTCCTTAGGTTAAGAAATATTCAATTGATGTACACTTTACCTACTCAAAAATTAGGAATGAAATGGTTCCGCAATTTGCAAATTTATGCCAGCGGACAAAATCTGCTGACATGGACAAAATATTCGTGGTGGGATCCGGAGGTAAACTCACAGGGAGGTGCAAATTCAACAGCACAAGGGATTGATCATTATTCATACCCAACAGTTAAGAGTGTAACACTTGGAATTAAAGTAGGTTTCTAATCAGTAAAACGAAGAATCATGAAGAAAATATTATATTTCATACTTGCATCTTTTATCCTATTATCCTGCAAAGATGCGTTGGTTGAAGCGCCGAAGTCATTGGCGGAGGAGACCTTTTACAATACTCCTGCTGAAGTTGAATCTGCCATAGCCGCGATATATTTGCCCTTGCGTGACGCTGGGTGCATGGGCGGGCTTTATCCAACTCAGCTGGAATGCTATACAGACTATGGTTATGGCCGTGGGAGTCATGCCATGTTAAGTGATTTCCAAGGTCTTGACGGAACAAATCAAACGAAGACAGATGGATTTTGGGGCTATTTTTACTTAAGTATACGAAACGCCAATATAGTAATTAAAAATGCGCCAAACGGGAATAAACTAACCCCAGCCGATACCTGTAAATATATTGCTGAAGCCAAATTTCTACGAGCATTTACTTATTTTACAATGGTTCGGAATTGGGGAGGAGTTCCTATCCGCACTGAAAAGAACATGACCGTGCAAAACATCAAACGCAATACCGTTGATGAAGTGTATCAGTTAATTTACAGTGACCTGAAATTTGCAGAAGCAAACTTACCCGAATATGCACCTTTAGTAGGAAAACCATCAAAATGGTCTGCTAAAACTTTGCTTGCTGATGTTTATTTCACTCAGGGGAAGAATGCTGAAGCCCGCGATAAAGCTAAAGAAGTGATATTATCCAATAAGTATTCGTTAGTTCCGGTTACTACTGCTGATGATTATTCGAAAATTTTCGGACCGGAAGTAATTACTACTTCGGAAGAGATCTTTTATTTAAAATTTTCAAGACTTGGAAATTCTTTGGGATTTGCCTATTTAATGTATCTTAATCATCCGGGAACAAAATATTACGGTGGTGGAGGTTATTATACGGTTTATAGCACTACTGATAATTCAGTAATAGCAAGTTGGGATAAGAAAGACCTGCGTTACTCATTGTGGTATTCCTATAATATCGGGCTTGGTACGAATACAATACTGACAAAAAAGTTTATTGATCCGCTTGCGCCAAATGCCAATGGCGGTGGTAATGATTATCCTTTATACCGCTATGCCGATGTGTTATTAATGTATGCAGAAGCCGATTGTAGGGCATCTGGTGCTCCATCAGCTGATGCAATCGAAAAGCTAAACATGGTACACAGACGGGCCTATGGAAAGAATCCAACACTACCGGATGCATCTGTCGACTTTAAAATAGCCGATTATAACAAAGATTCTTTCAATGACCTAGTTCTAAGAGAAAGGGGGTTCGAAACACAATTTGAAGGCAAACGATGGTTAGATTTGAAACGAACCGGTAAGGTTAAAGAAATTATTCTCGCTGCAACTGGTAAGGTAGTAGCAGACAAACATCTTCTTTGGCCCATCCCAGTTTCAGAGCTAAACTATAATTCAGCAATCGATCCTACTAAGGACCAGAATCCAGGATACTAACAATTGCAAATCTGAGGGATGCTGAATAAAATTGGCATCCCTCTAACTCTATAATGAGGGTTTATGAATTCTTAAGTAATATTAACTCAAAAATTTATAAATTACAATGATTTTTAACGAGTTGAAAGACTTCTACACCCACCTGTTTAAAATGTAAAAGTCAAAGCATTAAATGTTGCAAGAGTTGATCGCATTTGGAAATTATCAAATACGGGTATGTAAAGTCGGATAGATTCCTATTTAAAATAAAACTAAAAATATTAATCATGGCAAAAGAATCCCGAAGAAAATTTATTGTCAATTCGACGGCTACTTCATTCTTTACCTTCGCAGGCATCTCAATGTATCCATTTATGAATGCAGAAGCAACATCAACACCACCCCAAAAAAGCAATACCTATCATTTTAGTCGTGAAATTAAAGTAGAAGACAACTATGATGTGATTGTAGCCGGAGGAGGACCAAGTGGAGCAGCTGCTGCAATAAGTGCCGGACGTTTAGGAGCAAAAGTATTGCTTATAGAAGCTACCGGATGCCTGGGAGGAATGGGAACATCTGGACTTGTAACAGCATTCGACCCAATGTCGAACGGAAACGAGTTGCTTGTGGGTGGAATTATGCAAGAAATAGTTTTCAAATTGTTTAAAAGAGGATTTTTAGGGCCTCAAGAAACTCCTGAAATTTTCACTAAAGCATATCACCACTGGACCCCCTTCAACGTTGAAGGATATAAACTTATTCTGGATGAATTGGTAATTGAGGCTGGAATTGAGGTGCGCTTCTTTACAAAAATTATTGATGTCGAGGCTGATAAAAAGAAGGGAATCGTTGACGGAGTAATCATAAATAATATAGAAGGGTATCGCTTTATCAAAGCCAAAACATTCATAGATTGCACAGGTGATGCAGTATTATCAGATCTTTGTGGTGTAACTTGCAAAGAAGCAGGCCGAGATACTCCAAACATAATGCCAGCTACACTGTGTTCGTATTTTACAAATATTGATTTCGAACATGCTGAAAATGTAGGGACACATAGTCCTATATTATTAAAAGCAATAAAAGACGGCCATTTCACGCAACCGGACAGACATTTACCAGGAATCAGCAGAGTGGGACAAACACTCGGATATTTAAATGGAGGACATTTATTTGATCTCAATTCGCTAAGATGTGACAGCCTGACTAATGGCATGATATTGGGTAGAAAAATTGCACAGGAATACTTATCTTTTTACAGGAAATATGTAGCAGGGTATGAGAAAATTGAACATACAACGACTGCATCAGTAATGGGCGTTCGTGAATCGCGAAGAATAGAGGGGGAATACGAGTTAAGTTTTGAAGACCTCAAAGCTAAACGGAAATTCCCTGATCAAATAGGTATTTTTAATAAGGCTGTTGATATTCACCCATATAATACATCATTAGAAGAATTTAACCGTTATGACATTCAATATGAAACCATTGGTCGTTTGAAAGTGGGCGAATATTTCGGAATACCATATTCTATTTTAGTTCCAAAAGGGTGGTCGAATTTGTGGGTTGCCGGTAGATGTGTTTCAAGTGATGTTATGGTTCAAGGATCAATTCGGGTGCAACCATCTGCATCGATGATGGGCCAAGCTGCGGGAACGGCCGTTGTACAATCCTTAAAAACCGGTCAACCTGCTTGGGATCTTAACACTGAACAACTTGTTACAACATTGAGGGAAAATGGAGCTATCCTTCCTCAAAAGCAATTATCTTCCAGAATGACGTTAATTTAATCATTCGTATAATGCTATTAATTTCTTCAAAATCGCATCCCAAAAAAATCTGGATATTATCATAATTCAGTAATTAAACAACAGTGTCATAATTATTAACTTGCCAGTAATGATGAAAAACAAATACAGATCATTTATTCTTAATACGCTATACTTCATTGTTTTATTCTATATATCATCGTGTAGCAACAAAGACAATATACACAAAGCAGATATAATTATTTACGGCGGTACTTCGGCTGCAGTAACAGCTGCTGTTGAGGCGATACAATCAGGAAAAACAGTTTTGGTTGTTTCACCTGACACTCATCTTGGTGGTCTTTCTTCCGGCGGACTGGGTTTTACCGATACCGGTGATAAATCAACGATTGGTGGTTTATCACGTGAGTTTTATCACAGGGTATGGCAACATTACAGCGATTCGGCGGCCTGGAAATGGCAAAAACACGCTGAATTCGGCAACAAAGGTCAGGGAACAGTAGCAATGGATGGTGAAAACCGTACCATGTGGATTTTCGAACCACATGTGGCTGAAAAGGTTTTTGAAGATTTCATTGCTGAAAATAAAATCATCGTTCTGCGTAATGAGTGGCTCAACCGAACCAATGGAGTGGTAAGAAAAGACGGTAAGATCATTTCTTTTAAAACCCTTTCAGGAAAAATCTTCTCAGGGAAAGTATTTATTGATGCCACTTACGAAGGTGATCTGATGGCTGCGGCCGGAGTGTCATACCATGTTGGCCGAGAAGCTTGCTCCGTATATAATGAAACATGGAATGGAGTTCAGGCAGAAGTTTTCCAACACGGACATCATTTCAAAGATAAAATCGATCCATACAAAACGCCTGGTAAACCCGAAAGCGGCTTAATATATGGCATTTCGTCCGAACCAATTGCCCCGAATTGCACGGGAGATAATAAAATCCAGGCATACTGTTTCCGGTTGTGTATGAGTAATAACAAGGACAACCTTGTGCCTTTCCCAAAACCGGAGAATTACGATCCGGCGAATTACGAATTGCTTGGTCGTGCGTTTGATGCTGGATGGCGAGAGTGGTTTAATAAGTTCGACCTGATTCCTAACCGAAAAACAGATACCAACAATCATGGACCGTTCAGCAGCGATTTTATTGGTATGAATTATGATTATCCGGAAGCTTCGTACGAGCGCCGGAAGGAAATCATCAAAGCGCACGAAGAGTACCAGAAAGGGTTGCTTTATTACGTGGCTAACGATCTACGTGTTCCAAAAGAGATTCACAACGAAATGCAAAACTGGGGATTAGCCAAAGACGAGTTTACCGACAACGGAAACTGGTCGCGACAGTTGTACATTCGGGAAGCACGACGCATGGTTGGAGTATATGTGACCAGCGAAAATGATGTGCTGGCTAAACGCGAAGTCCCCGCACCGATTGGAATGGGTTCTTATGCAATGGATTCGCACAATGCCCAACGTTATGTCGCTTCCGAAGGATTTGTGCAAAACGAAGGTGACATTGGCGTGTCGCCAGAATCACCATATTCTATTTCGTATGGTTCAATCATACCTAAAAAGGAAGAATGCAAAAATCTGTTGGTACCTGTTTGTGTATCGTCGAGCCACATTGCCTATGGATCAATCCGTATGGAACCAGTCTTTATGATTTTGGGACAATCGGCCGCGTTAGCTGCTTCAATAGCCATTGATAATAATCAGGCCGTTCAGGACATTGAATATGTAAAGCTCAAGGAAATACTACTAAAAAAGAATCAAGTACTCAATTTGTCAAAGTAGTTTTTAATTGGTCCATGGATGAATTACAAGACGGTAACTGTTGCTCCAGGTGAGTCATTCAATTTTGTCTTCCCTGATAGTTTTCAATCCAGATGGATTAGATTTGTGACTGATACAGATTGTCATGCAACTGCCTGGTTAAAATATTTATAATAATCGGATAACTTAAATATTATAAACACCTGGAAATGAGAAAATATAGTATTTATAAATGTAAAAAAGGGTAGATAGGGCGAAAAGGCGATTGGGCAAAAGAGCGAGTCAAAATCAGATCCGAATCCAACACGACGCGAACACGAAGGGAGAGCGGAACGAAGCAATCTGATTTATTTATTTCAATTATGATAAAAATATATTGAAATTGAACTGCGCTCCGAAAGTCCACAAATCCGGTATTGGCAAAAGACGGCATTTATTTATTCCCATCACTTAGTCTGGTATCAAACAAATTTCACCTTTAAAAACGAAATTCATTAACATAGCTCATATACAATTTTTTAAGACTACAATTCGACAAAAAATTAAGTATTTTGGATAATTCACCCCCTGTATGGGGTAAATTATCCGATATTTTACCCCATACAGGGGGTGAATTATCGGATATTTTACCCCATCGTTTGTAAATAAAATGAAATCTTCTTATTTTTGTTACAAAATTAAAGGCAATGGTACGTAGGAAACTATTCGAAGATTTACAGGCTCATCTCTTGAAAAAAGAATTTTCCATTATCACCGGTGCACGGCAAACCGGAAAATCAACCTTGTTGAAACAGTTGGAGGTTTATTGCAAAGAAATGGAGATTCCGGTTGTTTTTCTTAATCTCGAAAATAAAACAATACTTGCAGAACTAAACGAAAATCCGCTGAACTTATTGAAATTTATACCGGAACCGAACGGAAGAACAATCGCACTGATCGATGAAATTCAATACCTGGATGATCCTTCAAATTTTCTGAAGCTCTTATATGATGAACATTCAGAACAAATTAAGGTGGTGGCAACAGGAAGCAGTGCTTTTTACATCGATAATCAATTCACGGATTCGCTTGCTGGCAGAAAAAAAATATTTCAATTATACACCTGTTCATTTGATGAATATCTTGAATTAAGCGGTAAATCAGATCTCAGGGAAGAAAAAGACCAATTGCTTAAAAACGAGGATTTCAAAAGTACGCTCATCGATTACCTTCGTGTTGAATGGGAGTCGTACATGATTTATGGTGGTTATCCTGCCATTGTCACAGAGCCGGATAAACAGGAAAAGATAAATAAGTTAAAGGATATCAGGGATTCCTTTGTGAAAAGAGATATTTTGGAGTCGGGTGTCGTTAACGAAACTGCTTTTTTTAACCTTTTCAGAGTCTTGGCAGGTCAGACAGGTGGCATTGTCAATGTCAATGAACTTTCATCTACCCTTCGAATAAAGAACGAAACGGTGAATAACTTTCTTATAATCATGCAGAAGTGTTTTCACATTTCGCTTATAAAACCGCTTTTCCGGAATCTCAGAAAAGAACTGGTTAAGATGCCCAAAGTATTTTTGCTTGATACTGGCTTAAGAAACTGCCTTTTAAATAATTTTCAACCACTTGCTATAAGAACGGACAAAGGCGAATTATGGGAAAATACCGTTTTCAGAATTCTTGCCGACAAAATTGGTCCGGATGCAATTCAACACTGGCGTACCAGTGCCGGAAATGAAGTTGATTTTGTACTTTCGGACGACGAAAGATTAAAAGCGATTGAGGCGAAATACGATAGTAACCAGGTAAACCTGAAAAAATACAAACTGTTTACACAAACTTATCCTGAAATTCCGATGCAATTTTTATGGCTCAATCCATTTAATGAGGATTTTTTCCGAAGAACTTATTTAAACATTTAACAAATAGAACTTCTACTTATGACACTAAAATCATTTTTATGTGCTGCACTACTGGTTTTTGCGGCAAGCATTCTTCAGGCAAAGCCGCAATTTGGCAGAGCTTTCCTCTTTAACGAGAATTGGCGGTTTAGCCTGTCGGATGAAAAAGACGGCGC
Organism: Bacteroidales bacterium; assembly: GCA_015654795.1. GTDB lineage: Bacteria > Bacteroidota > Bacteroidia > Bacteroidales > Prolixibacteraceae > JAAFHB01. The sequence goes on from JAATGF010000109.1 coordinate 37,105, forward strand.
TCAACCAAAATTCGATGATTCAAAATGGAGATTACTGAATCTCCCTCACGACTGGAGTGTTGAAGGTGTTTATAGTCCCGATAAAGCCAGTGCAACCGGTTACCTTCCTGGTGGTATTGCCTGGTACCGAAAATCATTCACCGTACCGGCATCGGAGAAAGGAAATAATGTGTTTATCTATTTCGAAGGCGTTTACAATCACAGTGAAGTTTTTATCAACGGACAATCTGTCGGAAAACGGCCGAATGGATATATCTCATTTATGTACGATCTGACCCCATTTCTTAAATACGGGGAGGAAAATCTAATTTCAGTACGCGTCGATCATTCGCTGGATGCTGATTCACGCTGGTATTCAGGATCGGGTATTTACAGAGATGCTTATCTCGTCTATTCTTCTCCTGTGCATATCGATTTATGGGGAGTCTATTTTAAAGCCACCAATGTTACTGATAAAAAAGCAGATATTTCGGTTGAGGCCACGATCAATAATAGTCTTTCAACTGGAGTTAATGTGAAGATTTCGCACGAGATCATTGATCCTGCCTCGGGAAAAGTTGTTGCCAGGGGGTCAAAAAATCTGGAGGTTGGAGGCAAGCTCAAAGAGACTTTAAAACAGACAATATCTGTTTCTTCACCAAAACTGTGGTCTTTGGAACAACCAAATCTCTACACAATAAAAACAACAGTACAGCAAAACGGAAAGACAATTGATCAGAATGAGCAGCAATTAGGAATTCGCGAGCTGACTTTCGATCCGAATAAAGGTCTGGCAGTGAATGGTGTTTGGACAAAGGTAAAAGGTGTTTGTATTCATCATGATGCCGGTTGTTTAGGTTCAGCCGTTCCCCGCGAAGTCTGGAGAAGAAGGTTGCTTACATTAAAAGATATGGGTTGTAATGGGATCCGGATGACACATAATCCGCAAGCCACTGATGTATATGAATTGTGTGATGAAATAGGACTGCTCGTAATGGATGAAGCCTTTGACGAATGGGAATTTGCCAAGAAGAAATGGCTAAAAGGGTGGAACATAGGCACTCCCGGATTTCAGGGAGCCGCTTCCTACTTTAATGAATGGAGCGACAAGGATCTTGGTGATATGGTCAGGCGAGACAGGAATCATCCGTCTGTAATCATGTGGAGCATTGGGAATGAGGTCGATTATCCGAATGACCCGTATTCGCATCCGGTACTTGATCATGCAAATATTAACCAACCTGTTCAGGGAGGATATTTACCTGGTAATCCCAAAGCTGAGCGGTTAGGAGGTATTGCAAAACGATTGGCAGGTATTGTCCGTGGACTTGATACATCCCGCCCCGTTACGGCTGGTCTGGCAGGTGTCGTAATGTCAAATGAAACAGATTACCCCGCAGCGCTTGACATCACAGGATATAATTATACGGAAAATCGGTATGCGCAGGATCATGCCAAATATCCTAAACGGGTCATATTTGGAAGTGAGAACGGACACAGTATGGAGTCCTGGAAAGTCGTGAGAGATACTGAATATATTTTCGGTCAATTTATCTGGACTGGTATCGATTATCTGGGAGAATCAGGCGCATGGCCATCGAGAGGTTTTTATTCCGGGTTCCTCGATTTTGGAGGATTTCTCAAACCAAGAGGGCATTTCCGGCAGGCTTTATGGAGCGTAAAACCAGTAACCTACATTGGCACATATCATCTGCCTGAGAAAAATGATTTTCTGTCAATGGATGCATGGCCAATCTGGAACTATAAAGAGGGTGAGATGATTCGCGTAGTCTGTTACACCAACGCGGCAAAATCCCGTCTGATATTGAATGGCAAACAAATAGGTGAGATTAAGAATTACAATGACAACACAGGGATCATCTATTGGGATATTCCTTATCAGGATGGAAAATTGGAAGTTGTAGGATTGGATAAGGACGAAAAAGCAACGTGTAATTATACATTACAATCATCGGGCAGACCTTTTGCGTTAACCGCACAGTCGGATGTATCATCGATGAGCAAAAACCGGGGACTTGCCCATGTGGTAGTGCAAGTGGTTGATGAAAAAGGAATCCCTGTTCTTCTTTCTGAAGACGAAGTTACATGCACGATCGACGGACCCGCAACGCTGTTAGGTCTCGAAGCGAGTAACAACTCCGACATGGGAAATTATTCAGATAACGTGCAGCATGTTTATCACGGGCGATTGTTGGCCTACGTGCAGTCAACCGGCAAAACAGGCAACGTAAATCTGACATTTACAGCACCCTGGTTAAAAGAAACAAAAATAACAATCAATATTTCAGAATAAACTTAATAATGAAGAATTTAAGGATTATAATACTATTTTTTACTTTCATTTGCAGCCTGCCATCTACGTTGTTTTCGCAGGTGCTTGTCGAAGCAGAGAGTTTCACGAACAAAGGCGGATGGGTTGTAGACCAACAATTTACAGATCAGATGGGATCACCATTTTTGATGGCGCACGGACTGGGAAAACCTGTCGCTGATGCTTCAACCAAAGTTAGCTTTCCGGAAGCAGGAAATTACAATGTATTTGTACGAACACGAAATTGGGTTGGTTATTGGTCTGACAAAGAGACTCCCGGAAAATTTAATGTAATCATCAATAATAAGCCGTTGAAGGCGGTTTTTGGAACTCAGGATACAGAATGGAACTGGCAATTTGGGGGTTCAGTAAAGATAAAAGCAGGAGAATCAAAAGTCTCGCTGCACGATCTTACAGGCTTTAACGGCCGTTGCGATGCAATCCTTTTTAGCAATGATCCTTTATTCCGTCCTGAAAATTCACCGAAAAAGCTGGCTGCGTTCAGAAAAAAAGCTTTGGGCTTGCCTGAAATACCCGAAACCGCCGGAAAATTTGATTTCGTAGTGATTGGTGGAGGAATGGCCGGAACCTGTGCTGCCCTTTCGGCTGCACGTCTTGGTGTTAAAGTAGCACTGATTCAGGATCGTCCTGTGCTGGGTGGAAATAACAGTTCCGAAGTTCGTGTTCATCTGGGTGGACGAATCAACCTGAGCCCCTACCCTGCCTTGGGAAATCTGGTAAATGAGATCGGACCGGTCAAAGGGGGTAATGCCCAACCGGCATCTTTTTACGAAGATCAGAAAAAATTAGATGCAGTTATAGCCGAGAAAAATATTACGCTCTTTCTCAACTATCGTGCAAACGGCGTTAAAAAAGAGGGTGATCAAATCAAAGCTGTGCGTGCGGTAAACATCGAAAACTCAAAAGAACTTTACTTTGAAGCGCCTCTTTTTGCCGATTGTACTGGCGACGCAACGATTGGTGTACTGGCCGGAGCCGATTTCATGATGGGACGTGAAGGGAAAAGTGATTATGGAGAACCGACAGCTCCCGATGTAAAAGATAAAATGACAATGGGTGCATCGGTACAATGGTACTCAGAGGAATCATCAAAACCGGAGTTATTCCCTGTCATTCCATGGGGGCTGAATTTTAATGAAAAAAGTGCACAAATAGTAAAAATGGGCGAATGGACCTGGGAAACAGGTATGAATTACGATCAGGTTAAAGATTTTGAGCGGATCAGAGATTACGGATTAATGGTGGTTTTCTCCAACTGGTCGTATCTGAAGAATCGTTTCACAGAGAATCAAAGTTATAAAAACAGCCAGCTCAAATGGGTTGCATATATTGCCGGGAAACGTGAGACACGACGATTGATCGGTGATCTGGTGCTCAAAGAACAGGATTTAACTGAGGCTATAAACTATCCTGACGGCACTGCTCCAACATCATGGACCATCGACTTACATTATCCCGACCCAAAGAACACCCGGTACTTTCCCCGGGAGGAATTTCTCTCTATCGCCAAACACAAACCAATTTACCCATACCCTATTCCGTACCGTTGCCTCTATTCGCGCAATGTCAACAACCTTTTTATGGCAGGCCGAAATATCAGCGTAACACATGTAGCCCTTGGAACAGTGAGAGTAATGCGCACTACAGGAATGATGGGCGAAGTTGTTGGTATGGCAGCTGCGGTATGCAAAAAACACCAGGTTCTTCCGCGAAGTATTTATGAACAGTACTTGCCTGAATTAAAAGAACTGATGAATAAAGGCACCGGAAAATCGGAAATTCCAAATAATCAAAATTATAATGAAGGTGGTACATTGTTGAAGATATCACAATGACCGGGATGACAAAATCAATGTAAAGTCATTGTGACTCGAACACATGGTGAAGGGGGAAATAACTAATTGAATTGAACATTAGTGAAAATCATAAATGAAATGTTCCTAATTTTGGATTCCGGCAAAAGCTGAAAATAAAGTAAACTAAACGCTAAACATTTTAATATAATGAACCGAATTTTGATTTCAATGCTGTTTGTTTTATTGTTGCAGGGATGGGGTTGGTCGCAGGAAAAAAACCATATTTTTAAACTTGGAAAAACCGAGTTTTTGCTGGATGGCAAACCCTTCCGGATAATTTCGGGAGAGATGCATCCGGCACGCATTCCGGTTGAATACTGGCGTCACCGTATTCAAATGGCCAAGGCAATGGGTTGCAACACAATTGCAGCATATGTATTTTGGAATTACCACGAATCGGAACCTGGCGTATTCGATTTCCAAACCGAAAATCACAATATTGCCCAATTCATCCGAATTGTCCGGGAAGAAGGTATGTGGCTGATGTTACGCCCGGGGCCCTATGTTTGTGCAGAATGGGATTTCGGAGGATTACCTTCGTATCTGCTCAGCATACCTGACATCAAAGTACGTTGCATGGATCAACGATATACCGAAGCCGTTGAGCGATACGTCAAAGCGCTCGCGCTTCAGGTCAAAGATTTACAAGTAACCAAAGGGGGACCAATTGTTATGGTTCAGGTTGAGAATGAATATGGAAGCTACGGAAACGATCGGACTTATATGAAATGGCTTGAGGAATTATGGAAGAAAAATGGGATAGATGTACCTTTTTATACCGCCGATGGTGCAACACCCTTTATGCTCGAAGCGGGATCGTTGCCCGACGCAGCCATTGGTCTTGATCCGGCAGCTAACGAATCGGATTTTGCCGAAGCCACCAAGGCCAACCCAAATGTCCCTTCGTTTTGCAGCGAATTGTATCCGGGATGGCTCACACATTGGGGTGAAAAGTGGCAACGTCCCGATACCGTCAACCTGATTAAAGATGTTAAATGGTTGATGGACAACAAAAAATCATTCAACTTTTATGTGATTCACGGCGGAACCAATTTCGGTTACTGGGCAGGTGCAAACGCATTTAATCCGACTCAATATCAACCAAATGTAACAAGTTACGATTACGATGCACCCATCAACGAAATGGGGCAGGCAACTCCTAAATATAATGCTTTGCGCAATCTGTTGGCAAAGTATCGACTTTCAAAACAAAAACTGCCTGCTATTCCGGCGCCGATGCCGGTTATCGAAATACCCGAAATCACATTTACATCTTCGGCTTCTGTATGGGATAACCTTCCTTCTGCAATCGGATCGGCACAGCCCAAACCGATGGAAATGTTTGGACAGAAAGCAGGTTTTATCCTTTATCGCACCAACCTGATTGGTCATAAAAAAGGGAAACTACGCATCACCGAACTTCACGACTACGCGACCGTTTTTCTGGATGGCAAGTATATCGGCAAACTCGACCGTACCAAAGCTGAGAACACAATTGATTTGCCCGAATCGGCCAATGCGAATCCACAACTCGATATTCTCGTTGAAGGGATGGGACGCATTAATTTTGCCGAATATATGATCGACCGCAAAGGAATTACGGACCGCGTTTCGCTCAATGGAATGACCCTTATGGACTGGCGGGTATTTACTCTTCCGTTCGATGAAACATATCTGGACATACTGAAATTTAAAGCTGAAAGCACTTCTCGTCCGGGAATTTTCTTTAAAGGCGAATTTCAGTTAACAATAACAGGCGATACCTATCTTGATGTAAGTCAGTGGGAAAAAGGTATAGTTTGGGTGAACGGCCACAACCTCGGAAGATATTGGAAAATTGGACCTCAGAAACAACTCTTTTGTCCGGCTCCATGGCTGAAAAAAGGAAAGAACGAGATCGTGATTTTCGATATGCATCAACTTAACCCCAAAACTATAAAGGGAGTTAAAACCATGGAATAACAAATCGCAAAGCTTAACAATATCCCAACTTGGCCCCTTTCACTTTTGTGAAAGAACCTTTTTTGTGACAAAGAATTAAAGATAAGTAATGAGAAATAAATAATGTCGTAAAACGTTCTTCGTCTCACCTGAACTAGTCCCTTCCTTTTAGGATGAATTTAGATGAGTTTTATTAAACCGGACTATATTAGAATGTCTTATTTTAGAAAAAGTCATTTTTTGGGAGGACTCCCCATCCCCC
>JAATGF010000073.1 GCA_015654795.1 Bacteroidales bacterium
GCAAAAAAACTGGCCTTAATTGCAGTTGCAAACAAACTTGTCAAACAAGCTTTTGCCCTGATCACAAAATCTGAACTCTATGCGAAAGATTTTGTACTTTAAATTTGGATTTTAACACAGTTCATTGGCTGCGCCGTCATTGAAAAAGTCATTATTTTGTTAGTCATTAAAAATCTTTGTTTGTGGATACGATGCGGGTATAGGACCTGATACCAGACTCGATATGAACCAAACATGGAGCAAACCTATCCGGACTGTTTATCTGAATTATGATGAATGCGTATTAAAAGTGCACTGTATTTCGGGAGTTCGTGAATCCCGTATTGGCACAAGACGACATTTATTTTCATTACTTAGGATTTTTCGTTCATTTTTGCCGGATTATTTTACCGGGTAGCCTCGTCATCCTGAGATAAAAATTCAGCATTATAAATTTTCCAATGATCAACAAATAATTGCAAATAATTAGTTGCAAAATAAGAAATATTTTTCATAATTTTAGAGAGCTCTAAAAAATCAAAAGAGTTTAGCCTTGATCGTTTAATATAATACCTTAATACCATCAAGAAGCCTCCAAATCATAAGGAAAGTTTAATGTATAGAACTGTAGGTTCTGTAAGTGGTGATCTTATGCTCTATGGGTGGGAATCGTCATTTTACGTCGTACCGAACAAAAAAATACCCCCGTATTGTAAGACGAGGGTGGCTTAAATGTTTTCACAACGGAATAATCCTTATTGTGATTTGCTTCAAATTGTACCGCTAAAGTAATAATTATAATTAGAGAAACAAAATATATGAAAAAAATTTTAGGACTCGACTTGGGAACCAATAGTATCGGGTGGGCTTTAATAGAACAGGACTTTAAGGAAAAGTCCGGAAAAATACTTGGTATGGGATCAAGGATAATTCCTATGGATCAGACCAGCATCGGAGATTTTGAAAAAGGAAATCCTGTTTCACAAACTGCCGACAGAACTAATTTCAGAGGAATCCGCAGATTGCGGGAGCGGTTTTTGTTGCGAAGGGAACGATTGAACAGAGTCCTTTACAAATTAGGATTTTTACCTAAACATTATTCAAGTCAGATTGACTTTGATCACCATTTCGGTCAGTTTTTGGACCATACCGAACCTAAAATAGCCTATCAACTAAATGCAGAAACCGGGAAATACGAATTCCTATTCAAAGATTCATTCGATGAAATGATCGAGGACTTTAAAAAGTATCAGCCTCAGTTAATTGAGAATAATAAAAAAATACCTTACGACTGGACAATCTATTACCTTCGAAAAAAAGCGCTAACATATCCAATTGCAAAAGCAGAATTAGCATGGTTACTACTTCATTTTAACCAAAAACGTGGTTACTATCAACTTCGCGGTGAAAATGAAGATGAAAACAAGAATAAACTTGTTGAATTTCATGCGCTAAAGGTGGTTGAAGTTTTGGATAGCGGCGAAAGGAAAAGTAAGGATGAAATATGGTATAATGTCATTTTGGAAAATGGATGGATATACAGACGCACAAGCCGGACACCTCTTGATTGGGCTGGAAAAATTAAAGAATTCATTGTCACTACGGATCTCAATGATGACGGAAGTATCAAAACAGATAAAGAGGGGAAAGAAAAACGCTCATTCAGGTCACCAGGAGCAGATGACTGGACATTGGTGAAAAAGAAAACTGAAGCCGAAATTGAGAGGAGTAATCATACTGTGGGCACTTACATCTATGATACATTGCTTCAATCTCCGGGTCAAAAAATTAAAGGGAAACTCGTTCGTACCATCGAACGGAAGTTCTATCGCGACGAGTTGAAGCTTATCCTTGATAAACAGCAAACCTTTCACCCCGAGCTACAAAACAAGAAAAACTACATAATTTGTCTTGAAGAACTTTACCGAAACAATCAGGATCATCGAAATACATATAGTCAGAAAGACTTTACCCATCTTTTCATTAATGACATTATTTTTTATCAGCGTCCTCTTAAAAGCAAGAAATCGGAAATCAGCGAGTGTCGGTACGAATCACGTTCATACCTTGACAAGGAAGGGATAATGCAAACTGATGCATTAAAATGTATTGCAAAATCGCATCCGCTTTTTCAGGAGTTCCGGCTTTGGCAATTTCTGCAAAACCTGACAATCTATCAGCGTGAAAAATACATCGATGGTCGGCTTTATACGGATATTAATGTTACGACCGAATTCCTGAAATCAGAAGATGATTGGGTTGCTTTGTTCGATTTTCTAAATGACCGTAAAGAAATAGATCAGAAGGCATTTCTGAAATATCCGGGATTTTTCTTGAAAAAGAATGCAGAACTCTACCGGTGGAATTATGTAGAAGATAAAATTTATCCGGCTAACGAAACAAGATCACAGATGCTTACTAAATTAAAAGCGTCAAATATCGCACCTGAATTTCTAACCAAAGATATTGAAGAGCATCTTTGGCACATTCTAAGCTCCATTGATGATAAGGTGGAAATTGAAAAAGCACTGACAACTTTTGCTGGTAAGCGGGGCCTGCCAAAAGAATTTATTGAGAACTTCAAAAAGTTTGCCCCATTTAAGAAGGAATACGGAGCCTATTCAGCAAAGGCAATTAAAAAATTATTGCCGCTGATGCGCAGAGGGAAATATTGGTCGGAAGAAGCAATTTCGAAAGAAACAAAGAACCGGATTTCAGCAATCGTTGAACGTCTCGATTCGATTGAGTATGACAAAAGTAAAATAACAAACATCACGGATGATGTTATCCCGAAACAAGTATTGAAGAGCTTTATCGAATGCCGTAACCCATTAACGTCACTTAATACCTATCAGGCTTGCTATGCTGTTTATGGCAGACACTCCGAAGAGGGTGAAGTTGTTAAATGGGAGGTACCAACCGATATTGAGCACTTTTTAAACCACACATTTAAGCAACATTCGCTTCGGAATCCTATTGTAGAACAAGTCGTAACAGAAACATTAAGGGTTGTTACCGATATCTGGAAACAATATGGCAATGGGAAAAAAGATTTCTTCGACGAAATTCATATTGAGCTGGGGCGTGAAATGAAAAATACTGCCGATCAGCGGAAACGACTCACTTCTATTGTAACAGAAAATGAAAACACAAACCTTCGGATTAAGGCATTGCTTGCAGAATTGAAGAACGACAGTACTGTTCAAAATGTACGTCCATACTCGCCAAGTCAGCAAGAAATCCTTAAACTATACGAGGAGGGCGTGTTAAATGCAGTTGCAGACATACCGGAAGAAATTTTAAAAATCAGCAAAAATTCCCAGCCGACTTCGTCTGAATTAACAAGGTATAAGCTTTGGCTCGACCAACAATACCGTTCGCCTTATACCGGAGAGATTATCCCACTTGGGAAGCTCTTTACTTCAAGTTATGAAATTGAGCACATTATACCACAATCGCGCTATTTCGACGATTCATTAAGCAATAAGGTCATCTGCGAATCGGTCGTAAATAAGGATAAAGACAACAAAACCGCTTATGCTTATATCAAAGAACAACATGGTAAGATTATCGAATTAGATTTTGGTAAAAAGGTAACACTTTTCACACTCGATGCCTACGAAGATTTCGTGAAAAATCGTTTTTCGAAGAACAGAAGCAAAATGAAAAAATTACTCATGGAAAATATTCCAGATGATTTTATCAACCGTCAATTGAACGACACAAAGTATATCAGCAAACTGATCAAAAATCTCTTGTCAAATATTGTCCGCGAAGAAGGCGAAGTTGAAACCACATCGAAAAACATTGCTGCCTGCAACGGAAGTATTACCTCCACTTTAAAGCAAGATTGGGGTCTAAACGATGTGTGGAATGAGCTAATTACGCCACGATTTGAAAGATTAAACGATCTTACCAAGAGCAATAATTTCGGACAATGGACAAACAAAGATGGTAAAAGAGTCTTTCAAACCGAGATGCCGCTTGAACTACAAAAAGGCTTTACAAAAAAGCGGATCGACCACCGCCATCATGCGATGGATGCTTTGGTCATTGCCTGTGCTTCGAGGAGTCATATCAATTATCTGAATAATGAGTCAGCCAAATCAACTTCAAAAGAATCTCGTTACGATTTAAAACAAAAGTTATGTTTTAAAACGAAACCCGACGAAAACGGCAATTATAAATGGCTGTTTTATAAGCCATGGGATACACTTACGCAAGATGCAAGACACACACTTTCAACTACCATTGTCAGTTTTAAGCAAAATATCCGAGTCATTAACAAGACCAACAACTGGTATCAGAGATGGGAAACACAGGAGGATGGTAGCATGAAAAAAGTATTTACGAAGCAGGAAACCGGAGAGCATTGGGCGATCCGCAAACCAATGCATAAGGAGACGGTTGCTGGTTTGGTGCAGTTACGCTTCAAAAAAACGGTACAACTTTCTGCCGCGCTCGATCAATGGGAGATGATTATCGATAAATCATTAAAAAATCAAATAAAGACGCTTGTAAAACAAGATTTTGATAAAACAAAGCTCCGGAAATTCTTCAGGGAATTAGAAGACAAATGGGACGGGAATAGCGTCTCAAAAGTTGAAATCTACTATTTCGAAAAAGAGATGGTTGCGTCCCGATCTTCAATAAACGAAACGTATAATACCAGTTTTATCAAAAGCATTACAGATACGGCCAGTCAAAAAATCATGCTGAATCATCTCGAAAAGTATAATGAAACTAAAGATGGCAAAATTATCGAACATCCCGAATTGGCCTTCTCGCCCGATGGACTGGACAAAATGAATAAAAATATCGTCCAACTAAATGATGGTAAATTCCACCAACCGATCTATAAAGTCCGGTCCTTTGAACCTAAAGGAAATAAATTCAATGTTGGAACAACCGGCAATAAGGGCAAAAAATATGTGGAAGCGGCAAAGGGAACCAATCTGTTTTTTGCCATCTATCAAAACAGCGAATGTAAGCGTAGCTACGAAAGTATACCTTTAAATATCGTGATCGAACGCCAAAAACAAGGGCTTAAGCCAGTGCCTGAAACCAACGAGAAAGGAGAGCAATTGGCATTTTACCTTTCGCCAAACGATCTGGTTTATATCCCGACGGAAGAGGAACAAAGTGATTTTAAAAGTATTAACTTCGGAAATTTAAGTCAACAACAAATGTATGGAATTTACAAAATGGTAAGTTCAACCAGCTACTCATGCTTCTTCCTAAGAAATGATATTTCCTCCCCTATTTGGAATAAGGTAGAATTTTCTGCTTTAAATAAAACAGAGAAATCTATCGATGGAATAATGATAAAAGATGTTTGCTGGAAACTACAGGTAAACCGTATCGGCCAAATAATAGCAGTAAATAATAAACCTATTTTAAATAAAACTTTCAAAATTGAAGAATCACCTGCCTAAGTACAATTTTAAGTGGAGCCACGGTTTCTGCTTTTCGAAAGCCTCCGGCTATTGGCCGTTTCCGGATACATTCGAAAGGTTTCTTATAAAGTACTGGATGACAGTTTCCAAGTTCTGAAAGTCAACTCCGAAAGTGACCGGGTAACTGCCCTAATAATTGGAGCAATATCACCAGGCCATTGTTCTTTCTTCAAGAAGTTACCCGGTCACTACACCAATAAAAATTAGCAACTATGATCAAACGCACCATTTACTTTGGAAACCCTACTTATCTCCGGTTTAAAGATGAGCAGTTGGTGGTAAGCCTTCCGGAAGCATCCATGCTACCCGAAAAAGATCGTACAATCACCATTCCCATTGAGGATATTGGTGTTATAGTACTCGAAAATCCGCAAATCACGTTCACTCATCAGCTGGTAAGTGCTCTTTTGGAAAATAATGTTGCAGTAATCACTTGCGACCATCGCCATATGCCGGCAGGATTACTTCTCCCTCTCGAGGGGAATACTACCCAAAGTGAACGATTCACTAATCAGATCAGTGCATCGGAGCCATTGCGCAAACAGTTGTGGCAACAAACAATCCGGCAAAAGATTCTGAATCAGGCAGCAGTGTTGAAGCAAGAAGGACGAAAAATTGAAAATATGAAATACTGGGCCGATCAGGTGAAGAGCGGAGATACAGAAAACCACGAGGGACGTGCGGCGGCCTATTATTGGAGTGAACTTTTCGATACTTCGCTCGATTTCCGGCGCGACCCCGACGGTTTTGCTCCGAATAACCTGCTCAATTACGGTTATGCCATTCTACGTGCAACCGTTGCCCGTTCGCTTGTTGCTTCGGGAATGCTGCCAACGTTGGGTATTCACCATCACAATCGCTATAATGCTTATTGCCTGGCCGACGATATGATGGAGCCTTACCGTCCATATGTCGATCGGTTGGTGCTCGAAATTATGGATGGTGCTGAGATACCTGATGAGTTGACGAAAGAGCATAAAGCCAAACTATTACAGATCCCAGTCTTAGATGTTATTATCAATGGCCGTCGTAGTCCGCTAATGTTGGCTGTGCAACAGACAACGGCTTCGCTTGCCAAATGTTTTCTGGGTGAACTACGAAAAATTGAATATCCGGAGATGAATTAAAAACAAAAAGAATGAAGAAAAGGAGAGCAGTGACCGGGTGACTGAACTATTAAACTGGGCAAAATTACTGATCAGTGGTTCGGTTCTTTAAGAAGTCACCCGGTCACTAAACCAAGATGAAGTGACACGTTGACTATATTCAGAAACTGAAACACGAAAAAAAGTGGCCGGGAGACTATGTTCATACACTGAAAATCTCCGGGTTACTAATGGACCGTAGAAAAATATGGAACGATTTAGTGAATATCGCATTATGTGGGTAATGGTATTGTTCGACCTTCCGACCGAGACAAAAAAAGAGCGGAGGATCTATTCTGATTTTCGGAAGAAATTGCTGAAAGATGGTTTTACCATGTTCCAGTTCAGCATCTACCTGCGTCATTGCCCCAGCAAAGACAATGCCGATGTTCATATAAAACGCGTAAAACTTGAACTTCCGCCACAAGGGCATATTGGGATATTGTGCATTACCGATAAGCAATTTGGTGATATGGAACTTTTTTACGGCAAGAAACCCGCGGAAAAAAAGGGGCAGGTACAACAATTGGAATTGTTTTAGACATCCATTGAAAAGTATTGAAACAAAAAAACCGGATCGAAGTCCGGTTTTTTTGTTCTGAAAACACCTTATTTTTTATTCCTAATTTTGAGCCTAAAAACCACTCCGTCAAACAGTTGAATGGGGGTGTGGGGTGTTTATCAGTAAGTCAAAGATACAATTTGAAAGCAAATCACAACACGATGTCATACAAAACAGCTTTCGCGCGAGGTGTTTATCAGTAAGTCAAAGATACAATTTGAAAGCAAATCACAACGAATAGGCCTCTTATTGTTCTTTTATTTTAGGTGTTTATCAGTAAGTCAAAGATACAATTTGAAAGCAAATCACAACCGCGCTCTGCCCTTAATTCAGCCTCTTTGCGGTGTTTATCAGTAAGTCAAAGATACAATTTGAAAGCAAATCACAACCCGTAAAGGGAAATATGAAGGTTGGTGTTGGGTGTTTATCAGTAAGTCAAAGATACAATTTGAAAGCAAATCACAACTACTCTCACCACTTATCTCATTAGCTCAAGGGTGTTTATCAGTAAGTCAAAGATACAATTTGAAAGCAAATCACAACACTTGTGTGACTGTCAGATTAGACCCTTGTGGTGTTTATCAGTAAGTCAAAGATACAATTTGAAAGCAAATCACAACAACGGACGAATTGATCAAATATTGTGGTCTGGTGTTTATCAGTAAGTCAAAGATACAATTTGAAAGCAAATCACAACCGGTAATTGTAGGTAGTTCAATGTTGTTTGGGTGTTTATCAGTAAGTCAAAGATACAATTTGAAAGCAAATCACAACATCATCTTATTAAATCCAAATGGAGACATCGGTGTTTATCAGTAAGTCAAAGATACAATTTGAAAGCAAATCACAACAGCCTCCTTAATCATTTCAAATGTAGACGTGGTGTTTATCAGTAAGTCAAAGATACAATTTGAAAGCAAATCACAACAAGGATCGCAAAGCATGACTATTTTATCGGGGTGTTTATCAGTAAGTCAAAGATACAATTTGAAAGCAAATCACAACGTCATAAAGATACGAAATTATTTTGTAAAAGGTGTTTATCAGTAAGTCAAAGATACAATTTGAAAGCAAATCACAACTGAATTACGATAAGTTGCCTGAATAATAACGGTGTTTATCAGTAAGTCAAAGATACAATTTGAAAGCAAATCACAACATAAACCGAATCTATCAATTTACACTATAAGGTGTTTATCAGTAAGTCAAAGATACAATTTGAAAGCAAATCACAACTGAAAGCGATAAAGACAAAATTTAACGGAAGGTGTTTATCAGTAAGTCAAAGATACAATTTGAAAGCAAATCACAACCTCATCGAAAGACAATAAACTAAGAAAGTTGGTGTTTATCAGTAAGTCAAAGATACAATTTGAAAGCAAATCACAACTAATCTCAACTTTCCATTCAAAAAACAGTCGGTGTTTATCAGTAAGTCAAAGATACAATTTGAAAGCAAATCACAAC
>JAATGF010000121.1 GCA_015654795.1 Bacteroidales bacterium
TAACAAATACTTAACATTTTTAATGAGCACTTAAATCCCCGCTATTTTGCGGATCGAACCAATAATTTCTTCGGCCAGTGCTTTTGCCCGTTCTTCCGTCTGGCTCTCGGAATAAATCCTGATAATTGGCTCCGTATTCGACTTCCGCAAGGATTAGATTATAAAATCATGCAAAAAAAGATTAATTTTAAGAAATATTCGGAAATAGAAAATTAGGCGTTTTAACTGTAGCCGGAATGGAAAATATAAGTTTATCAGGTACATTAAAACAGCTTTCTCATTTTTGATTGAAAATTAAACATTTTCAATGATTCTTGGTTTTGTAGCAATTTTTTTTTTAGTTTTACAGCGTCAAAAAACAATTAATCATATAAATGTCGTAAAATAGGAAGTTAGGCTTGAGAAGATGAAGAAAGAATATTTAGCACGAATGTTGTTGATTTTTGGAATAATGATAGTCGTCCTTATCATTATTTTAGGGATTTATATTTTATTATCCCCATCACTAGTGCACTGGCCAAAATACTTTCGCACGATTTTTGCTGTAGTTATTATTACATACGGATTTTATCGCTCAGTAATTATATACCATACATACAAAAAAAAGGAGGATAAGCAATGAACCTTTTAAGATCGATATCCGGCATTCTATTAGTTGGGGCGATTATTTTGGTTTTTTCATGCCAAATGACACCAAAAAAATTTACGGATGAAACGCCTACGCGCGGTAATATTAAAATAGCTGTAGATGAATCGTACCAATTGTTGGCTGATGCTGAACTGTATACCTTCACATCCCTCTACAAGGATGCAAAAGTTACGCCGGTCTATTTATCGGGAGACAGTATCTTAAAACTATTTATGGCAGACTCAATTAAAGTTATCATCACAAGTAGCAAATTGACTGATAACGAAATAGAGTATCTAAAGGGAAAGTCGATCGTTGCCCGGACTACAAAAATTGCGTACGATGCGCTTGCCTTCATCGTTAATAAATCGAACCCCGATTCATTAATCCGGTATAACACATTAAGAGATATTTTCACAGGTAATACTTCAAAATGGAAGCAGATTAATCCCAAATCGAAATTAGGCGATATTAAAGTTGTATTTGATAAGCCGGGATCAAACAATGTGAAGACAATTATGAATAAATTTGAAATAACAGGTTCTCTACCGGGCTATTGTTATTCGGCAACCGAAAACTCAGAAGTTGTAAGTTTTGTTGAAAAGAATCCTGAAGCGCTTGGCATTATTGGTGTAAACTGGATAAGCGATCCGCGTGATTCGATCAGTCATTCTTTTCTAAGCAAAATCAAAGTGGTTGCTGTAACCCCGGATGTTAATTCGGAAGGTTCAGATTTCTATACACCGCATCCTGCCTATATCGCGAATAACATGTATCCCTTTATAAGGGAAGTTTATACGATAAACAGGGAGACTTTTTCGGGCCTTGGTACAGGGTTAACATCATTTCTTGCCGGAGATTCGGGACAGCGAATCATCTTAAAAATGGGAATGTTACCGGCAGCACAGCCTGTAAGAGTTGTTGAGATTAAGAAAAATTAAAATATTGTTGAATCTAAATATTTATTAAAAATGAGACTTATATTATTGGTAATGTTCTCGCTGATTACAGTTACGGCATTTAGCCAGCGGAATAAATCTGACTCAAATGCCCCGACTGTTTCCCCGTTTGGTCCGGAGTTAAATGCTGCACTGAAGCTGGCATCGAGTGAGCAGTATGAAGTTGCCGGACAAGCTTTCGACGCGCTTTTAAAGAAAGAGCCGGGAAATGGCAATGTATATTACTTTTACGGTGAAATGGTTATTAAAGATTATCAGTCGGATACAGTATCGAATTCACTGAATGAGATGGCAAAAAAGGCTGAAGACTTATTTCGCAGAGGTATTCAGCAGGATCCGACGAATGAAATTAATGATGTTGGTTTAGGTGCAATTGTACTTTTCCGTACGAGCGATACAATAGCCGCTGATAAGTATTTTACAAAAGCTGAGGCATCGATCCCTGTCAAGAAAAAAATGCTTTCATCCAAAGATGCACTTATTCTTACAAAACTTGGAACATCACAGCTTTTGGGTAACGTAAACAGGTTTAATAAAGCAATAAGTTATCTTACCAGGGCTTCTGAAATCGAACCCAACAATCCATCAATTTACCTTGCACTTGGTGATGTATATCTGATGCAAAACGATGCGAAAAATGCGCTTGCGAACTATAACCGGTCACTCTATTTTGATCCTAAATCGCCATTACCAAAAATCAAAATTGGTAATATTTACATGCGTGCCCCGAATTTAAATGCAGCCCGCCCCTATTTTGAGGAAGCGCGTGCAATTGATTCTACGTTTGCTCCCGTTTACCGTCAGCTTGGTGAATTGTATACGATGGCCGGTCAGTTTACCCTTGCGAAGACTAATTTCCGAAAATTCCTCGATTTATCAGGCGATAATGTTCCTGCTAAAATTCAATATGCGAAAGCTCTTTTTAGATCAAGAGATTTTACCAATGCATTAACAACACTTGAAGAGATTTTAGCGGTTGATAAGTCGCGTAATTATCTTAACCGTTTGGCAGCTTATTGTTGTTTTGACAAAAAACCGCCGGAACTTGAAAAGGGGAAGATGTACATCGAAGAATTCTTCAAAAACACGGATAAGGAAAGCATTATTCCAAGGGACTACCTTTACTATAGCCGGATACTGTTTAAAAGTGCCAAAAATGATTCATTAATTTTAGTACAGGCTTTTGATACCTACAAAAAAGCGTATGCCATGGATTCAAACAATGTAACCCTGGTAACAGAAATTGCTTTAAACTATTATTATTCGCGCTGGTATAAGGATGCAATCACCTGGATAAACCTGAAAAACCAAAAAGGGAAATCTGATGATGATGATTTGATGTTAATCGGGAAAGCACATTATCAATTGGCCGAATTTTCCAAAGCTGACAGCGTATTTAACCTTGTCGCTGTAAACCAACCTGATAACATGCAGGCATATCTATACATTGCGAGGACTGCTTCAAGTATGGATCCGACTAATGATCTGGGATTGGCACGTCCTAAATTTGAAGCGCTGATTGAAAAAATTGGTGCAGAAACTACAAAATATGCTAAAGAATTGCAGGAAGCATATATGTACCTTGGTTATTATAATTTGCAAAAGAATGATTATAAGACCGCAAAAGCCTGGTATAAAAAATTATATGAACTCGATCCGGCCAATAAGACTTGGCAGATTCAATCACTTAATTCTCAGGCTGTGATAGCTTTCAAAGAAAAAAACTATGTTGAAGCACGGGATTTATATACTGAAATTAAGAAACTTGATCCTGCCAACACTGCCGCAGACCAGACAATCAGAGATCTGACTAAGGCAATCAATGCAGCCAATGCGGCCGCTGCTCAAAAGAAGTAACATAAAAATAGAGGTCTTTTATAATTATAAAAAAAGTACAAAAATTGTGAGTAAAATTTGTCACGAGGTATGCAAGTTTAAAAAAAATCACTTTCTTTGTACCCAACGAATATTACACTAATCGTTATATATTTACTTTAAACAAAAAATTGAAAATGAAAGGACAAACATTAAAAGATGCATTAAAATCGTCTTTCGTATTGGCGGTTATCTTGTTGTGCGCATTAGCTGGTTACCTTATTTATTCACAAATCATGGGTAACCCTGTTAACTTTGAAGGTGGTAATAATCACGGTCATCCACTTACGGGTAACTATTTGGGAATTATTTACAAAGGTGGTTTTATTGTGCCTCTGCTTATCGCGATCAACCTTATTCTTCTTACCTTTGTTGTTGAACGTTTAATTTCTTTATCAAGTGCAAGTGGTAAAGGAAATCTGAACGGATTTGTACGTACACTGCAATCACTTTTGAATGATAACAAAATTGAGGAGGCTTCTCAGTTATGTGACAAACAAAGAGGATCACTTGCAAATGTTATGAAAGCAGGCTTATCTCGTTACAGAACTTTGCAGTCTGACAAAACGTTGATGAATGACCAAAAAGTACTTGCCCTTCAGAAAGACCTTGAAGAAGCAACCGCTCTTGAATTACCGGTACTTTCGCAGAACCTTATTATTCTTTCAACTATTGCTTCTATCTCTGTACTTGTAGGACTTATTGGAACAGTACTTGGTATGATTCGTGCATTCGGTGCTTTGGCTACTGCTGGTGCTCCCGATTCTTTAGCTTTGGCAAATGGTATTTCTGAAGCTCTTGTTAATACAGCATTTGGTATTACAGGATCAACACTGGCTATCATCGCTTATAACTATTTTTCTGCCAGAATCGACGCTACCACTTATAAAATGGATGAGGCCAGTTTCAGTCTCACATCTACATTTGCTTCAACTTTGAAGTAATTCTTTTAAATTTTGCTTTGACAGACATTGAAGAAAAAACAAACTGAGAAATAATGGGAAAAATTAAAATAGCTGTAAAAACACCACGCATCGACATGACGCCGATGGTGGACTTGTTTTTCCTTCTACTCGTCTTTTTTATCTTGACGGCGACATTTCGTCCGGAGGAAGCTGCACCAATTAAAACACCAATGTCAACGTCGCAAACACCAATTCCTGATAGCCATCTTGTTACAATTCTTATTTCAAAGGATGACAAAGTCTTTTTTAATGTTGATAATGGTACAGACTCAACTGAGCATATTCGTGCAAAAGTCTTGCAAGCAATAGGTAGTAATTACAAAATTAGTTTTACACCTAAGGAAATCAAGAAATTTGAAGGATTGGCTTCGTTTGGATTACCAGCAGTAAAACTTAAGGACTTTCTAAATGCTCCCGATCAGAAAGCTCGGGAAGCTATGCAGATAGGAATTCCAATAGACTCACTCGATAATCAGTTGACGATGTGGATCAGGTTTGCCCGCACTTACAATAACGATTTGTCATTTGCTGTAAAAGGCGATGGTGATGCAAATTATCCGACGGTTAAAAAAGTGTTAGCAGTTTTACAGGATAATAATGTTAACAAGTTCAATTTGACCACCGACCTCAAAGCGGCTGAGATACCATCAGATTTTATTATTAAGTAATCTTAAAGACATTCCAAAATGGCTGAAATAGTTCAAGAAGAGGGTCACAAAAAAGGAGGAAAGAGGAAGGTAAAAAAACACGGGACTCATATTGACATGACTCCGATGGTTGACCTTGCCTGTTTGTTGCTCACTTTTTTCATGCTCACTACGGCATTCAATAAACCTAAAGTGATGGAGATTAATCTACCTGAAAAACCGAAGGAGAATGAAAAGCCGCCTGAGCTTGATAAAAATAGAGCCCTAAATATCATACTTGTCCAAAACGACAGAGTACTGTGGTATGTAGGTTTAGCTGACCCAAATAAAACGCTTCCGGTTTTGAACGAGGAAAACTTTTCAAAGGAAGGAATTCGCAAGGTACTTTTAGAACGTAACAAAGCGTTGTATATGAGTATCGCGACGATGAATAGAGACGTGACAGTAGGTAAACTTAAACTTTCAAGAGACTCTATTGAAGGCAGAGTTAAGCGTTTTTATCACGCAGATAAAGTTGGGCCAATCGTTCTAATCAAGGCTGCCGATGGTGTTAAATATCGAAATATTGTTGACATTATCGATGAAATGGCTATTACCAATATTGCCCGGTATACACTTGTCGATATTAACCCAGTGGAAAAAACGATGGTTCAGGCTTATCTTGCTGCGCACCCATCAGTTACCGCCATTAAATAAACCATAATAAATGGATTTGAATCATGGATAATGAATTGCTTAAAAACGAAGCGGTAACCCTTGAGGAAATAGTATTCGAACACCGGAATAAAGAATACGGGGCTTACGTATTGCGTAAAAAGTTTAGAAAATACTTATTGATAGCCTTCCTGATTGCTTTTTTCAGTGTAGGTGGCGCAGTATTGGTGCCTTTCATTCAAGCTTACAATAACAGGTCTAACAAGGTTGTTTTGGTAAAAAGCACCACTGTAACCATGGAAAATGTAAAGGCAAACGATGATGTACCACCTCCTCCTCCACCACCACCTCCACCGCCTCCAGCTGCGGAAGCTCAGGTAAAATATGTTGCTCCTGTCGTTGTTGATAGTGTGAAAGTGCAGGTAGAATTTGCAACAGTAAGCGAAGTAAAGGAAACAGTCTCAAATGAGCCTGTGCCTGAGAAAGTTGAAGTTGTAAAGGAAGTTGAGACAGCAATTGTGGAAGAAGAACAAGTATTTATAGTTGTTGAAGAGCAAGCTTCTTTCCAGGGTGGAGATGTAAACTCTTTCCGCGATTGGGTTACCAAAAACTTAAAATACCCAACGATTGCTATTGAAAATGGCATTCAAGGTAAAGTCTATGTACAATATGCAGTAAACTCGAAAGGTGAAGTTGTTGACGTTAAAGTAGTACGTGGCGTCGATCCTTCTCTCGATAAAGAAGCTGTCAGGGTTATTCAGTCCTCACCCAAATGGGAACCTGCAAAGCAGAGAGGAACGAAAGTAAAACAACAATTTACGATCCCGATAGCATTCCAGTTACAATAGCATAAACGTTAATACTGTAATAATATTAAAGGGCTGTCGTCGTTTGACAGCCCTTTTTATATTACTTGGTTTTTTTTATTCTGATTGTTTTTATTTGAGGGAAAACCTGAGAACACTTAAATAATGGGAATAAATAAATGTTGTCTTATGCCGATGCAGGATTTGCGAACTCCCGAAGCAAGTACACTTTTAATACATATCTGTCGTAATTGAAACAAACAGCCCGGATAGGTTTACTCCATATTTCCCTCGTACCTGCTCTATACCCGCTCTATGTCTGCTCTATGTTTGGTTCTTGTTTGGTCCATACCTCGTTTATTAAAGATTATTTAAAGATTGTTTAAAGATTCTTTAGATAAATCTCCCTTTCTCCCCATCGCCTTATCGCCCTTGCGCCCCATCATTCCATTTCCCTGCTCTATGTTTGCTTCATGCCGAGTCTGGTATCAGGTCCTATATCAGCATCGGATGACCTTTTAATGACGGCGAAGCCGATGACCTTTTCAATGACTTTAATGACCAATGATTTATAACGACTAATGACCATTTAATAACCTCTTAATGACTAATGACCTTTTCAATGACTATTTTAATGACCCCCTTTCGCCTTTTCGCCTTTTCGCCCCATCGCCTTATCGTGACCCTGACTCGCCCCTTCGCCTTTTCTCCCCTTCGGCCTGTTTATCGGTTAACTCTTTCGCGGCCTCTCGTGGCATCTCAGTTTAAATTGATCTGAATTATCCCGATCCTCATTACCTTTATCTATCGATAAAGGCGCTCCACTCCATTCGTACTTCATTCGTATTTCATTCGTACCTTATTCGCATCAAGCTTCGGGTTCCTTTTTCCGGTGACAATTTCATGGGTATTTAGTGTTTCATAACCTGTATTTCCTGACTTCCGTGAAACCGGCATCCGTGTTCAATTCCATTTTATTATGCATTCTTAAATATCTTTCCCCCTTGAATTCTGTCCTGATCAGGAAAGGCCTGATAACATCGCTGAAAGGTTGAAGTATTAATAATTAATCAGCACCAACTTTGTTTGTTCAAAATCAAGGATTGCTTTCCGTGAATAGAGAAAATCGCAGCCGATTAAGCCAACGATCTTTTTATCGGAAAATTTCGCATATTCATCATTGATATGCCCGAAATCAACCAGTGCAACTTTGAGCGGACCGAAGCTGATGCCGCCTATTTTAAATTCTGCAATTGTCCCTGAACTCGTCTCCACAACCTCCTTGCCCAAACCCGTTGCCATCACGGAATCATTCTCGTCTGCGCTATAGTAATCCGTTAACGAACAATCGAATACACTCTTGGAAGCGCCCGAATCGATAACCCACCAGTACCCTTCAAGTCCGGGAAATTCGGCCTCTGCCAAAGGATGATATGTCTTCGGTTCAAGTTCAACGATCTCAAAACTGATTTCCTTCATTATTTAAAGTTATGAGCCAAAAAAAGGGACTCAGGGCCCCTTTTTTGGCAATATGCAAAATATAATTATTTCTTGTTCAACTCTTCCAGTACATTCATTACTTCGCGTACCTGGGTTTCGCTTGAAGTCATCATGGCCTTCTCCTCTTCGTTCAGTTTAAGTTCAACGATTTTTTCGATACCGTTTTTACCTAAAACAACTGGAACACCAAGGTAGCAGTTACTGATGCCATATTCACCCTGCAATTGTACACATACAGGGAAGATACGACGCTGATCCTTAACGATCGCCTCAACCATCTGGGCTGCAGCAGCTCCGGGAGCATACCATGCAGAAGTTCCCATCAGTTTTACCAGTTCTCCGCCTCCTGCCTTGGTGCGTTCAACAATTGCGTTGAGCACATTGGCCTCGAGCAATTCGGTTACCGGAATACCACCTACTGTTGTGTAGCGGGTTAGCGGAACCATCGAATCACCATGACCGCCTAAAAGCATTCCCTGGATCTCTTTCTGTGAGATATTTAATGCCTGGGAAATGAAGGCACGGTAACGGGCAGTATCCAGAATTCCGGCCATCCCCATCACTTTGGTGCGTGGTAATTTTGATGCAATATGTGCCTGATAGGTCATCACATCCAACGGATTGGAAACAATGATGATAATAGCTTCAGGTGAATATTTTACTACATTTTCGGTTACAGATTTAACAATACCGGCATTGATCCCGATCAAATCGTCACGACTCATCCCTGGTTTGCGGGGTAATCCCGATGTGATCACAACAACATCAGAACCTGCAGTCCTCGAATAATCACTGGTAACACCCACTGTGCGGGTATCATAACCATTAATAGGGGCCTTCTGCAAAATATCAAGCGCCTTGCCTTCCGCTACGCCTTCTTTGATATCCAGTAAGACAACCTCATTCACAACTTCGCGATATGCCAATACATCGGCACATGTTGCGCCTACGTTTCCTGCACCTACTACTGTAACTTTCATAAAATATCGAATTATGTTCTTTTGAAAACAAAAATTATTAAGTACTAAAAAAATCAGACAAATTTAGACTGTTTGAAACGATAAAAAAAGAAATTCACAACACTTAACAAATACTTAACATTTTTAATGAGCACTTAAATCCCCGCTATTTTGCGGATCGAACCAATAATTTCTTCGGCCAGTGCTTTTGCCCGTTCTTCCGTCTGGCTCTCGGAATAAATCCTGATAATTGGCTCCGTATTCGA
>JAATGF010000166.1 GCA_015654795.1 Bacteroidales bacterium
ATATAGGTAGAAAATGGATTGAAATTCAAGGTTTCGTCCCGTACAGGACGAAATATTTTTCTCTTAATTCTCATTCTACCCGTATTTGGTGCCTATGGCACGGTCTTCAATAACAGGATTTTAATTGAATAAAAGTTCAGTATTCACGCGCCGCCTCACGATTTTTCACTAATTCGTTTCGTTTTCTCTCGTCTTCTCTGGCCTTCTCTCACATTTATTTTATAGTTCTTATCCCAATCCTGAGTACCTTTATCGTATCGATTAAGGCGCCCCGTTTCCGTCATATTTGGTTCATACCAACTTCATACCTTCGTCATATCAGAATCGGGTTCTTTTTTTCGGTGATAGCTTTATGGGTAAATTACAGGTTATCAGGAAATGTGGCGTTTCAGGAACCCGTAGAGACAAGGCATGTCTTGCCTTGATATGAAACATAATTATGAATCCCATATGTATGGGATTCATAATTCAATGACATTAAAATAACTGTTTACAATCCAATGAGGGATTTGGTATAGTTAGAAGTTTCATAACCTGCAATTCCTTACCTGCATGAAACCGGCATCCGTATTCAAATCCATTTATTATGTGTATTTAAATATCTTTCCTCAGAATTCTGTCTTGATCCGCGGAATTGAATTTACCGTTAGAATTTCAGGATAAAACATAGACCTGACATAGGAAAGATTTGATTCTCAGAGACTTGTTTTATTTTGTATTTTCAATAATCACTTCTCTTATTGCTTTTTGACATACCGGACAGAAATCTGGCGTTTCATTCGATTTCATTCTGCAGTTCTCCATCGGACTATAGATTCCTTTCGTAATGTAACCTCCACCTTCAAATGCCCCAACTTTTGAAGCATATTTCCCGTTACGCGGAGTTGGAACAGGTGTGGAATGATCGATCATATTTTTCCATTTCGATTCGAAATTGACCATTGTGGTGAGATTCGGTTCCCAGGGTTCAACTTTAAGATTATAATAATCGTTGTAGGCAACTTCGGAAGTGTAGTATTCATCGCCCAGTCCGCCAAAGCCATGTCCGAATTCATGAACAAAGACTTTCGGCGAAAGCTTGTGGTCGGAGGTGCAAACATTGATAAAGTTATAAAATCCACCTCCGCCATAACGCGTCGAGTTTACCAAAATAATGAGATGATCGTAAGGGACAACTGCTGCCATATCGTGGATGGTTTTCATGTCGGAGGTTGTGAGGTATCTCGAAATATCGAATGTGTAAAATGTACTATTAAATAATGTGTTTTTATAAATATGCTCGCCTGGAATATCCGTCCCCGATTCGGTAGAAGGTGTTTTCAGTGCATAAACATTAAAATACGCTCTCATCTGCGAAAACGGAACAACGGCAAAAAGAGAATCTGTCAGTCTTCGGGCATCGTCTGCAAATTTTCCCATCTCGTCCTTTGTATATCCTTCTGCCAAAATAGCAATATCAATTTTATGGGTGGGTTCTCCCGAATATTGAATTTTTTCGATGGAAATATTTTTAGGATTTTCATCAATTATGAAATAGTTGTCGGGGTTTATAACAGTTGAGTAGATATCGGAAAATTGCCCGTTGAAATTTCGTTTTTCGATTTTAAGACGGACACTCATTTTTGGAAAAGGGAACCGGATCACCTGATAAAATGCTTTTTCGATCACTTTTGCTTCATCTGTCGATTGCCATTCCTGGAAAAGGGGTGAAAAACCTTTTGAGAAAATAAGCTCCCCGCTTTTATTGTCATAAACCTGAAAGCGGTAGGTGCCAAAGTTTAGGCTGTCAATTAAGGCGTTGTGTGATCCGCTCCACGTTTTTTCTTTCTTTATTTCGCATTGCATGACTTTCTCGGCGTTATGGTTTCCCGAAAGGAGATAATCGAAGCGCAAAACATCATTCGTGAAAAAAGTGTCAAACGCGGGTGTTCCCAATACTGATATTGGGCTCAAAAGAATGATAATCCTGAATAAAAGTTTCTTCATCATGTTCATCTTTCGTTACTTTTGCAACGAGGATTCAAAATTAGTGATTTTTGGTTTATAAATTTTCCCGGTCATGTCTGTATTTTACGATTATCTTAAGGAGTTTTTGCTGAGCAATGGATTAATAACCCGTGTGGCTATTGCCGGAGCTGCCCTTGGTACCTTCCTTTTATTGATTGTAGTCGCCTCAATTGTTTTTCTGATTGTCCGAATGATCGTTGTGAAAATACTTGGTAGGATCGTCCAGCGAACAAGCGGAATATGGGACGATACCCTTTTTGCGCATAAAGTTTTTCATGTTCTGACACATTTTATTCCGGCCATAATAATCTATAGTTCTTCAGGTTTTAGCGGCGAAGACCTTGTCTGGCTTCCGACATTGATTAGAGGAGTAGCGCAAATCTATCTTTCGATTGCTGTGGTGACCGCCCTGGTCCGTTTTTTTGATGCCGGACAGGAGATTTACAATACCTATCCGAATGCAAAAGATCATCCGATAAAGGGCTATATCCAGTTAATGAAGATCTTAGTCTATTTCTTCTGGGCGATTTTTGTCGTTGCAGTTCTTGTTGATAAAAACCCGGCAAGTTTATTTGCAGGATTAGGCGCTTTGGCCGCCGTATTGATGTTTGTATTTAAGGATCCGATTCTTGGTTTTGTCGCAAGTATTCAATTGGCTGCTAATAATATGGTTAAACCAGGCGACTGGATTACTGTACCTAAATATGATGTTGACGGAACCGTTTACGATATCTCGCTTACGACTGTTAAGATACAAAACTGGGATAAAACAATTACTACAATACCAACGTATTCATTAGTTTCGGAGTCTGTCACAAATTGGGTAGGAATGATTGAATCGGGGGGACGAAGGATACAGCGCTCTGTAAATATTGATATTACCAGCATCCGTCTTTGTGATCAGGAGTTGATTAACCGACTGAACAAATTACCGCGGTTTAACGAATTTATCAGTATGGAGATGTTTACTGAAGATGATTCTTCCAATAATCCCAATGGAACAACTTTAAAAATGACAAAGCTTGACTGGCCAACAAACCTTGCCTTGTTTAAAAAATATCTGGAGGGCTATTGTCATTCTCATCCTGGAATTCATGAGCATATGGCTCAGGTAGTCAGATTTTTGCAGTCAACCGAAAAGGGGCTCCCCATTGAGGTGAACGTCTTTTCCAAAGCACAGCAGTCCGAACTTTATGAGGCATTGCAGGCAGAAATCTTTGATCATATTTTTGCTGTAATTCCCGAGTTTGGATTACGGGTTTTTCAGAATCCATCAGGAAGCGGCCTTCTTCCACCTGATATTTAAGTGAGTTTTTGCAGGATTATAATCGCCTTATATTCTGACGCTGAGTTTGGACAGACTTAGATTTTGGTGTGTCTGGTTATCAAATTTTATTCAAAATGTTAGAAATGTGAAAATATTTAGCCATTTTTGTATCAAATTGAAAGTATAGTGAAAAAGAATAATATTGAATTAGAAGAAGATTTCAAGGAGCAAAGTGTTCATATTGATGATCTTGACCGAAAGATTCTCAAGCTGATAACGGCAAACGCCAGAGTTCCTTTTTTGGAAGTTGCCAGAGAATGTGGAGTATCTGGAGCTGCAATACATCAGCGTGTTCAGAGATTGGTTTCAATGGGAGTAATTGTTGGCTCGGAGTTTTTGGTTAGTCCTCAGAAACTTGGCTATAACACAACTGCTTATATGGGAATCTATCTCGAAAAGGCCAGCTATGACAAAAAAGTATTAAAGCAACTACGTGAGATTCTGGAGATAGTGGAATGCCATCATACAACTGGTGCGTATGCTATTTTTATCAAGATTCAAACCAAAACGAATAAGCACCTGATGAAAATTATTGATACAGATCTTCAGGCAATTGATGGGATTGCGCGGACTGAAACATTTATTTCGTTGGAAGAAGACTTTAAGCGGCAAATACCGATCAGGTAAGATTCTCTTTAGATTTTATTTAAACAACAAAGCCTCCCTGATCAGGAGGCTTTGTTGTTTAAAGCTGAGAATCTTTAGAAAGGAAGATCATCCTTGTCGTCCGAATCTCCCGTTGGCGGGATGTCAGATGGTGAATAGGGTGGGGGATTATTACCTGCAGCACCATTATTGTTCGGTTGTACAAGATCGACGCGAAATGCATTGATGTTGCTAAACCATTTTTCATTGTATTCACGCGATTCGATACTAAACGAAACCTCTACTTCCATATTTGGTTTGATCTTATCAAAGGTGCCGTTTTTGTCGTTAAAAAGCGTGAAGCAGATTTTTTTGGGATATTGCTCTTCTGCGGTTTCAATAACAAAATCTTGTTTTTTCCATTCGCCGCGTGCGCTGGTTCCTTTAATTTCGGGAAGAACCTGCAATACTTTTCCTGTCGTTTTAAAGCTCATATATTTCAATTTAAGTTACTTATAAAAACAGAATCCGGAATTGAATATCCCGGATTCTGTAGCGGGGTATATTCCCCAAAAGTAATTTAAAAAATCAAATTATTTTTTGATTTCGAGAAGTTCAACTGTGAAAACAAGCACTGCATTTGGTTTGATGTCCGCTCCTGCACCACGTTCGCCATAAGCAAGCGCTGAAGGAATAACAAGTCTCCATTTTGAACCTACAGGCATCAGCTGAAGTGCTTCTGTCCATCCCGGAATAACGGCGTTTACAGGAAATTTAGCAGGTTCTTTGCGGTCAACAGAACTGTCAAAAACTTTGCCTTCGATGGTTGTACCATGGTAATGAACAACTACAGTATCGGTTGCCAATGGTTTTGGGCCTGTTCCTTCTTTGATGATTTCATATTGAAGTCCGCTTGCAGTAGTTTTAACTTCCGGGCGTTTGCCATTGTCTTCGAGGAATTTTTTACCTGCTTCATTAGCTTTTCCAGCTTCAACCTGCTGTGCTTTCATAAAGTAGCTCTGTGTTACTCCCTGAATTTTTAAAGAAGGAATTTGAGAAGAATCACCTTTCAGCGCACTGGTAAATGCTGCGAGAATGATTTTTTGGTCAAGATCTTTTCCGCCCGGAGCAGTTGGAAGATTCTTCTTAATGTTGTTACCTATATCAATTCCAATTGCATAGGCTGCCGAATCTGCAAGAGTTTTCAGCTCAACTTTTGAACTTTTGAATGTGTTGCATGATCCCAGGATTAATGTACCAGCAACGAATGTAACAAACAGAGATTTAATTTGCATAACCGATTTCTTATAAATTTTAAATGTATGTTCTAAAAGGTGCGAAGATAGAAATTTAATTGCGAAAAGTGTACTTGATTACTTGTTTAAATGGTTTAAAAATAACAATTACTTGATTGAGGACTAAAAGTTAATCGGGTATGATTTAATCCGGCATTTAACGTCGAATCGTCTTGATAATATATTTGTTCATCAAATAGTTGGGTTTTGTTTCTCCAGTGTGCCGCGCAGTATTTCTCTTTTCCCGGGTGGGCCGGGAATCCTTTCTGTGGTAAATCCTGCAGCAATGAGCGATCGGCGAACTATCCCTTTTGCACAATATGTTACAAGTTTTGCGTTGAAGGCACTGTGACTTGCAAGCTGCAGAAAAATGGATGCACCCCAAAGTTCAGGCTGTTTCTCAGGCGAAAAAGCATCAAAATAGATCAGATCAAACAGAGGCAGTTTTGAATAATCAATATCCGTCAAATCTGTTGATAGTTTAAGTATTGAGAAATGATCGGTGATTTTTACCTCTTCATTCCATTTTGCTTCATGAATCATTTGAAATAAAGAAGGATCGCCTTCAGGAACAATTTCCGTGTAATTTAGCGACGTCCAGATTGCTGATTGCAAAGGATATTTTTCAACAGTGATATACCTGATAACTTGGTTTGTTCTAATGCTTTCCAATACAGTTAGATATGCGTTTAGTCCGGTGCCAAATCCCACTTCAAACAAATTGATGGATTTCTGTTCACATTTATGCAGACCAGCTTTGATGAATATATGCATCGATTCCTGCACAGCCCCGAATGTAGAATGGTAATGTTCATTAAGTTCGCTGACAAATAGTGTGTCTGAACCGTCAGCTGTTTTGACTATTTTAGGTATATTCATTTAAAAATGATTTTATTGTAATCGTTTGATTTCATCCATCCCTTTTTCGGTGATGATAGATGAGAAGTTCGAAGTACGCACTCTTGGAAACCGGGTTGCGTTTTTTTCAGGGTGACGACGGATCAGAAAATTGAACCAGCTAAAAAGAACAATTCCTTTCAAAATGGACGAAATCGAGACACTCCACCAAACCCCTGACATTCCGAGCAGGAATGGTTGTGATAAAAATAGTGCGAGTGGAATTCGTGCGGCAGTAAATATTATGCCAATAATCGAAGGCGGATAAGTTCTTCCAATTCCGTTGAACGCTCCCCCTGTAGAAATTTCAATACACATGAACACTTGCGAAAGAGCTAATATCTTTAAATATAAAATACCCAACGCAATTGCCTCCGGTTCAGAAAGAAATACGGAGAAAATAGCTCTTCCGAAAAAAACAAAGCAGAAAGTCACTGCAATTCCGACCGTCCCGCTGATTCCGATCGTTATCCAGAAACCTTTGAAGATGCGGTTCCAGTTGCCAGCCCCAAAGTTCTGACCTGTAAAAACGCTTAAGGCGGTTGAGAATCCTCCTGCAGTCATCCAGCTTAATGCTTCTATTTGTGCTCCAATGCTTTGAACAGCAATTGGCAAAGCGCCATATTTGCCGATTATGCGGGCCAGCACCATTGCGAACGAAGCAAAAAGGATATTATGCATCGCTACCGGTGTGCCAAGGCCAAATATCTTGCGGACATATTGCCAATTGGGTCTTCCAATGATCCACTTCTTTTCCAGTAAGCCATTTTTATTTTTAAATTTAATGATAAATAACAGAAATACAACACCCTGCGAAATTATGGTCGCAATTCCGGCGCCGTTAGTTCCCAGTTTTGGGAAGGGACCAATCCCGAAAATAAGAATAGGATCGAGGATAAGATTCAACGTAAGTCCTGTCGCATTTAATCTGAAAGGCAGTTTAGATATGCCTGCTCCATTGAAAATGCCTGAGAATGTTGGGTTTGCATAATAAAGAATGGAGCCGGCAGCAATAATCCGCAAATAAGAAGTTGCAGCGCTCGAAACATTGTGATTCTCGATATTGAAAAAGGAAATCAGTTGAGGTGCCAAAAGGTAAGTCATTAATCCATATGCAATAGAAAGCAAAATGACCAGGGTCACAGCATTGCCGGCAAATTTTCGTGCCTTTACGTGATCATTTGCGCCAAGCGATTGCGATACACCTACTTCGGCGCCGATTCTGGTGATCAGCATGATTGAAACTCCCAACCATATATAGAAAGATGCGACACCCACTGCTGCTACAGCATCGCTCCCCACTTGTCCCAGCCAAATCATATTTATCAGATTGTAAGCCATCTGGACAAACGAAGTTCCCATGATGGGTAACGAAAGACGAATTAACTGTTTAGGGATCGACCCCTTCGTGAAATCTTTAGTCTCTAACAAATCAAATACTTTTAAATAGTGCAAATCAATAGATGCCGTATTCCATATTCAATATAACGGTAACACGCCTCATTCCAATTTTCTACCCTGCCTTCCTTATGCCATCCTTATAACTAATTGGAATAAATAAATGTCGTCTTTTGCTAATACGAGATTTGTGGACTTTCGATGCGCAGTGTAATTTCAATATATTTTTATCATAATTTAAATAAATAAATCAAATTTCTTCGTGCCGCTCTCGCGTCGTGTTTGCGTCGTGTTGGGTCCATATCGAGTCTGGTATTAGGTCCTATGTCAGCATCGGATCCACAAACAAAGATTTTTAATGACCATAATGACTTTTTCAATGACGGCGAAGCCAATGACCTTTTCAATGACACCCCATCGCCCTTTCTCCTCATCGCCTTATCGCCAATCTCTCCTCCTCCCCATCGCATTATGAATAAATGTCTTATCTCCCAATCGCCCTTTCTCCCTTTTATTTCGTGTACTTATTATCGAAATATTTGGCAAAAGTACCATGAAAAATTCATACTTTCGCCTGATTATTAAACGAGTTGCGATAAATCAGGACTCGTAGCATCTGCCATTAAAAAATCAAAATATTTGCAGATGATATAAATGTCTTACGGTAAGCTTTCAAAAATGATTATTCGGTTATATGACGAGAACACCAATCTTAAGGATTTGTTGAAGGTGGTCGAAATACTTCGGGATGGAGGGGTAATTATTTACCCTACTGACACTATTTATGGTATAGGATGTGATATCACCAAACCGAAAGCTGTTGAGCGGGTGGCGCGGATCAAAAATGTGAAGCCTGAAAAGGCCGATTTCTCTTTTATTTTTTATGATTTAAGTAATATTTCGGACTATTGTAAGCCTATCCCTAATGGGATTTTTAAACTGATGAAGAAAAATCTTCCGGGACCATTTACCTTTATTCTGAGTGCAAACAGTAATATTCCTAAACTTTTTCGAAGTACTAAAAAAAGTATCGGGATTCGTGTACCTCAAAATAATATCATCAGGGAGATTGTGAAGGAGCTTGGTAATCCGATTCTTTCGACTTCTGTTCGCGACGAAGACACAATTATCGAATACTCTACCGATCCGGAATTAATCCATGAGAAATTTGGCGATCTTGTTGATCTTGTTATTGATGGTGGATTCGGTGGCAATATTCCTTCAACTATTGTTGATTGTGTTGGTAATGAGCCAATTGTTACAAGGTATGGTAAAGGGGAGCTGATTGATTATTAGGCTGTCGCAATTTATTTTGTAGTTACAGCCTATATTTTTTGATATTTTGAGTAATCCGGTTCTATGTAAAATCAAACTTACTTCCCTTTAATTTATTGTTTGAAGTGAATAGATTTATGTCTTGTAACGTCGGTCATTTTAAAGCATTCGATGCGTTCGGTTTTGATTCTCAGTAAACATCTCTTGTTAACCAAATCTTAACCTTTTTGAAGATAAATTGTTGTAAAAATGATTTAAATTTGTGAGTCAAAATTTAATAATTGAATTATGGATAAAATTTCAGATGTAGTAAAGCCTGGTGTAGTAACAGGGAACGACTTACAGTATATTTTTAAAGTGGCAAAAGCCAATGGATTTGCAATTCCAGCTGTCAATGTAGTTGGATCTTCAACTGTAAACGCCGTTCTGGAAGCAGCAAAAAATGCAAATTCACCCGTGATGATCCAGTTTTCTAATGGAGGAGCTGCATTTAATGCCGGTAAAGGATTAAAACTTGAAGGCCAGCAGGCCGCAGTCCTTGGTGCCATTGCAGGTGCAAAGCACATTCACACACTCGCTGAGGCTTATGGTGTACGGGTTATTCTTCACACTGACCATGCAGCAAAAAAATTACTTCCCTGGATTGACGGACTTCTTGATGCCGGTGAAAAGAACTTTGCTGAAACTGGCAAGCCTCTTTTCAGCTCTCATATGCTCGATCTTTCGGAAGAACCTATCGAAGAAAACATTGCAATCAGCAAACGTTACCTCGAAAGGATGAGCAAAATTGGAATGACACTCGAAATCGAACTTGGAATCACCGGTGGTGAAGAAGATGGCGTTGATAACAGCGGATTGGATAACAGTCTTCTTTATACTCAGCCTGCCCATGTTTTTTACGCATACCAGGAATTGAGCAAAGTTTCTCCTAACTTCACCATTGCAGCTTCCTTCGGAAACGTTCATGGTGTTTACAAACCAGGAAATGTGAAACTTATGCCTGTTATTCTGAAGAATTCCCAGGATTACATTAAAGAAAAACTGGGTATTTCTGACCCACATCCTGTTAATTTCGTATTCCACGGAGGATCTGGTTCAACTCATGCTGAAATCAGGGAAGCAATCAGTTATGGTGTGATCAAAATGAACATCGATACTGATACACAATGGGCTTTCTGGGACGGTGTCCGTCAATTCGAAGCCGCCAATCATGGTTATCTGCAGAGTCAGATCGGAAATCCTGAAGGCGCTGACAAACCCAATAAGAAATTCTATGACCCACGTGTTTGGTTACGTAAGGGTGAAGAAACACTTATTGCCAGGGTAAAAGCTGCGTTCGAAGATTTGAATTCCATTAACAGTATTTAGAACAACAATATAAATAATTGCTACCGTCCCGGTTAATTCCGGGGCGGTTTTTTTGTTATATGTACCTCTGGCTAATGAACTTGTTAAGATGATTACTCTTTCCTGATTTCAATTATTGAATTACCTTTGAAGAGTACTTTAAAGCTTGGTTGTGGGTGCTAAAACTTATATTATGAGGCAATTAGTTTTTTCAATCTTTCTTTTTATCTCGGTTGTCGATTGTATTGCTCAGAACAATAATGCCTTAAGCAAAAAGGCCGAATCGCTTTATAATGAAGCTAAAACGAATGCTCAGGCAGGAGATAAAGTCAAAGCGATTGCCTTACTCAATCAGGTTTTAAAAACAGACCCTCAGTATTATATGGCATATTTCGGTCTGGCAGATATTTACCACGAAACGAAGGAACATCAACTTGAGAAGGATGCACTTGTAAATGGCTTGCATATCAGTTCCGATCGGTTTCCATTAGGCTATAAGTTTCTGGCAGAGCTTTTATATGCTGATGCCTCTTATGCTGAAGCTTTAGAAAATATAGAGCATTACAATCGTTTGAAAAAGCCTTTGACGACTGAGGAAAACCGTCTTCTCGAATCATGCCGTTTTGCGGTGAAGGCGCTCGGATCGCCCGTCGCATTTCACCCTGAGAATGCTGGTGCAGCGATCAATACAACGGAAGATGAATATTGGCCAAGCTTAAACGGCGAAGCAAATGCCCTCGTATTTACGCGATTGATCACAAAAGATATGGAAGGACGGAAGATCTCCTATCCGCAGGAGGACTTCTACATATCACGAAAGGATTCTGTCGGTTGGCAAAAGGCCCTGTCCCTGGGACCACCTGTTAATACGGGCGAAAACGAGGGTGCACAATGCATTTCAGCGGATGGTCGCCTTCTCTTTTTTACAGGGTGCGGTCGCCCCGATGGATTGGGGAGTTGCGATATCTATATGTCTGTTAGACAAAAGAATAAGTGGTCGGAGCCTGTAGATCTGGGTAACCCGGTCAATACCAATGCATGGGAATCACAACCTTCTGTTTCTGCTGATGGACGGTTGCTCTATTTTACGAGTAATCGCAAGGGAGGAAAAGGGAAAATGGATATCTGGCGGGCGGAGGAAATAGGTGTTTCACCCGAAGGGTTTCCCGTTTACGGTAAGGTTATTAATATGGAAAGCGTGAATACACAGGGAAATGAGCTTTCTCCTTTTATCCATGCCGATGGCAAAACACTTTATTTCTCCTCCGATTTCTGGCCCGGCATGGGGGATAAAGATCTTTTCTTTATCTCAATTGACAGTACCCAAACCACAATTCCGCAAAATCTGGGATATCCCGTAAATACTTCGGGTAACGAGGAGGGGCTTGTGGTTGAGGTTTCGGGCGATCGGGCATGGTATACTGCGAATAATACAGGTTTTGGAGGTCGTGATATATTCACTTTTCAGCTGCCCGAAGCATTAAAACCTCGGCCTGTTTCATGGGTGAAAGGAAAGATAGTCAATCGAAAAACTGGTCAGTTGATCTTTTCGGATATCGTCTTAAATGATTTAGTTACTAATCGGTTGGCCCAGCATTTATATCCATTCGAGAATGAAGGCGAATTCCTTTTTTGTCTTCCTTCGGGGCACAATTACGGTTTGAATATTTCGAAGGAAGGCTACCTGTTTCATTCCGAGAATTTTAATCTGTTGGAGGCAAACAACAGGCATCAGCCATTGAACTTGACTATTGCGCTCGACCCTATCGAAACAGGCAAAACAACCATCCTGAAAAATATCTTCTTCGAGACAGATTCATTTAGTTTAAAGTCCGAATCAAGGGGGCAACTCAAGGATATTGTTGATTTCATGAAAGCGAATCCGGGATTGGTGATCGAGATTGGCGGACACACTGACAATCAGGGCTCCGATACCCACAACCTTGTCCTTTCCGGGAAGCGTGCAGATGCTGTGGTGAAATCGTTAATTGGCATGGGCGTTCCCCCCGCAAGACTCAAAAGCAAGGGTTATGGATTCTCAATTCCCGTTGCAGATAATTCGACAGAAGAGGGCAGGGCACTAAATCGGAGAACCGAATTCAAGGTTATAGAAGACAGGTTAGCGAAGTAGGATAAGAATTTGGCGGATGAGTGACCTGAATTTAATTACTTATATTGACTGTATGCGGTTGAGAGAAGCTTAATTCGCTATAACAAATAAGTATCAGATCAAAGAGAGGAAATGTACAAGATCTTCATTCTTATTAAACGAAGTGACAGCAATGTCATGATAAGAATTTGACTTGCAAGAGTGATTTTTTTGAACTGCACTGAATATCTCCATAATATTGGAATTTGCATTTTTAAATTTAAACTGGATCTTGTTTAACGTTAAAAACTTTAAAAGCTCATCTGCAAACGCACGCGAAATAAAAAAGATATTGGTAAAATCAAATATATATGAAGAATTTGTTTTGAGCTGCATATCCTTTTCAAAAAAACTAATTGCTTTTCGGGTAGCAATTATCGAAGGCAAAAAATTCTGTATGTAAATAGTACTGTCCATCGGTTCAAAAATATGAAATTAATAACTTAGAAAGTACTTATTCTAAATAAACAGGATAGTCAAATTTTGCTGCTGTTAAATTGAAGAAGAACTTCCGGCAATTTATTAATCGACGAACCCATATTATCGTCCGGCGGCTGTTGTACTATAATTCGGCGCTCCATTTGTTTTTATTCTAAAACTATCTCGACCATATAATCGAAATGAGCGCCCGCAATTTTGTCTTTAACTGTGAAACCACACAATTGGGCAATATCGGTAAAGCTTTCAGGATCGACAAATAGCCAGGGAAACGGCTTCCCCTTGATTGTTTTATAACTAAGCTGGTATTCCATTTCGCCATAATAGGCGTCCGAAGCTATATCAACCCACATTTCGCCGTTTTCATCGGTGAAAAGATAGAGCAAATCGGATGAATCAGCAAGAATCTTACCCCCGGGGTTGAGAAGTGCCTTGAGGTGAAGCAATAATATTTCGAGACCGGGCAACGTCTGTGCAACTCCGGCGCCGTTCATCAATAAAAGAATAGTGTCGTATTTCTGATCTTTCAATGCGTAAACATCCTTGAGAAGTACATTTTTGATACCTCTTTTCCGCATTGTATCGCACGACAGGGGTGAAATGTCAATAGAATCTACATCAAATCCTTGGTTTTGAAGCCATAGGGAATGAACTCCGGCACCCGCCCCAACATCGAGTATTTTCCCTGAACATCGCTTTAGTGCCTCCTGCTCCTGGATGGGCATCTCTTCAAAAGTCCTGAAGAAATAGGATGGCGAAAGCAATTCATCTTCGGCGATGTCGGTTTTTACTACAATTGATTCACCCGCGATTCCATTCTGATAATCCCACACGGCTTGACCTATCGGATCGTGATGTTTCTTTATAACTGGCATTTCTGTATTGTCGGTTTATTTAATTAATTCGTAAAGAAGCTGATGAATAGTGCAATATTTAAAGCTGTTACAATTCCGCCAATCAGATAGAGCAATGTTTTGTCTAATTTAGTGTTTTTATATTTACCCATCACCTTTTCTGAAGAGGTAAGCCATACCTGTACAAAGATAGTAATTGGAAGCTGAATGCTCAATATCATTTGAGAGTAGATCAGTCCGCTGAATGGATTTGAGATAACAAAGATGATCAACAATGCAACTACAAATGAGATGGTGATTCCGAGCCTCGAGTGATTATCTTTAATATCATAAGGTTCGCTAAAGATACCTGAGAAGATCGATCCGGCTGCCATTCCCGAGGTGATCGTCGATGCAATACCGGAAAAAAGCAAAGCCACAGCAAAAACTACTCCGGCATGAATGCCTAATAAAGGATCGAGCAGACTCTTGGCTTGTTGCAGTTCCGTTACCATTGTGCCTGCTTTATAAAATGTGGCGGCAGCAAGTAAGATCATCGCGCTATTAATCGCCCAGCCAATTAGCATCGATATAATGGTGTCGAGGAACTCGTAATTAAGTCTTTTCTTAATTGTTTTTTCATCCTGAAGGTTCCACTGCCGGCTTTGAATAATCTCGGAGTGGAGGAAAAGGTTGTGAGGCATTACCACCGCTCCTAATACGCTCATTATTATTACCATTGATCCCTTTGGGAAACTTGGGGTTACCCACGATTGGATGGCGGTGTTCCAATCGATCTCAACAAGCGAAAGCTCATATAAAAAAGAAAGTCCTATAACCGAAACAAAGGCGATGATCCATTTTTCAATCATCTGATAACCATTGGTAAATAGCATGATGAGAACGAAAATCACTACAAGAATAGCGCCTGCCCGTATCGGAATATCAAACAACATTTGTAATGCGATGGCGCCACCCAGAATCTCGGCCAAAGAAGTTGAGATTGACGCGAGGACTGCTGTAACCAGTACTGAGATAGAATAGCCCGGTTTCATATATTTGGTGGTTGCTTCCGAAAGACAGAGTCCGGTAGCAATTCCCAGATGCGCTACATTGTGCTGTAACAAGATCAGCATGATCGTCGATAAGGTGACCATCCAGAGAAGTGTGTAGCCAAATTGGGCACCGGCCCCTAAATTTGATGCCCAGTTTCCCGGATCGATAAAACCAACTGTAACAAGCAAACCAGGTCCGAGAAACTTGAGAATTTCAAGCCCTCCGAACTTAGGCCGGTAGTCCTTCCGGTCAATATTGTTGAAGAAGTGTGATAATCGTTTGAACATAGTACAAAGTTAATGTTTTTGAATTTTCGATATTACTAAACAAACAGATTACTTTTCATTTTGTTAATGGCCAATGTCATTCAAAAGCGGTAAATTTGCAGCCGGATGAAAAAAGAGAAAGTTGTAATTGGCCTTTCGGGCGGCGTCGACTCAAGTGTTGCTGCCTATCTTCTTAAGGAAGAGGGATATGATGTGATCGGGGTGTTTATGATTAACTGGAAGGAAAGTACCGGGACACTCACCGCGGGTTGCTCATGGGAAGATGACGTAACATTTGCCGAAATGATCGCTAAGAAGCTGGATATTCCGTTCCATGTGGTCGATCTCTCCGATTTCTACCGCAAACGTGTGGTCGATTATATGTTTGCGGAGTACGAAAAGGGGAGAACTCCTAATCCTGATGTACTATGTAACCGTGAGATTAAGTTCGATCTCTTTATGGAGAAAGCAATGGAACTGGGGGCTAAATATGTGGCTACCGGCCATTATTGCAGACGGGAAATAGTTGAGATTGATGGAGCCAGCTATTATCGTTTACTGGCGGGCACCGATCCGAATAAAGATCAAAGCTATTTTTTGTGTCAGCTTAATCAGCAGCAGCTTTCGAAATCGCTGTTCCCCGTCGGTCATTTACTCAAACCTGAAGTGCGTGAGATTGCCCGTCAGCAGGGATTGATTACTGCCGAAAGGAAGGATTCACAGGGGATCTGTTTTGTGGGAAAGGTCGATTTGCCCGTATTTCTTCAGCAGCAGCTTGCCGCGAAAAAGGGTAATGTGATTGAGATTCCTGCGTCTTTCATGTCAAAAAAAAAAGTGTTTCCGAAAGAACCTGAGTTTTTCAGTAAGCTATGTTCCCCTTTCCCCTTTAAACCATGGAATGGAAAGGTGATTGGTGAACACAATGGAGCACATTTTTATACAATAGGTCAACGAAAGGGATTAAATATTGGCGGATTCGAAAAACCGCTTTTTGTATTGGCAACCGATGTTGTCCGCAATATTATCTATGTAGGCGAAGGAAAGGAGCATCCAGGTCTTTATCGGCTAGGACTTTTTATTCCGAAAGAAGATATGCATTGGATACGACCCGATTTAACAATGAATGAAGGGGAGGAACGCGATTTCCTCTTCAGGATACGTTATCGCCAACCACTTGAAAAAGGGCGGATTTACATACACAGTGAAGGGGCCTATGTATTATTTGATGAAGAACAGCGTGGAATAACGTCCGGGCAGTTTGCTGCGTGGTATCTCGAAGACGAGCTGATTGGTTCTGGTGTAATTGCCTGAATGAACCTAAATTTCAATGGAATAATTCTATCACTAATTAGGGTCTGCTGAAAAACTAATACTCGACATTATAAAACTGTGAATATATTTCTGTATATCAAATATATATTAGATTTTTAGCGAACCCTGAATAAATGTCGTCTTTTGCCAATTTATGATTTGTGGACACTCAAAGCACAGTGCACTTTTAATGCACGTTTATCATTATTGAAATAAATAGTCAGGATGGGTTTGCTCCATATTTCCCTCGTACCTGCTCTATATCCGCTCTATGTTTGCTCTATACCTGCTCTATGTTTGGTTCTTATTTGGTCCATATCGAGTCTGGACCTTTTAATGACGGCGAAGCCAATGACCTTTTCAATGACTTTTTAATGATACCCCATCGCCTTATCGCCCTTGCGTCCCATCATTCAACGATGCATTACAAAATACAAACAAAAGGCCGTCTCAGAAAATAGCTGAGACGGCCTTTGTCTTAGTCTTAAGCGATATATTTTAAAGTTTCTCCGAATTTGCCAACAGGTAGGCTTCGGCTTCGGTACTCCAAAGTCCTTTATATTTATCGCAGATTTCAGCCAATCGGGCATACACCGAATTAGTTTTTCCTTTTTGAGCAAATTCTGTAATGGGTGTCAATTCCATTTCGATATGATTGTAGATCAACTTTTTCCCTCCGGGGATTTCAGGAAGATGAAGTGTCGCATCGATCACAGCATTTATTCCGCCGATGTGGGTGACTAATCCTGCGGGATCAAGGCCGGATGACATAAGTGCGATGGCTTCTTTCATATCATTGGTATTACCTCCGCTTGTTCCAACGATATGGGTGTAAGCATAATGAACATTGTAAAAGTTAAGGGTTGCCTTGAAATTTGGATCGGATGGTCCGGCAAAGAAATTCAGACAGCCGTCAAATGCGAGCAAAGCATCGGCTTGTTCAATAACCGGAGCAACGGGTGCAAATACAAAAATGTCATTAAAACCATCGCCACCACTGATCTCTCTTAAAGATTCTATTGCATTGGTAAATTTTGAGGTATTGACATATTGCAGATCAATTCCTCTTGAAGCTGCAAATGCGACCGTGTACAAACTCGCGGCACGATCAAGTCGTGTCTGATCGATGTCGGTAACAATGAGCAATGAAGGTTTGCGATCGTTTCTGTGAAGTATATAGTTGATTGCGGCAAGTCCCATAGGCCCGACACCGGCAAGAAGTGCCATTTTGCCGCCGTCAACAATCTCCATTTTGTGAATATACGACCCGGGAGTAATATGGTAATTAGCGTGACTTGCCCCAATTACACATGAAAGTGGCTCGGCCAGCGAAGCCGGATAATAACCTTTGCCTGTGAAAGGGAGCAAACAATCGGCTTCCATCACTTCGTTGGGAATTATTACATATGTGGCATCACCTCCGATATAGCTGTACGAATATCCTGGTGCACCAAGAACGCCGACACGACTTCCGGGATAATTAATGGCTGGTTGAATTGAAAATTTATCTCCGGCTTTGAATTTGTTTTTCCATTTTGATCCGATCTCAATCAACTCACCGGCAAACTCATGGCCAATAATTGGTGGATTGACATCACAATCATTGGGAATTCGTTTGTGGTCGGCTCCCTGGCTTGCCGCTTTGTAGGACGACATGCAAAGACTGTCGCAAATCACCTTGGCCAATATTTCATTCTCATTAATCTGAGGCAACTCGAATTCCTCGAGCCTCAAATCCTTTTTCCCGTATAATCGTACTGCGCGTGTCTTCATGATATTTTTTTGTTTTTATTTGTATTACAGCTACTGGTAATTAATTAAAAGCAGCCGCTAGTTAAGCATATTTTGTCCTCCTGTTACAGGTACAGCCTGGCCGGTTTCATACTCCTGTTCCATTACGTAGAAAATAGCTCTTACGACATCGATCACGCGACAACCTCTGCCGGCAGGAACCTGTGCTTCATAAAATGCTTTTACATCTTTTATATTTTCTGCTCCGGGTACTTTATCCGCTTTAAGATATTGTACAAAAAGCCCCTTTTCCGGATCACTCCAAAGCGGCCCTTCGAAGAAATTTCCGGGACAGATTGAATTTACCTTAATCCGATAAGGCATTAGTTCCATTGCAAATGATTGGGTAAGACCGATTCCCCCA
The DNA here is from genome assembly GCA_015654795.1 of Bacteroidales bacterium. Lineage (GTDB taxonomy): Bacteria > Bacteroidota > Bacteroidia > Bacteroidales > Prolixibacteraceae > JAAFHB01. The sequence goes on from JAATGF010000166.1 coordinate 18,340, forward strand.
AATTTCCCACCTGCATAAGCAAAATTTCGGTTGCTTCCCTTCAAGCCTGATTTCGAATTAATTTGGATGATATCGGTAAAATAGTCATCGCGGTATTGCGACTGAACTTTCATCACAGCAGAGGCATATTTTGCACAAAGAAAATAACCTTTGTAGTTGACATCCGTCATCACAGAGAAAATTTCAGGTGTCATTTCATCGAGACCACCTGCACGAAGAATTCCTGCATTACTGATGATAACATCAAGACCGCCAAACTGTTTTACTGTGGCAGTAATCATATCTTCAACCGATTCAGGACTAACTACATTCGCTTTGATGAAATAAGCCTGATTGGTTTGTTTTTTAGAATTCAGTTTGTCAACCATCTTTCTTCCGACTTCTTCATTTAGGTCGGCGACTACGACATTTGCACCCTGAGCATACAACAGTTCGGCAATACCTCCGCCAAACCCCTGAGCACCACCGGTAACAATGGCAATTTTATCCTGAACCCTACCTGAAACGGCCGCAACAAGTTCCTCTTGAGCGCCTAATAGAACATCAAGTAAGGCTGCGTTTTTGGCGATAGCAACCAATCCGATTCCTTTCATAAAGATATAATCGGGGTGTCCAATTCTGGAATCAAACCATGCTGAGAGTTTTACCTTTAAGTCATCAATAATCTCGTCGGGATCTGTTGTCTCGTCAACAACGAGAATGCTGGCAGACCCGTTGATAAAATTCAAATCGTACAGGTCTTCTTCACTGTCAGTGGATAATATTTCTTTGCGATTGTCGAATCTCGCTGTCATTATCTTTTCTCGCGAAGTCAGCATCCTGATTGCAGGAACAACACGATTAATTATCAAGGTATCCATATTTAGTTTTTTATCAGGTATTCAATTAATGCTTTGCCCAAAGTCGTGAAAGATTCCCTTCTGGTCACATCCGGTTTGCCATCTTTATCAAGGTATCCGGTTCCTTCTGTGGCGACAAGATACTGATGTGCTGCTGTAATACACGCTCCTTCGTAATTAATTTTGAGGAGCATTTCACTTAAAGGTGTATTATTCCTGGCAAAAAGTTCGACAGGTTCCATGGCAGGCGTATTGTGTTCTGTACCAAAGGTAACAACAAATCCGTTTTTTTTAAAGTATCCGGCATACTCTTCGAGTACCGCAATACTATTTCTCGTGGTAATAAACTCCACAGAACAGATATTTCTTTTTTTAAGAATCTCAATTACAGTTTCTTTTGGGGCTTCAAAATCCGTGAAATTGCCATTATTATCATCGGCCAGGAAGGGATAAGTTGGAATTCCTCCTGAATTGAGAATTATCTGGCAAACCATTTCCATATCGGGAAAAGCTTCAGGATTTTCGGGAATAAAGGCTGCACCGCCAGCCTTTAGGAGATTACCACGAATCTCGTTTTCGATGGCCGCAAAATTTCCAATATCTGATTTGAGTGCTTTACCTCCAAAAATGGTTTTATAAAAAAGTTGCTGATCTTCAGCTGTAGTGAATTGAGTATTTATTTTTTCGCGTAAAGCTTTGGCAAGGTGTCGTTCCCGCACCATTCCCTTGGTCATTTTTAATTTAATATCTTCATAATCAAGTTCAAATCCGGCATTGCAGTTTGCCAGAACTTCATTCAGTTTGGCACACATTTTCTGAACCTGAATATTCGATTCTTTACGAACCGATGCAAGCGTTGAAGCAAATGGTTCTTTTAGCTTTGCCGGGAATGCGAGTCCTTTACCGCTTAAATAGGTGCGACCTGGATTGTTGGGATCGTTCACTTTAATACCCGCAGACTGATCATCGCGATTAAGACTAATATATTCAATATTGAAAAGCGGGAATATTTTTCTGGATGCACACGCTTCCGCCCATTCCGGATAACCGTCAGTGGTATAAAAATCATTGATTCCTGCAACTTTAACATTCTCATTTATAGCCATATTAAGGGCTTGCGATATGTCCGAAAACGCGCTGAATGAATAAGGCGTATGCATGTGAGCATTTACCAATCGGATTTTTCCATCGCCATTCTTATCATACCATTTTAATAATTCTTCCTTTCCGGGGAATGTTTTCCAGAAATCCATAAAATTCTTATTAGTCTGTCAAAAAATATTCAGTTTTAATTCGTGTCGCTTTTCGTATAAAATGATAACATCAATATAAACGATAAAGAATTGTCTTAATTGATGTTATCATCTTATTTATTAGTCTGCTGTTTGTTATACGCCTTGTTTTGCTCTCCTGATTTGTTCCGGATCGCTAAAGTTCTGACTTGATACATGCCCTTTCAGCGGAACGATCTTTTCGTGGATGGCATCAATAAACCATTCCGGTTGAGGGAAGAAGGCTTTTTCGAGTTCGTAAGCAGGAGTGATCCAGTTTCTTGAGCCTACAACAACTGGAGGAGCATCAAGGTAGTCGAACGCCAGTTCTGTGATATTGCGGGCAAGTTCGTTGAGGAATGACCCACGTGAATTGGCATCACCCGAAATTAGGATACGTCCGGTCTTTTTAACAGAGGCAATCACTTTTTCATAATTGAAAGGTACAAGTGACATTCCATCAATTACTTCCGCTGATAAGCCATATTTTTCTTCAAGAATTTTTGCTGCTTCAAGTGCGCGGTAAAGTGTTGCTCCAATGGTCAGGATTGTGACATCACTTCCTTCCCGCTTCACATCAGGTTCACCGAAAGGGATTTCGTAATAACCTTCAGGAACTCCGCCTTTGTGAAATTGTTCACCAATATCGTAAATACGCTGACTCTCGAAGAAGATAACAGGATCAGTACCTTGCAAAGCGCTATTCATCAGGCCCTTTGCGTCATATGGAGTAACAGGAAAAACAACTTTCAGACCAGGGATATGGGCAACAAGAGAAGTCCAATCCTGAGAATGCTGTGCTCCATATTTTGATCCCACCGAAACACGGATAACAACCGGCATTTTAAGCACATTCCCACTCATTGCCTGCCATTTTGGAAGCTGATTAAAGACTTCGTCGCCACATCTTCCGAGGAAGTCGCAGTACATGATTTCTGGAATCACACGTCCGCCGCACATCGCATAACCAATTGCAGTCCCGATAATTGATGCTTCTGAAATTGGCGAATTAAATAACCGGTGATAAGGAAGCGCTTCGGTAAGTCCGCGGTAAACCGCAAACGCGCCGCCCCAGTCACGGTTCTCTTCACCATAAGCAACCAATGTTGGGTCTTTATAAAAACGATCGACAATTGCATCGAAAATGCCATCGCGCAATTGGTACTGTTTCATTTTAGAGAAAGGTTTTCCATCGGCATCAAAAGCAAAACGCTCTTTTTTTGAAATCTGAATAACCCTTGCATTTTCTGCCATCGGATGGTTTACTTCAGGGATACGTTGATCGTCCATGCTGACAACCGACTGATTGGAGAAAATCATTTCGCCAATTTGCTCCGGATGTTTGTGAATATCCATGCGTGGCGAAATATTGTCGTTGATCGACAATTTGAACATTTCAAGCATAACAGATTTAATATCAGCCCAAATTGCATCAAGTGAAGCTTGTGTTGTTACTTTGGCTTCGATCAGACTGTTTCCGAAAGATGCTATGCTGTCCTGTGCCTGCCATGCTTCGACCTCTTCCTTTGATCGGTAGGACGAGGCATCGGAAGGTGAGTGACCGCTGTAACGATAGGTAAGTACTTCGAGCAGTACGGGGCCATTTTTTTCTTCAATAACTTGGCGTTTACGACGATATGCATCAATCACTGCCAAAGGATTGTATCCGTCAACTCTTTCGGCATGCATCTGTTCCGGGTTAACTCCTGCTCCGATGCGGGCTACTTTTCCGTAACCCATCGTTTCGCCGCAGGTTTGACCACCCATTCCATACTGATTATTCATCACATTGAAAATCACAGGTAATCCACCCTTCATATCGCCTTCCCACAGTTCTTTAAACTGATCCATTGCGGCAAATGAAAGTCCTTCCCAAACCGGACCGCATGCCATTGATGCATCGCCAATATTGGCAACCACCATTCCCGGTTTACGGTTGATTTTCTTATAAAGTGCAGCGCCAACGGAGATGTCACCGCTGCCTCCTACAATGGCATTGTTCGGATAAACACCGAATGGGGTGAAAAATGCATGCATACTCCCGCCAAGACCTTTATTGAAACCCGTTTCGCGGGCAAATATTTCAGCTAATGTGCCGTATAAAAGGAATCTGCGCCCTAATTGCTTTGTTGTTCCTTTGAAATCTTTACTAACTATTTTGAGAATTGTTCCATCAAAGAACGATTCCATAATCTGCATCAATTCCGCGTCATTCAATTTCTGAATGGCACTTAACCCTTTGGCCAGAATTTCGCCGTGGCTACGGTGTGAACCAAATATAAAATCTTCAACAGTAAGCGTATAGGCCATTCCAACAGCGGCAGCTTCCTGTCCTGCGGAAAGATGCGCGGGTCCGGGGTGATCATAAGGTGTTCCGCTGTACTCTCCGGTTGTTTTAATCAGGTTCAACATCGTTTCAAATTCGCGGATCACCACCATGTCATGGTAAATGCGAAGGAAATCGGCGTCTGAAAAATTCGCTTTTTCTTCAGTAATTGTTTTCTTATACTGATTTACCGGAATTGGGGTAAATGTAATTTCTCCGGCTTGTCTGGCCACGCGAGGGTCAATAAATTGAACTTTAGGCATATTAAATTTTTATTGGTATTACGATAATTTGGTAATTGGTTTTTAGAAGGAAAAAATGGTTTCTTTAAATATTTCCGAAACCGTTGGATGAGGGAATACAACTTCCTCCATCTCTTTAAGGGTCATCTCCATTTCGATGGCCATCGAAGCTCCGTAAATGATTTCGCCTGAAGGATTTCCAAGCATATGAACGCCAATAACCTCGCCATATTTTGCTCCGACAAGCACTTTGCACAGACCGCTTCCGCCTTCATTCTCGGCAAGAAAACGTCCTGCATATGCCATCGGTAATTTGGCTACACGGTATTCGATATTTTGGGCTTTGGCACTCTCCTCTGTATATCCGACACCTGAAAATTCGGGGTTCGTGTAAACAACACCCGGAATAGCGTTGTAACGCATTCTGTCAGCACGTCCGGTAAGGTTATTTACAACCACCTCGCCTTCGCGGCTCGCGGTGTGGGCAAGTAGCGAGAATCCTGTAACATCGCCGGCAGCAAAAACATTTGGAACATTGGTCCGCATTTTTTCGTCTACTTTGATGCCGCCTTTGTAAAGTTCGACTCCGATATTCTCGAGGCCGAAACCAGTGGTATTCGCTTTACGGCCTACGCTTACAAGGATCTTTTCCCCCTTAATTGATTCCTTTTTGCCGTTTTTTTCAAAGAATACTTCATTCCCTTTTACTTCAGTCACTTTGGCTGAAATATTGAAAGTGATTCCTTTTTTAGTATACATCTGACGAAGCATTGTGCTCATCTCCAGATCCATGCCTGTTAGAATTTCATCCAGCATCTCGATGATCGTAACTTTGGTGCCAATGCTGTTAAAGAAACTGGCAAATTCGAGCCCGATTACTCCACCGCCAATAATTACCAAAGAATCAGGTCTTTCCTTTAAATCAAGAATTTCTCTGTTCGTAAGAATTAATTCGCCCGGAGCCCCAAGTCCGGGAATCGGTGGCAAAAAAGCTTCTGAACCCGTGCAAATAAGCAGGTTTGTTGCGAGGATTTCTGTGTCACCGGCAGTAATTTCAATTCCTTCAGCCGAACGACCTTTAATATAAGCCTCACTTTTAATGACTTCAATATGATGTTCTTTCATTTTCAGGCCAACACCGCCGACCAGCTTTTTAACCACTTTTTGTTTGCGGGCCATCATTTTCGCAAAATCGAAAGTCACCTCTTTTGTATCTATGCCGTATTTACTGCCTCCAAGAGCGTTGTCGTAAAGTTTTGCGCTGTATAACAGGGTTTTGGTGGGAATGCACCCTTCGTTAAGGCAGACGCCGCCCAGTTCGCTTTTTTCAATTAAAACGACTTTAAGTCCTTTTTTACCAGCTCTTTCTGCTGCTACATATCCGGCAGGACCCCCGCCAATAATTGCTAAATCGAATGTTGTACTCATCGTAGAATCTCCTATTTTATTAAAGTTCAAACTCAAGGTTTTCGATTTCTATGGCGATTTGTTTCAAAAAACGGGTTGCTTCACCTCCGTCCAATGCCTGATGATCGTAGGTAAGACTGAGTCCGATAAACGGAACGAATCCGTAAACTCCGTCACCTAAATCTTTCGGCCGCGGAACAATCGTGTTAACTCCCAGAATTCCAACCTGCGGAAGGTTGATTACGGGTGTAAACATTTCGACCCCGTAGTTTCCGAGATTAGAAACGGTAAATGAAGCGGCTTCGGAAGAGAGTAGTTCCGGATTGACAGCCCCTTTACGACACGATGCTGCGACTTCGCGCATCTGATTCGAAAGTCCCTGAATTGACAGGTCGTCTGCATTCCTGATTGCAGGAACCATCAATCCACGATCGGTGTCGACCGCTACCCCAAGATGTATTTTACTAAAGTATTTCACACTATCGCCAAGAAAATGGGCATTTGCCTGCGGAAATTTCCGCAAAGCTTTAACCACTGCAAAACAAACCATATCGTTGAGGGTAATGTTCACAGGATAGCCATTATCATTGGCTTTTTTTACTTTTCGGCGCAATTCGAGCATTCTACGGGCATCAGCACCAAGGTGATGCGTCAATTGAGCAGAGTTTTGCAGCGAACTGTGCATTGCTTTGGCAATCATCTTGCGAATGTTCGATAATTTCTTAATTTCAAAATCATTATTATAGACAGGATTTGGCGAAGTAAGGTCTTTTGCTGTGACTGAACCACCTAATCCGCTCCCGATAGAGGCAGGTTGTAATTGTTCCTGTCCTGCGATCTTCTTTGCCAGCGGAGTTGTTTTTGGGTTGCTTGCGATCACTGCCTGAATATCTTGTTCAATAATGCGTCCTCTCGGACCTGTTCCCGATAATCCGGCAGTAAGAATACCCTCTTTGTCTGCCAGGATTCTGGCTCGCGGAGAAATAGCTCCTGTTCCAGTTCCCGGATTGACCGTATTTATCACTTGTTGTTCAGCTTTTTCTGTAATAACAGCAGGTTCAGGGTTATCCTCTTTCTTGGGGGCAACGCCGCCAGATCGGTAGGCATCGACTGATTCGCCGGCTGCACCAATTACACAGACATTCGTAAGTACAGGGACTTCATCACCTGCTTCATAAAAAAGTTCGAGAAGTATTCCGTCAACAGGTGCTTCTTCTTCAAATGAGGCTTTGTCGGTTTCATAGGCAAAAAGTACTTCACCTTTCGTAACCTGGTCACCCTTTTTCTTGTTCCATTCGGTAATTATACAACTTTCAACAGATTGGCCTTGTTTAGGCATTATAACGACAGTAGCCATAGAAAAAATATTTTCTGCAAATATATTCCATTCAACTTGTATTTACAAGTATAATTTTATTTTATTTTTTAGGATTAATGTTTAGTTGATTTAATTTATTAATTAACAGTAGTATGCAAAATATTCACAAATCCATTCATGTAAGTACAAATATTTATTTTTGTTAAAACTTTTATTACTTTTGTAATTGTATTACAATCAATAGGGAATAGATTTTATGCAACAGAAAGCTTTAATACCGCAGCACCGCAAAGTATATGAAATTCTACGTTCGCATATTACTGATGGTGTTTTCCATGAAGGAGATTTGCTTCCTTCCGAGAATGAGTTGTGTACCGTTCACAAGGTGACGCGTCCGACGATAAGGAAAGCACTTGACCGTCTTGCCAACGAGGGTTATATTGTGAGGCATCAGGGGAAGGGGAGTATTGTGAAAGGAATTCCCAAAGGTGTTGGGATTCTTTCGCTGACGGGTACAACTTCCGCAATCGGTCAGGATAATCTGTTGACTCATATTATCGTAAAACCTGAAATACGGAACTGGACGGAGGCTTTTACTTTTCCGTTAAGCCAACTCGAGATTGAGTCTGGTTGTATTTATTTGGAAAGGTTGCGGTTAGTAAATAACAAACCGGTGTTCTTTGATATTACAATGATTCCGAATATTAATCTTTCGAGATTTACTTCCCGAAACTTTGAGAATAAGTCGCTGTTTGATATTCTGCGTAAGAATTACCAGGTAGAGGTGAAAGGCGGGGAGCAAAAGATCCTTTCCATCATGGCTGATGAAAAGTTAAAAGACTATTTTCAGGTGGGATCGGGTCATCCGGTATTGCAGCTGAACCGTAAAATTGAAACGAATCGACCTGGATTTTATATTTATAGTCAGGTATTTTGCAATACGGATGAATATGCATTGTACGGAACTTTTTGATGGACAATAAAAAACCCGGTTTTACCGGGTTGCATCCATTAGTAGTAATTCTGATTAAAACCAACATCATTGAACCATTTCAATGATGTTCCAATTGTTTAATTCTTTGCCAATTCTTTGCTGTAATTAAACAGCTGTTTTGATCCGTTACCATTTGCGGAGGTGTTCATCCATGATTCGGTTTCGGATGCAAGGTCAGCTTCAACAAATTCCTTTGCGTTATATTCGTTGTTGTTTATCAATGTCCTGGCAACTTTGTTGTTTGTTTCAGAGTTGCTGTTCATCCATGATTCGGTTTCGAATGCAAGATCGGCTTCGACAAAGTTCTTTGCATTATATTCATTGCTGCTTAATAATACTTCGGCAACTTCGCTATTGGCTTCAGAGTTGCCATTCATCCATGATTTGGTTTCGGATTCAAGTTCAGCTTCAACAAATTCCTTTGCGTTATATTCATTGTCGCTCATCAATGCCTCGATAGCTTCGCTATTAGTTTCAGAGTTACTGTTTATCCAGCTTTCTGTTTCGGATTTAAGTTCAGCTTCAACAAAATTCTTTGCATTATATTCATTGTTGCTTATCAATACCTCGATAGCTTCGTTGTTTGTTTCAGAATTGCTGTTCATCCAGCTTTCTGTTTCTAATTCAAGTTCAGCTTCGACAAATTCCTTTGCGTTATATTCATTGTCGCTCATCAATGCCTCGACAGCTTCGCTATTAGTTTCAGAGTTACTGTTTATCCAGCTTTCTGTTTCGAATGCAAGTTCTGCTTCAACAAAATTCTTTGCATTATATTCATTTTCGACGATTGACTCCTTATTTGAGTTTTCTCCATTTACGATTACGGAGAACGAAGCCAGAATGATTAAAGATGCTACTATTGATCTCATCACATTTGCTATTTTGTAAGATATTGTTTTCATTTTGTTTTTTTTAAATTGTTTACGATTGATTTATGACATCTATCGTGCCAAATTAGTCAAATATATGTATTTCAGAAAGATATAATTTTTTATATCGCCGCAGATAGAGAATTACTGTACGGTTTTTGAATCGTTTGTTGTCCGAAAATGGACAGTTTGTATTTGGATGAGCTGCAGCTGTTAAATAATACGAATCGAAGGATGTCGGTCCGTCCTTCGGGATGGAGAGGATTTTTGAAAAGAAACAGAAAGAGGTTTTAACAGGAGCAGATTTCTTTGAGGGAGGTCGATTACGGGCAACAAAAAACCCGGCTTTACCGGGTCGCATCAATCAGGGAAGATTCTGATTCTCTCGTTTCATCATTGAACCATTTCAATGATGTTTCAATGATTTAATTGTTTGCCAGTTCATTTTCGCAATTGAACCGATCTTCTGATTTGATGCTATTTGTTGTATTGTTCCTCCAGTTTTTTATTTCGATTGAAAGTTCTGCTTCAACAAAATCCTTTGCATTATAACCATAGCTGGTTGGCAAGAATTCGATAACCTGGTTGTCTGAATCCGCATTGCTGTTTAAACCGTTTTCGGATGCAAGGTCTCTTTCAACAAAATCCTTTGCGTTATATTTTAAAGGTTCAACCTGTAGAACAAGCTCATTATCTGCATTGTCGTTCAACCTGTTTTCAAGTGCAAGGTCTGCTTCCACAAATTTCTTTGCATCATATTTCAAGGGTTCGATCTGTAGAACAAGCTCAGCATCAGTATTGTCATTCAATCTGCTTTCGAATGCAAGGTCTGCTTCTACAAATTTCCTTGCATCATATTTCAAAGGTTCAAGTGCAAGTGCTTCAATTCCTTCGTTGTTGGTTTCAACATTGCTGTTCATCCAGTTTGCAGTTTCGGATGCAAGTTCTGCTTCAACAAATACTTTTGCGTTGTATCCGTTTTCAGCGATTGAAATGGCTTCCGTATTTGAATTTTCCCCTTTTGCAATCCCGGAGAAAGAAGCCAGAATAATTAATGATGCTACTATTGATCTCATCACATTTGCTATTTTGTAAGTTACTGTTTTCATTTTGTTTTATTTTAAAATTGTTTCCGATTGATTTATTGCATGTATCGTGCCAAAAATTTTAATGTTCTGTATTGTAATGATATAGCATTTTTTTTAAAGCTATAAATTCAGGCAGACTGTACGATTTTATGATACAATGTTCGAAAATGCACAATATGCTATTGGATATTTGACTCTGAGATTAATCAGATAATTGATTCTGGTCCTCTTTTGCAACTTGTTTATCGACAATTCAATTAACAAAAGAATGCCCAATTTTTACTCAATCGTTTATTTGCTATTCATTATTTTTGTACCTTTATTTCGTCGAAATAATATTTAGGATTGATGAAAGTAATAGCAATAAACGGGAGTCCGAATAAAGAAGGAAACACTTTTCATACGTTGAATATGATTGGTAATGAGCTTATGGCGGGTGGTATAGAGTTTGAAATTCTGCATATCGGACATAAAATGATTCATGGTTGTCTGGCTTGCGGTAAATGTGGTGTAAACCAAGACGAAAAATGTGTTATTAAAACGGACGATATGAACAAGTGGGTGCAACAGGTAAAGAATACTGATGGTATTATTATCGGGGCTCCTGTTCATTATTCCGGCATACCAGGTACGATGAAAAGCTTCTTAGACAGGCTGTTTTATGTTGCCGGTTCGAACGGAGGCTTATTCCGGCATAAAGTTGGAGCGGCGGTTGTTTCGGTTCGAAGAACCGGCGGATCTGCAACCCTTGATAGTTTGAACCATTATCTGAATTACTCGGAAATGATTATTGCCACATCCAATTATTGGAATGTAATTCATGGCAGAACTGCCGGTGAAGTTTTACAGGATGTTGAAGGAAAGCAAATTATGCGGGTATTGGGCAAAAACATGGCATGGTTGCTGAAAATGAAAGAGGCTACTGCAGCTACAATTGAATCACCAAAAGCTGAAAAGAAAGAATTTACTCATTTTATCCGGTAACATGAGGTAATCTGTTAATGATTGCAAATCAAATTAAAAACATATTCTTTTTCGAACTATAAGTTGAAAGCGGCTGTTCCGTTTGTTTGAGACAGCCTCTTTTTTCTTTGAGTGATGATCCTGTTTTGAATTAATTACAGATCAAGACAGAATTCAGGGGGGAATATGTTTAAGAATGCATAATAAAAATGGATTTGAACACGGATGCCGGTTTCATGGAGGTTTAGGAAATACAGGTTATGAAACTTCTACCTATATCAAATCCCTCACGGGATTTAAACAGTCATTTTAATGTCATTGAATTATAAATCCCATACATACGGGATTACGAATTATGTTTCAGAGCGAGACAAGGCATACCTTGTCTCTACGGGTTCTTTCCTCAGGTGACAATTTCATGGGTATTTAGTGTCTCATAACCTAAATTTTCTCATGCCCATGAAAACGGCATACGAGTTCAAATCCTACGTTATAGATTGAAAGAGCGAATCAGCATATTTATTTTCGGATGATTACCATCGTAGCGCCATAACCATATTCGCGGAAGGAGGCATCCTGGAAATTGTATTTCGAATATTTTCGCTGCAGTTCGCGGCGCAGTTCATTTTTGAGGGTTCCGTTGCCGACGCCATGAATAAAAACGATTTTTTTAACTTCTGATTTAATCGCTTTTTCCATCTCTTCGTGAAATTTCTTCATTTGAACAGCCACCATTTCGGTATTTGTCAGATTACTGTAATTGTCGAGTAGTTCATGAATATGAAGATCTACTTCGGTCATATCGGGGTTCGAAAGCGTAATCGGTTGTTCTTTCTTTTTTGGTTCTTTCGTTGCGGCGGCTTTCTGAAAATCGTGTTCCGTAAGCTTCTCGAGTTCTGCTTTAAACTGATTTTCATTGATTTGAAACAACATGACCGGTACTTTGAAAAGTTTTGTTGTGACGAAGGAGTTTGGTTTATAAAATTTAACAGCCGAAAGTGTAATTTCCTTTTGCAAAAATGGTTCCAGCTCTTTTGTGCGTTTTCTGAAGTTCAGCAATTGAAAACAAAAAATAGGCAGATCAGCAATCATCTCAGGTTTTATCAAACCAAGATATGTTTTGGAATTGGGACTCAATGATCCGGCAGAAATGGTTTCGTAATTGTATTTGTTTTTTTGTGCAAATCTGAAAAGCAGGGTATCGTTACAATTGTTAACAAGGTACATCGAAATATTTCCGGTTGGCGGGTTGGCAGGTACTTCGGGAACCAGTGCGAAAAGATATTGAGGTTCTTCTTTTGTGGCAATCTGGTTTTTGTCTGAGAACCAGGGTTCTTCGGGTTTTGCCGCTTTCTTCTCCGGGGGCGTTGCAGGTTTTGGTGCAGCAACGGTGTTCCGGGTTTTCCCGCTCTCGTAAACATCGGGTGAGTTTACTACAATCAGGTTATTAACCCTCGTAGGAACCTCAAACCCATCGTTCGTCTCGACGTTTACAATATCTTCGCTGATTACTGAAGTAATGCGACCCCCTCCAACTTCGTTGAGGAATCTTACTTTGTCACCTATTTTTAATACCATGATTAACTATTGTTAAAAATTAATTTGTTGCTGATATTCAGCTAATTTAAATTACCGCTTTGGCAATTTGTCTTGTGTTGTCAGATATTCCGTAGGTGTAGATATGAAGGCAGGGAACTTTGTGCGCAACCAAATCGCGTGCCTGTTCGATCGCCCATTCCGTACCCACAGCTCTGGCTTCGTCATTGGTTTTACATTTTCGTACTTCACCGGCAAACGCCTCGGGAATATCGATACTGAAGAGTTTAGGTAAAACAGTGATTTGATTCATCATCGCCAGGGGTTTGATTCCCGGGATAATTGGTACAGTTATTCCAATCGCTCTGCAACGATTGACAAAGTCGTAATATTTTTGGTTGTCGAAAAACATCTGTGTTACAATGTAATCAGCTCCTGCGTCAACTTTAGCTTTCAGATTAAGAAGATCAATATCCATATTGGATGCTTCAAAATGTTTTTCGGGATAACCGGCAACTCCGATACAGAAATCCAGTTCTGCCGTATTTTTGATTTCGGGATCCAGGTATTTTCCTTGCTTCAGATTGACAATTTGTTCTACCAGTTCGCTGGCGTGGGAATGTCCTTCGCGTTCAGCGGTAAAGCTGCCTTCCGATTTGAGTCCATCTCCGCGAAGTGCAAGCACATTATTGATTCCCAGGAAATTAAGATCAAGAAGCATATTTTCGGTTTCCTCTTTGGTAAATCCTCCGCAAACGACGTGGGGCACCACCGGAATATTGTAAGCATTCTGAATTGCCGCTGCTATGGCAACAGTTCCCGGACGTTTGCGAACAATTCTTTTCTGCATCAAACCTCCTGGCAACTCGCGGAACTCGACTTCGTCGCGATGTGTAGTGAGATTGATATACTGAGGATTATATTCAATTAGCTCATCGACAGTTCGATATAATTTATCTGCTTTCTGACCTTTCAGGGGAGGTAATAATTCGAAGGAGAAAACTGTTTTCTCCGATTGTTGAATGATATCGATGACCTTCATCTGCGAAAATTAACGTATTAGTAATTTGAATCCTTATTTGGATTGGGACAAAGATAGTTTATTTGATCCGCTCCATCACTTCGCCTGCAAATGCAATGAGTGTATTTTTTTGATCGGAAGGGATGGTAACTTTTTCAAGGGCAGCAAGCGCTTTGTCGTGATAATATCGCATCAGATTCCGGGTTGCCTCACTTACCCCTGTTTTATCATAAATAGCAGTGACAGCGGCAATTTTCTGTTCAGTATCGAAATCGGATGTCAATAGCCAGTGATTCAGCTGTTGCAGAGTAAGTTGATCGCTTACCTCTAATGCCTTCAGTAATAAATAGGTTTTTTTGTTGGCACAGATATCGCCTCCTTTCTTTTTTCCAAATATATCCGGATCGCCATATACGTCAAGCCAATCGTCCTGCAATTGAAAAGCAAGACCAACGTTGATGCCATATTCGTACAGGAGGTCGGCATCGATTTGTTTTGCATTACCGAGCAGGGCTCCGATTTTGAGGCTACCTGCTATGAGTACCGCGGTTTTAAGTCTGATCATTTCGAGGTATTCTTCCACCGTCACATTATCGCGTGTTTCGAAATCCATATCGAATTGTTGTCCTTCGCAGACTTCGAGGGCTGTTGTTGTAAACAGGGGGAGCAGTTCATGCAATCTGGTATCGTTTCCTTTCGCAAAGTACTTGAATGCCAGGATACACATTGCGTCGCCGCTAAGAATAGCGACATTTTCATTATATTTTTTGTGCACAGTGGGTAAGCAACGCCTAACATCGGCCTTGTCCATAATATCATCGTGGAGTAAGGTAAAGTTATGGAAAATTTCAATGGCCATCGCAGCCGGCAATACATGATCGACCGATTTGGTAAACATCGAAGCGGCATGAAGCATTAAAGCAGGTCGGAGTCGTTTTCCTCCAATCATTAATGAATAAGCAACCGGTTCATAAAGTCTTTGAGGCACTGTTTGTCCGATGATCTTTATCTCTTCACGAAAACCTGCTTCAAAATAAGCAACTAAATTATCTAAATTATTCATAAATAATGACTTGAATGTTTAAATTTTGTATGATGGTTCTCTTCACTTATTCGTGTACAATCAGATGAGCGGCAATCATTGAGCAGAGAGTTCATATCATCGCAATAATTTACGAAATTACCAATTTAAAGGGATCACATTGAATTGTTGCGGAGATTTATAAAAATGAATCTTCGATTAATAAAAATGACTCGTTTGATACGACGCGGATTTTTTCAGGTAAAGAATTGAATGATGGGGCGATAAGGCGATGGGGAGAAAAGGCGAAAGGGAGAAGAGGCGAAAAGGCGAGTCATCGCCGTCATTGAAGAGGTCATTAGTCATTGGAAAGGTCATTGGCTTCGCCGTCATTGAAAAAAGTCATTGAAGGGGTCATTGGCTTCGCCGTCATTGAAAAAGTCATTAAAAATCTTCGTTTGAGGATACGATGTTGATACAGGACCTGATACCAGACTTGAGATGAACCAAACATAGAGCAGGAAAATGGGATGATGGGGCGCAAGGGCGAAAAGGCGAGTCATTAAAGAATCTTTGATAAACGAGGTATGGACCAAACAAGAACCAAACA
>JAATGF010000158.1 GCA_015654795.1 Bacteroidales bacterium
CAGCATTGTAAACCCCAAATTATTTATGCAAACGAAAATTACAACATTCTGCCAATTTACAATTCCTGCACTACAACGATTCTGCTCCAAAAGGGTCACATCTGAATCGAAGATCAGCGAAGCTAATAGCAAACGACTCTGACGGCATTATTTTCGTGGTTCATTGATGTTCGTGGGCTTCCCCCTCGGTTATTGATATTTGGCAGTTTTGCAGCAATCCTCATTTCCCCAATCCCTAATTTATAACACAGTCATACAATAACATACAATTCGCTTTCTGTCGTTTCGCGGCATCTCAGGGCACGTCGTTCACTTTTGATAGTTATCTTTTTTAAAATCCCTAATTTTGACTCATAAATTAAGCGAACATCATTTCATTCGTATTTGCGTCGTATTTCCTTCGTACCTGGTTCGCTATTCCGTGATCCTGCTTTTCGATGTGCCATTTCTCACCCCGAACCTATATCGGCAGCAGGTTATGAAGGGTGTACGACAATCCCGAAGCTTCAGCGATTTTTTGATTATAATTCGTTTGAGGCAGATTGTATTTAACGTATTGTAAATGTGATTATTATAATTTTTTACTAAATTTACATTTTAGGCGGTTCCTGGTGAACCCTTGTGCCATTGCGCCTTTATGACATTCTGTTTTTATTGCGACCAAGGCACTAAGCCACGATGCACTAAGATTTATCCGCCATATTAAATATTAGCTTTTAGAATTGTACATAAATGATTACTAATATATTGATATTTGATTCACTAAATTTAAATACATATAAAAAATCGCTGAAATTTCGGGATTGGTGAATTGGTGGCAAAAGACTTTTCAGGTTCGATATCACAAAATGGTTACATTTTAATTGAAGGAAGGGTGCATCAAATAATTCATTGTAATTTAGCCATTGTCAGTTTAAACAAATCTCATCCCTGATTTTTATCAGGCATGAAATTAAATATTAACAGGATGTAATTAAATTTGAGCTGGTAATAGTGGCAACATCAATGACCTGCCAAAAGATTATTTTTAGAACTCACAGACAATAATTGTTTACCGCATTTCAAATTACAGATCTATGATTAAAAAAATACTTATTCTACTGATAACCGCTATAATGGGAGCCACCGCAGTGGCACAAATTCCGGAAGAGAATCCGCTTTATACAATAAAAAGGACACCCGAACCTTTTCTGTTTTCGGTGACTACACTGACTCCGGAAGATTTGGCGTGGAGCCTGAATTACTCGACAAGTTATGGTGAAAGAGTAGTTGGTCCTTTTGGATATGACGGTATAGGCCAACAATTTGCACTAAAAGGTTACCTGGGAAAACGGTACACTTTATATGCAAATGCTGCTTTTGGTTTTCCGCGCGAGGACAATGTGACAAGTGCACAACAGGCCGAAATCATACGTGACTTTATTGGAGGGAAAAAACCAATGGGGCTACGTTTGGGCATAGGTTTAGGAGTAAGCAGGGACTATTCAAATGTGAAGTCGCTGCTAAGTCGGATAACGGTATCGTACGATGCCCCGCGCTGGAAGGCTGGCGGCAATATCCTCTTTGAAAAGGCAATGGCCAAAAACAGGGATGGTATCGATGTTATTACAAGCATAGGATTTCATTACCGTTTATTAGGAAAGCTTTATGGTGGATTTGAAACTGTGGGCGAAGATCTTGAAGGTTTTTGGGAAGAAGATGAAGCCGAAGGCGGTGCAAAACTACTGATAGGTCCATCTCTGAATATGACAACCAATAATTCAAGGATGTCATTTTCTATTTCCGGAGGACCTGTTTTCTATGCCACGCATAGTACAATGACAAACCCTGATGCAATAAGAGAACTTCCATCGCAATCCGGTTTTACTTTAAGAGCTAAGGTTATATTCAACTTATCGCAATAGTACGTTTAAAATTGGCGGTCTTTTGCCTTTACTCAATGCCTTTCCACCATTCAGGGAACTTTTGTGTACTGTCTTTCAGGTTTACCTGTTCACCAATCATTGGGGTGATCAATGGAATGTCAAATTCTTTGCTATGTGCTGATATCTTTATCAATGGCTCATCCCAGGGATGATTTCCCAATGCAAATTTCGAAGAATGTACTGCGAAAAGACGTTTGGCATTGATGTCGTGAAATGCTTTTACGAGATCATCAGGCAATAAGTGAATGTACTTCCAGTTCTTATCGTACTGACCATTTTCAATAATCGCTAAATCAATGGGACCAAATGTTTTACCGATTTCGGCAAAGTGCTTATCGTATCCGCCATCTCCCCCGATAAACAGTTTCATTGTGGGGGTTTGTAAAACAAATGCCGCCCAGAGTGTTTGATTTCGCTTTAATCCCCGCCCCGAAAAGTGGCGTGCCGGAACTGTATTCGCAACGAAACCACTATCTAAGGTTGCATGTTCGTACCAATCCATTTCGATAATCGATTTCTTGTCGAATCCCCAGTATTCAAAATCTTCGCCTACGCCAAGTCCGCAAATCACCTTTTTGATTTTGGGCTTTAATTGAAGGATCGTCTCATAATCAAGATGATCCCAATGATCGTGCGAAATAAAAAGATAATCCATTTCAGGAATATCATCGGTTGTATAAACATCTGTTCCGTTAAATGCCTTAACTGAAAAAGAAAAGGGAGAAGCAGCACCACTTAAAACGGGATCGACTAAAATCCGCTTCCCATCAATTTGTATAAAATAGGACGAGTGACCAAACCACACCAAAATATCCTTGTTTTTATCTAAATTTAATAGATCGGTTTTTACGGATGGTATTTTATCAACCGGGGTAACTCTTACCTTTTTGCCAAATAAAAACTCCTTACCCACAGCGAAATAACTTACGCCTTCCGCCATTACAGGCGTAATGCTTTGGTTTTGAAACGAACCATCTTTATAATGAGGAGATTTTTTAATTCTTGTTAAACGTTCGCCCGAAGGTGATTTCCCGAATTTAGATTGCTGAAGAATATAAACAGTTGCTATTGAGAATATAACGATCAGAGATGCTGTTGCGTACATAAATTGTTTCATTATTTTACTTTGGCCAATATCTTAATATCTTTTACTTCCAGGGTATTTTTAGAATATCCTGCCAATGAAGAATTAATCATGGCTGCAGCCAAATCCTTCAGTGTTACAATTAAATTGGGCGTAATCACTTTCATAACTGATAACAACCATCCAATATACCTGTAAGTTTTGTAAAAAATTTGTGAGGGTTTCAGGGGTAAAAATGGCAGAATCCCGGCCGGACGGAAATTATATACCTGCTTAAAAGGCAATTTCACCAGATCGTTTTCCGTTTTGCCTTTTACACGTGCCCACATGGTTCGTCCTTTCTCACCGCTATCGGTACCCGCTCCCGAGATATAGCAGAAAGTCATATCGGGATTAAGTGCTGCAAGGGTTGTGGCAAAGTTCATCGTCAACGTATAAGTTAACTTTGTGTATTCGGCTTCATTTTTCCCGAGTGATGTAACTCCAAGACAAAAATAACAGGCATTGTAACCTTTTAAACTATCTTTCAATGAAGAAATATCGAAAAAATCACTGTGAATAATCTCTGTCAGTTTTGGATGCGAATAACCACACGGGTTACGGGTAATAACCAAAACCTTTTCTATATCCCGGTGATGCAAACATTCGTAAAGAACACCTTCTCCGACCATTCCGGTTGCTCCTGTTATGATGACGTTTAGTTTATTCATTGTTCTGTAATTGATTTTTTAATTAAAACCCCGTATTGGCAAAAGACGACATTTATTTATTCCCATTACTTACTTCATCATGCTTAACATCATCCTGTCAAACATTTTGTCTGAAAGTATTTTTCTCATAAATAATATAATTTTCGCTCCGCCTCCGGTGGCATATCGCGTTTTTGGCCTTTTTGCAGTAGCAGCTTTGACAATAGTCCTCGCAACAACAACAGGCTGCGAGCCTCTTTTATCGGCGTAAGCCAACATCTTTATATGCTTGTCAGCCAATATTTTGTAGTCGGTATTTCCGGATACTTTCACGAGGTTTTCACGTGCAATAGAATTCCATTCAGTAAGTATTGCGCCTGGCTGTATAACAACAACGTCGATTCCAAACTCTTTCAATTCCATTCGTAAACTATCACTTAACCCTTCAACCGCAAATTTTGTTGCATGATACCATGCACCATGTGGCTCGCCAATTATTCCGCCAATCGAAGATACGTTAATGATTTTTCCCGAATGTTGTTTCCGCATAGTTGGCAATACCAACTGTGTTAATCGTGCCAGACCAAAAATATTTACTTCAAACTGATACCTCGCTTCCGAAATTGGTACATCTTCCAGCGCTCCATACGAACCATATCCGGCATTATTTACCAATATATCAATACGTTCTTCAGTTTGAAGGATTTCAGTCACCCCTTTAACCATCGACGCATCGTCGGTTACATCCATTGCAATAAGCTTAACTCCGACATCCTTGAGTTCCGCCATTTTTTCGACTCTTCTCGCTGCCCCATATACCGTAAACCCCTTTTCGACCAATAATTTAGCAGTCTCTTTTCCAATACCGGATGAAGCTCCGGTTACTAATGCTATTTTTTTCATTCTTCTCTATTTTTTAATTGTACAATGATTGACTAATCACTCCGTAATTGTGGCAAAAAATTTAAGTAACCATATCCCAGATCAGGTCAAATGACAGGTTGATTACCTCTTTCTGCTTTTCGGCATCCAGGCTCGAAGCAACCAAATATTCATTAATACCATAAATCTGGCTGCTTAGAAGTGTAAATAACAGATCAATAGGTAATTGTTTTAAGACCCGCGCATCAATGGCTTCCTGCATAAAGTCCATCAAACATTTAGTCTGTTTCTTAATTTCTTCATCCGAAACCATCGATAAATAAGGCGATGAATGAAATTGTTGTGTAAACTGAAACTCAGTTGGATTCTCAATCGCCCAGTACATGGAAGATAAAAATATCCGTTTAAAAGTTGCCTTAATCGTCTCTCCCTCTCCCCTGTTACTGTCAATACAGGCAGACAATCTGGTCTTGATATAGATGTAAAGCGCGACAACCAATTCATCCTTGGTCTTATAGTAGTGAAATAAAGTTCCGTTCGAAACCCCTGCTTCCTGCGCAATTTTACTGGTTGGCGTTCCATGAAATCCATACTCAACAAAGAGTTTCAGTGCTGCCTTTAATATTTGTTCCTGTTTATCCATTATCAAATTAAGATTGACTAATCAGTCTACAAAAATAAAGATGTTTGTTGAATCAGCAAGTTTTTCCTGAAAAAAATATTTGTTCGGCAATACAAACCTATCGATAGCGTAATGCGGTTGCAAAAAACAAGTATTTAGAGCACTAAGTAGGTGAATAAATTAATGTCGTATTTACAAAAGTGGGAAAAGGAGATGGAGTGATGAGGAGAAATTGCGACAATTGTCTATTATGTTGGGAAAAAGGTAAATAAGGTTTTTGCCGCGCTTTGTATCTCTGTACCTTTGCGTGAACCTCTTCCTACCTGGAAAAACCTTATTTTCTGAATTTCTTTAACCTCTCTTAGTAGAAGAGATTATCCTTCTCAATCCCTAACCTTATTTCATGTTGTTTAATAAGGTTTTTTGAATAAAATAAAATTTTTACAAATATCTGTTATTCACCAACCTACCAATCTTGTCTTTCTCCGTAGGAAATATGATATTGTAGAAAATATGAATATTATTAACCCTGGTTCGATATAAATTTGAAGCTAAAATTCCAAAAAAGAAAGATGACGGTTCCAATTGAATGCTGTCACTTTACCATAATAACACGCACCCTATTTTATGATTAATTGACCCTGATCCAATCCTAAAAAGCTGCTCCAAATCTTCCCTTTTTAAGCGCTTTTTGAGGTCCGTATTTCATTGGGGTTTCATTAGGGTTTCATTCGGACCATCCATATTCGGACCTTAAAAACAAGAGAAAACGGTCGGTTTTTGCCTAAAAAGTACCCCCTATCAACCCATCTGTCTATTGTAATCATAAATTATATATTTTTCTATTAGCTATGTTTTTAAGCTGTCCATATCTATAATAAAATATTCAATCACCTCTTTTCTGGCAGGAATTTCCAGTACCGTTTAGGCATGTGCTGTTTTTGTAGTTTCAGATTTAGTCATTCGCGTATGGTAACATTCTATGATCAATTTAAAATGCAGTGGAGACTTGATTATTTTATCCTGACAATTACTTAAGTAATGAGAAATAAATAATCAGAAAACATTGACCGAATATACCTTATCTGCATGTTGAGCTAAAAAATAATATTAATTTACTGCCTTATTTATTTGCTTTTTCGTAAACTTATTCGTAACATTATTACAAAATCGGACAGCGAATAAAAAGCTTGCTATTCTATCAATCGCGAAGACGAATGACGCTGATCCTGATGTTCTCTACTGTACAAACGGAAACCTTAAAACCTAATATACCAACGTATGAAGCGCCAAATATTTGTTGAAGAATTACGAAGGCAGTCAGAGATTACATGGGATATTGTAGTCATCGGCGGAGGTGCAACCGGATTGGGTATAGCGCTCGATAGTGCGTCGCGCGGCTATAAAACACTCCTGCTCGAACAATCTGATTTCGCAAAGGGAACCTCTTCACGAAGTACAAAACTGGTTCATGGTGGTGTCCGCTATCTGGAACAAGGCGATCTTGCCCTTGTCGTTGAGGCCTTGCGCGAACGAGGATTAATGCTAAAAAACGCACCCCATCTCACCTGCAACCAGGAATTCGTTATTCCGATTTATAATTTATGGAATGCGTTTGTCTACACCGTTGGTCTGAAGTTCTATGATCTTCTTGCCGGACCGCTAAGTATGGGGAAATCATTTTTTATTAACCGTGAAAAGACCCTGACCCATTTACCAACCTTAAAATCGAAAGGATTGATTGGCGGGGTTGTTTATCACGATGGGCAGTTTGATGATTCCCGCATGGCAATGGCGCTTGCTCACTCGTGTGCTGATAAAGGAGGCATTGTGATGAATTATTTCAAAGTCATTGCATTGTCCAAAAACGAAGACGGTAAAATCAATGGCGTTAGGGCTAAGGAAGTAGTATCAGGCGAAGAATTTAACTTTAAGGCGAATCTTGTTATAAACGCAACCGGCGTGTTTGCTGACGATATCGCTAAAATGGACAACCCCGAAGCGGTGCCAACGATAAAACCAAGCCGGGGCATACACATTGTTCTCGACAAATCTTTCCTCCAGAGCGAATCGGCTATTTTAATTCCAAAAACAGATGATGGCAGAGTTCTATTTGCCATTCCGTGGCACGATGTAGTTGTGGTAGGTACAACAGACAGACCGCTCGATACAATTAGTCTGGAACCAGTTGCACAAGACAATGAAATAGATTTCATCCTTCAGACGGCTGAAAGATACCTCGTCAGGCCTCCACTGCGCAAAGATATCCTCTGCCGTTTTGCAGGGTTGCGTCCGCTGGCAGCCAATCCTAATAAACCTGGTTCTACAAAAGCCATATCACGAAGACATAAAATCACCCTCTCACCGTCAGGATTGCTCTCTATAGTTGGCGGGAAATGGACCACTTATCGCCGGATGGCAGAAGAGACAATTAATAAAGCTATAAGTGCAGGGTTACTGGAAAACAGGAATTGTGTGACCGAAGAACTTAAACTGACAACACTTACGACAAATTATTCCGTCAATCGTTTGCATATTTATGGAGACAAGTTCGTTGAAATTGAAAAACTGATCAGTGATAATCCTAAACTCGGTCTCCCGATTGACACACGGTTTCCTTACACCAAGGCAGAGATTATCTGGATTTGCAGGAATGAAATGCCCATAACGATAGAAGACATGCTTGCAAGAAGGACGAGGGCCTTGTTACTGAATGCACGTGCCAGTTCCGAAATTGCGGCTGATGTTGCCTCTTTAATGGCCGAAGAGTTAGGGCACGATTTAAAATGGCAGGTGGAACAAATAGAATCATACAATCAATTGGTTAAAAACTACATTTAGAAAAATATGGGAGAATTTATCTTGGCATTCGACCAGGGAACCACGAGTTCCCGGGCAATTATATTCGACCAAAATGGAATCCCGGTATCAGTAGCCCAAAAGGAATTTACCCAGTATTACCCCAAACCCGGATGGGTGGAACATGATCCTGATGAAATCTGGTCAACACAGGCAGGAGTGGCTGTCGAAGCCATTACGAAGGCCGGACTTGATGCCGGCAATATTGCCGCTATTGGTATCACAAACCAACGTGAAACCACTGTTGTTTGGAACAGAAGAACCGGCAAACCAGTTTACAATGCAATCGTATGGCAGGACAGACGTACCGCGGATTTCTGCGACCAGTTAAAAAATGAAGGACAAAGCCCGGTAGTCCTCGAAAAAACGGGATTGATCATTGATGCTTACTTTTCGGCAACAAAGATCCGGTGGATTTTGGATAATGTGAAAGGTACAAGAAAACTGGCCGAAGATGGACATCTCGCATTTGGAACAATCGATTCATGGCTCGTATGGAACCTGACACGCGGAAGGTTACACATAACGGATGTGACAAATGCATCCAGAACAATGCTTTTTAATATCCATTCAATGAAGTGGGATAAGGAATTACTCAGGATGTTCGACATCCCTGCAAGTATGCTTCCGGAGGTCAGGTCATCCAGCGAAATCTACGGCAAAACTTCCGCCCAGCTCGGCTTTGGCATCCCGATTGCAGGAATTGCCGGCGACCAGCAGGCTTCGCTTTTCGGACAAATGTGCATCGAACCCGGGATGGTAAAGAACACTTACGGAACAGGTTGCTTTATGATGATGAACATCGGTAATATTCCGATCACGTCGAAAAGTAAACTTATAACAACTATTGCATGGCAAATTGGTAATGATACCCAGTATGCACTTGAAGGGTCTATTTTTATAGCAGGTGCTGTCGTTCAATGGCTGCGTGATGGACTGGGAATTATCAAAAAATCCGAGGACATTGAGAAACTGGCAGCTAAGGTAAAGGACAGCGATGGTGTCTATTTCGTCCCCGCCTTCGCCGGACTTGGCGCTCCGCACTGGAACCAGCACGCGCGTGGAACGCTTGTAGGCATAACAAGAGGCACAACATCCGCACATATTGCCCGCGCTGCACTCGATAGTATTGCCTATCAGACATTGGAAGTATTACTGGCCATGCAAAACGATTCAGGGATCAACATTCGCGAATTACGCGTAGACGGAGGTGCAACAGTAAATAATCAACTGATGCAAATCCAGTCCGATTTACTGCAGGTGAATGTAGTCCGACCCAAAATCACTGAAATAACAGCCTTAGGTGCTGCCTACCTTGCCGGTCTTGCGGTTAATTATTGGAACGATATCAAGGACTTAAAACAACAATGGCAGATCGATCGCATTTTTTCGCCAAAAATCGAAGCCGAAGAGAACCATTCACTTATAAAAGGATGGCACCGTGCCGTAAACGCATCCAAAGTCTGGGCGGATGATTCTGATTAAGCTATAACAATGCAAAATCAGGCCTCAGGAACCGGCTAATCACTTATTCATTCTTAAAACTAGGGAGTCAATACATACTAACTTGATAAATATCTAAACGATGAATGCTTTTTTTGCTGAATTCTTTGGGACAGCTATGATCATTGTCTTCGGAGGCGGAGTGGTTGCGAATGTAGTCCTCAATCAAACCAAAGGGAATAACAGCGGGTGGATTGTTATAACGTTTGGTTGGGCAGCAGGCGTTTTTACCGGTGTATCGATCGCTGCCCCGTATAGCGGCGCCCATTTGAATCCTGCTGTCACACTTGCGCTTGTAATGGCGCATAAGTTCTCTCTGGCGCTTATGCCAATATACATCCTTGCCCAGTTGCTCGGCGCGATGTTCGGTGCATTCCTCGTATGGTTAGCTTACAAAAAGCATTTTGATGTAACCGAAGACGCCGATTCAAAACTGGCAATTTTCTGCACATCTCCAGGCATAAGGAACTACTTTTATAACATTATTACAGAGGCAATAGGAACATTTGTTCTTTCATTCGCAGTACTTTACATGGCAGAACCGGCAGTCGGACTTGGTTCGATAAATGCATTGCCGGTGGCTATTGTTGTGCTTGGTCTTGGCCTCTCTTTGGGTGGTCCTACGGGATATGCCATTAATCCGGCCCGTGATCTTGGTCCGCGCATCATGCACTTCCTTCTGCCTATACCACTCAAACGTGACAGCGACTGGAAATACAGCTGGATTCCGGTTCTTGGGCCAATGCTGGGAGCAGCGCTGGCCGCAATAGTATTTGTTTTGTTTACCTGAAAGAGACGAAAACTAATTAACCATATGCCAACCGATTGTTGAATCTGTCAGTTCAATTCCTCATAGTGAGAAATATAAAGGCCTTTGCTATCTGCAAATTGGCAAAGGCCTTTACGTCTGCGTCTAATTTTTCAAACCTCAATTTTCGCACCCATCACCTTCAAAAATTCTCTTATAAAGGCTGGATGAGCAGGCCATGCCGGAGAAGTAACAAGATTACCATCAACATAGGCTCCATCGACAGGAATACTTTGGAATTCGCCACCTGCCAATGTCACTTCAGGACCGACAGCCGGATAGGCAGTTAATTTTCTGCCTTTAACAACACCGGCAGCTGTTAAAATCTGAATACCGTGGCAAATTGCCGCAACAGGCTTGTTTGTTGAAAAGAAATACTTCACAATCTCTATTACTCTGGGGTTTAGTCTCAAATATTCGGGCGCTCTTCCTCCGGCAATGACTAATCCATTGTAATCCTCAACTTTAATATCATTAAAACTATAGTTTAATGCAAAATTATGTCCCGGCTTTTCAGAATAGGTTTGATCACCTTCAAAATCGTGAATGGCTGTTTTGATTGTGTCTCCCTTTTTTTTGTCAGGACAAACAGCGTGAACTTCGTAACCTACCATTTCAAGCATCTGAAACGGAACCATGGTCTCATAATCTTCTGTAAAATCTCCGGTCAGGAATAGTACTTTTTTCATTTTCTAAAATTTTACGTTGATAAAAATTGTTGATAAAACTAAATGCTGTTTACTCAATTAAAAGTCACAGAGTTTCCGATTAACGACTTATTATTTTCAGCCGAACGAAACTTTGTTCCAAATAATGACTCCCCGAAATTTACGCAGATTATCACAATTTCAAATCATCAAAGGAATTTTTATTTTATGAGCAGAAAAAATAAGGGAGTTGAATTAAGTACTGCAAACAAATAAGTGTTGTCTTTTGCCAATACAGGATTTGCGGACTTTCGAAACGCAGTGATTCATATCGAGTCTGGTATCAGGTCCTATATCAGCATCGGATGACCTTTTAATGACGGCGAAGTCAATGACCTTTTCAATAACTTTTTAATGACCTTAATAACCCTTTCTCCCCATCGCCTTCTCGCCCTGCCGCCTCATCACAGCAATTGCAAAAAGAACCACAAGGTGAGTTATTGAAAAAACTGATTGGTTAAATGCAATATATACAATATTTTACGTAATATGGTTCGAATCCTGTGCTGCCCACAAAATAGGACCTTAAATTGAATCAATAGGCTGTAAATCAACAATTTATTGTCTATTTTTGTTTTAATGGCCGGTAAAATTGAAAGGCTAAAGATCAAGCTCCATAGCTACATCACAATCGGTTAATTTGTCTTCGTCTGAAATGATGCAATAACTAAAGCCATATTTTTTATACATCCCGATTGCCATACTCAATTTTGAATTTGTCTTTAATACCATTTTTGTATAGCCCAATTCTTTTGCTTTAGCTATAGCTGTATTTAGCAATAGTTTACCAATTCCTTTGCCTTGCTCCTGTGTCTGTAAATACATCTTTCTTAACTCACAGGTGTTCTCATCTATCTTATAAATAGCAACTGTAGCAAAGATGTTTTTAGCTTCATTTTCTGCTATCCAGAAGTACCCCTTATTATTAAAATAATGTGTTGACAAATCGTTTATATCATTGTCAACGTAAGTTGGACGACGATGGTAAAGGTCATAACATCCTAATACTTCGGCTATCAGCTGATGTATAGCTGATGCATGAGATTGTTCCGCTTTAAATATTGTTATATTACCGGCCTCTTTCATTAACTAAAGTTTCATTTCCCAGCCTTTTTCGTAGCTCCGGCTCCATAATTTCTCAGCATCTTTATTACCAATAATGTGACCATTCCTGGGGTCAGTATGTAATGTTACGCCAGTACGCTGAGAGATACTGGCCAAATGACATAGAATCACGCTTTTATGACCCTCTTCAATCGGTGCCGTTATTTTCGAGTCGCCACGTATACTTTCCACAAAGTTATTCAGGTGATACAAATCAGCATCGCCACTTGCGCTAACCGTATTATTAGGATCGGCTTTATCATTCGATGTGATCTCCTTTACGATCTTATTTTCAGTATCATAAACTTTATAGTCACCACCGCCATAATTTACCAGTGTACCTTTATCGCCATAAATGATAAAACCGCGGCCACTGCCTTCAATTGGATATGAGTTACAACTGCGGCCTTCCCAGGTAATTGGTTTCTGATCACCAAATTCAAATGAAGCTATTTGTGTATCAGGTGTTTCCCAATCATCTTTAAAAGCATAACGCCCTCCGGCTGAGGTTACTTTGGTTGGGAAGTCAACACCAAGAAACCAGCGGCAGCAATCGATTTCGTGGTTTCCGTTGTTACATGCCTCGCCTGTTCCCCAATTCCAGAACCAGTGCCAGTTGTAATGTACAAGGTTGTCTTTGTAGTCTTTGCGCGGTGCAGGGCCTTGCCACAAATTAAAATCAAGCGTAGAGGGAACAGGGATTACTTTGCTTACGCCGATTGCCTTTCGATTATTGGTGTACCACGCCTTTGCCATGTAGGGATTGCCAATGAGACCGCCACGAACTTGTTTAACGGCTTCTATCAGAGTAGGAAACGAACGGCGCTGGCTTCCTACCTGAATAATCTTTCCGTATTTTGCCTGTGCCTGAATCAGAATCTCGCTTTCATGCGGATTTTGACTGCAAGGTTTTTCGACATACACATTTTTGCCATTTGATACGCCAAGTAAAGCAGCTGGAGCATGCCAATGATCAGGGGCTGCAATTACCAATGCATCGAAATCGGTTTTAATCACCAGTTTGCGGATGTCCTTCTCAATAATTGGCTTGTGTGCTGCATCTTTTAGCGCTTTCAATCCGTTTTTTATTGCTCCGTCTTCCACATCACAAATATACGCAACCTCGACCCCGGGAATCTTCGAAAACTTCCCGGCATGGTAGGCTCCACGACTATTTACGCCCATAATGGCAACAACGACTTTGTTACTGGGTGCATTTATTCCAAATACAGGGAAATCCAAAATAGTTAAACCTCCTGCGGCCAGGGAAGTGTTTTTCAAAAAATCTCTTCGTTCCATAATCATTAAATAATTAATTTCTGAACAATGTGATAAAGTAAATTATTTTTTGCCTACTTTTCATTAATTTAAACGACAAAAAACCGTTGAAAAATAAATTTGTCTAACCTCGACGCAGGGCTTTCAATTGGTCATCTCAAAATAGATAAGGGTTTCACTTCTGACTTTTATGATTGAATTCTTATACAACATGTCTTTTTTAGTATTTACTCGAATAAAAGCCAATGTCAAGACATGACTGAAAGAAATTTCAGTTGAACCAATAAGAAACTTTTAATACTAATGCCCTGTTTTTTTCGACCATGTATTCCGGAAAATAGTTATCGGAGTAAACTATGAAAAAATCGGAAACCGGTTTGTAACGCCACTGGAATCTTGCATTTATATTAATGTTATCTGACTGCTGGTTATATTGGACATAAGTGGTAAAGAATAATTTATCTGTAAAAGTTACATCGAGTTTGGTTCCTATAAGCCATAACTTGGTACGTTCCCACGGTGAAGGCAACATCAGATTGTTATAGCTGTAGATCAGTGATATATACCCGTATGGCTGTATCCGGTAACTGAAATTGCCCTCAACGAACCACCGTTTACCATTATAATAAGAACCATAACCAGAATGTATCAAGTATTTAAAAAATTTACTGTTATCCGAGGTGAAATTGAGTGCAAAATCATACCCCTTGTATGAACTTCCGGCAGGCAGATAATACGCTCCACTTTTTGTGGGATCATAATCTTCTTGAAGGACAATATACCGCAAGTTGTTTATAATATCCAGATGTGCCCGGTTTTTAAATTGAAAAAGATAATTAGCACCTATTTGCCTATCCATTAACTCCCTGTTTCCAGGAGCATAATAATTGACAACTTCCGTTAAGAAACCATGGTATTCCAGTGAGCCATTTTTTGGAAAAAATTTTATGGTTACCCTTGGATTAAGCTTCAGAAAATTGTAACGGGGGACATACCCTGCTTCAGCATTATAATCTCTGCCTACATAGAATTCTTCCATTTCAAGAAGATATGACTTCCTTGAATAAGCCAAATCAATACCTTGAGAATACTCTTCTGATGCCATTTCCCCGGGGGTAAAAGATTTTTGTCCGAAAAACTTACTATTCAAGAAGTTATTACGACTGGCAAGGTTATATTCTAATCCTGCAATCCGGTTATACCAGTTGCCCTGCCAATCCGATGGTACACTAATCTGCTGTTTGTTCACTAAAATCACACCCACATTCGACCGTGCAAATACTTTTTTTTGAATCGATGCAACAAAAAAGTTCCTTGCTAACAGATCTCCTTCATTTCCAGTTTGCATATCCATTAGCCCTATTCGCCAGTCATGTCCAACTTTACCACTTAATCTGGCACCAGCAATCACTGGTGCATCCAGACCTATCCGGCGAGAAAAGAATGGTCTGATATCCTGTACTCCATAATTGCCAAAAAGATCGCTGTTCTCCAGGAAGAACTGCCTCTTTTCAGGAAAATAGAGTTCAAAACGATCAAGGTTGGTAACCTGATCATCCACTTCAGCCTGTGAAAAGTCAGGATTATAGGTTAAATCAAGATTGAGTGAAGTAGAGAGACCTACCTTTGCATCAAACCCAAAATCGTATTTATATTTTATATCTTCCACTTTCTCAAAGTTTTGCGAAGCACGTCCGTTTAAATATGGGATTAACGATAGCCTGAGTCCTGATCGGGGGGGAGGCGTTTCCCATAAAAGCTGTCCGGCATATGCCAAGGTTGCTGTGGCAAATTGTCGTGGTACAGGAGCCCAGGCCGACTTCTCATTTAGCTTCATATCATTACGCGAAAACTGGACTCCCCAGTGGTCAACTCCGGTTTTGTATCGAATCGACTTAAAGGGAATGCGAATCTCTGATGTCCAGCGGTCATTGAAGTTCTTTGTTACCGATTCCCACTTACTATCCCACATCAGGTTATTGACATTCCCTTCACTGATTGCCCCGTCACGCTGAGCACCTGCGGCATTAACCCCTAAAGAATAACCGGTGGTCTGATCGTTGAAGGGATCAATAAAAAGAATAAAATTGTCATTGTTAGTAAAAACAAAATCGCGCCGCATCGACTCTACCGGTCGTTTCCCAGGAATTGTGTCGTGAAAGATAAAGGCGAGGTAAAAAGCTTTTTCATCGTAGGTCATCATAATCTCTGATCTGGCAACGCAATATCCTGTATCATATGGAAGTACCATATGAAAATGATTCGCTACTTCTGCTTTTCGCCAATCCTCTTCGTTGATAATTCCGTCAAGTTTAATATCACCGATACTCTTTTTTACACGGATAATATAATCCTTATTAATTGTATTGATTACTGGTATGCTCTTCATCTTTGAACCAAAGTTATTCATCGTGATAGAATCAATTTCACTATTGACTGAATAAAGTTGTGTCGGCAATAAGGAAAGAGCAGCTGAGGCCAATATTGATAAGGATTTTATCATGCTTAATATATTGAAATTAGTTGTTTTGCAGTCAAAGGACAACCATTACTACCAATATTCCCTTGCAGTATGAGGATTATAAATTATTTGATTTGCTTCTCTTCAATTGTATTAGTCGTTTTTCCCATCTTTTAAAAATTGCCACATGTTGAATTTTAATAGTCCGGCACTCTGTTTATCTATGTAAAGTATTGCTGATTGATGATTTCTTAAAATTGTTGAGGGGTAACGTTCTACTATTTCCTGCTCAATTGTGTTTGCGACAGCCTGCGCTTTATTGCTTCCGGAAACCATGCAGAAGATATACTTTGCCTTAAGCAGTGACGGGATAGTTACCGTTAATGCATGAGTTGGTACCTCACTAATCGTAGTAAAACATCCTTCATTTACCTGTTGCTGGCGGCAAGGGCCATCCAATTCAACTACTTTTACCTGGGCTTTGTCATTGAAATCAGCAACATGGGGGTCATTAAAAGCAATATGCCCGTTTTCTCCGATTCCCATGCAAACAATATCCACAGGATTTGCCGCTAATAATTGACCATACCGGGTACACTCTGCTTTTTTTGACTCACATTGCCCGTTCAAGTAGTTGACCGATCGAAATGGCTTCTGGTCGAAAATCCTTTTTCTCAGAAAATTACCGAAAGCTTGAGGCGCAGTGGCCGGTAGTCCAATATATTCATCCATATGAAAAGCATTAATGCGTTCCCATTCAATATCTTCCTGATTGACAAGGTTTTCTAAAAAAATATTTTGCGAAGGAGCTGCTGCGAAAATGATGTTTACAATTGGTTGGGCAAGTAGCAGCTCTTTAATTTTATTTCCTGCATCACATGCAGCCTCAAAACCTAATTCTTTCCTTGATGAATAAATATTAACCGTAAGGTTATCTTTTTTAAAAGATTGGAACATTTTATATTTTTTTTTACAATGTTGACCGACTAAAATTCAAAGTCGGCGATTATTTTATTTAACTCGTTGATATTCAATTTTACATTTTCAAAATTAGGCCCCCTATTTTATCCAGAAAGAGGGAATAGGCTATCGCTGTAATCTACTGTTTTTCGGCGCTTTTCATAGAACCTTTTAGAGTTTTTCAACGACTCCTTCAGGTTAAGATAACTAAGTAAATGTTGTTTTACCAAACTTGCAATGGTCGAAAATGCCTTTTTCGTCTCTGTTTTTCGTTGCAAAACGGTTAGTAACAACTGGTCAATAAGCGTACACCAGATTTGTATGCAAATTGCGTTTTCACTTTCGCCATAAAGATGATGTAATTGCTTGTAAATATGGGCAATATCTTGTAAAGTAAGTGACGTGTTGTTGATGAAAAAGACATACTTACGCACCCTTTTCTCCTGATAGGTAATTCTGCGCAACAGTAGTTTTTTCGGTTCCTTATCCTGTTTTTTCTCTTCATAGCACAACAAAATGTGTTCTTGTTTTAAAACACCTGTCACCTCTTCTGATAAAGTATTTTTGCTCATACTGTAAATGCTGGTTTACGCAGTAAAGATACAAGTTGGTCGCCTTCGGTGGACCAACCTGTTATTTTAAAAACTTTTGTCGGTTACTAATGATTTTTTATATCAGTTAGACTATCAGCAATAACACGCCCGCTAATAATTGTTGCTTTAATTTGAATCTTGTCATCGAAAATAATCACATCGGCATCTTTGCCAATTGTGAGTGAACCTTTTCTGTTATCAATCCGGCAGATTTGTGCCGGTGTAGAGGTAATCATCTGAACAGCATGGAGCAGTGGCACGCCAGCCAGATTTATCATATTGCGGACCAAAAGGTCAGTTGTTGCAACGCTACCGGCAAAAGCCGTTCGGTCAAGAAGTTTTGCAACGCCGTCTTCTACAATAACTTTCATTCCGTCTTTTAACCCTCCCAAAATACTTTCGCCGGGACCCATTCCCGCAGCACGCATCGAGTCGGTGATCAACGCAATCCTTGAAGGCCCTTTCTGCTTGTAGATCAATTGTAAAAGACTAGCCGGGAGGTGAATTCCATCGGCAATGATTTCAACTGTGAGCTGGTCGAAAAGAAAAGCACTTTCAA
Organism: Bacteroidales bacterium; assembly: GCA_015654795.1. Taxonomy (GTDB): domain Bacteria; phylum Bacteroidota; class Bacteroidia; order Bacteroidales; family Prolixibacteraceae; genus JAAFHB01. Next base: position 18,035 of record JAATGF010000158.1, read on the forward strand.
TGACTCCCGCATAACGAAAAGCATTCCGGCGCATCACACCTGACATTCCTGAGTAAAGGTGTGTCAGATGGGTAAACCCATTTTCAAGTGCTTCGGCCACATCATCGGAGGTCGCATCCGTATGTGCAATTGCAGCAAGAATTCCTCTTCGGGTGATTTCACGGCCAAATTCAAACGCACCTTTCAATTCCGGGGCGGCACTCCACCGAATGATATCTTGTGAATGACTAAGTATGGCCTCATATTCCTCCTTTTTTGGCATACGGATATAACGTGGATCCTGGGCACCTTTCTGGCTCATTGCAAAATATGGTCCTTCGAGGTGAAGACCAAGAAATTGAGCACCTTCCGTATTTTCTTCTTTAGCCTGCTTATAAACAGAGAAGGTATTTAAAAGATCGTCTATTTCAGAAGTGAGCGTTGTTGGAACCAATGCTGTTGTTCCATGCAGCGCGTGCATTTTGGCAGCTCCAAGGAAAGCTTCAACGGTTCCATCCATAAAATCGTACCCTCCACCTCCATGCGTATGTATATCTATAAAACCTGGCGATACATAGTTGTTCTTGGCATCAATGGTCTGAGCACCTGGACAATCTATGTCCGTGGCGTTAATGCTAACGATTTTACCGTTATCAATAAGAACAGTACCGTTTTCGATCAAACGGTAAGGAGTAATTACTCTTCCGTTGTATATTTTTAAAAGTTTATTATTCGATTCCATAATTTTTTGGAGTTATTTATTGTTATTATAATCTATAACAACTCTTTTAAGAGACCAGTTTTTAATACGATATCCGTAATAAGCATAGTAAACCAGGAAGACATAACATGGCAAAAGCACCACGTAGGCAATATGAGTATTGAAATGGTCAGCAAAATACCCATAAAAAATAGGTACAATAGCACTTCCGCAAAGACCCATGATAAGGATTGATCCTCCAATTTTTGTAAATCGTCCGAGTCCATTCAGTGCAAGCGGCCATAATGTTGACCACATCAATGAATTGGAAAGTCCTAATAGCACAAGAAACCAGATTGACAGATTAGCCGTATGCCCAAGGAAAGTTACCTGACCACGCACTAAGAAAAATAACAGTGTCAAAACAATTGCAGATGTTGTACATACACGCAAAACATTGAGATGATTAATGTATTTTGGAATAAGAACGATACCCATTAAAAAGCCGAACATTGTTACACCTAAGATATAGGAAGGAAATATTTTTGCTTCCAGCAAAGGGAGACCCAATGATTGGGCGTAACCTATCACCGTATTTATACCGGTAACCTGAGATCCCACATGCAGAAATAATGCAACTGCACCAAGAATAAGATGTGGAAACTGAAAGATACTTGTTTTACCGGAATTTGCGCTGGCCACTTCAGCAGTTTCATTGTTGGTATCTATTTCGGGCAATACTGAATGCCTGATCATTATTCCAAGGCCAAAAAGAACAACAGCCATACTTGCATAAGGAACAATCACTCTCCTGATCAATTCATCCAATGCGGCATTTCTTGTAACTTCGTCCATTAATGGTAATTGTTTGAACAACTCAGTGTCAGTAGGTCTGAGTATTGCAGCAGCTAAAAGTAATGGCGCAATTATGCCCGCAGTTTTATTACAAACACCCATAATACTCATTCTCTGAGCTGCACGTTCTTTCGATCCAATCATTGTGATGTAGACATTAGCCGCTGGTTGCAATATAGCCAAGCCTGTCCCAATTGAGAAAAGCCCTAAAAGAAATAATCCGTATGTTCTGGTTAATGCTGCAGGCACAAATATCAGAGCGCCAAGGGCCATGATCCAGAAACCAATCATGATTCCTTTTTTAAATCCAACTTTTTCCAATAAATGTGCCGCAGGAATTGCCATCACAAAATAGGCAATATAAAACGCAAAAGCTACCAATAAAGACTGGACGTAATTTAATTCACACGCGATTTTAAAATAAGGGATTAAAATTGCATTTATCCAGGTAGTAAAACCGAAAATAAAGAACAACAATCCAATGATTGCAATTGAGATCGTTGTTGACCACTTTGTTTTCTCTTTTTGAACAATGTCTTTCATTGATATTTTGTTTATGTGCGTGAAGTATTAATTAATTTTTCTCACTCAGAATTCTTATGAATTCAGAAGGATTTTCACTTAAATGTTTTGAATAATCTGCTGCTAAATTGAATGACCAAATAAAATCCTTATCGGTTTCGGACGGTTTATAACGCCTGCCAACGTTCCATGCTGAATTCATTTTTAAGAGTAGATTTTGATCATCCAAAGCCACTTTTACTCATTGACATCGTGCATTTAAGAAATGCTTAACGCTATTTAGCGAGAACATAATCCACAGCTATCTTTTATTGTCAATTTGTCTAATTCCAGTGCAAACTTAATTCAAAGTCATTTGATTCCTACATCTTTACTTCTTCCCATTCTTGGTTTGATGCGGACCGTTCCAAAGCTTCAAGAACTGCTACTTCAGTTAAGATGCTTTGGTGACTGCGAGGCTCTATGCGAGTCCTGAACATTTCAACGATGTCGGAGTAAATTTTCACCGGATCACTTTCCGAAATCCGGGATTTTAATTCGACCAAACCTTTTTTTGTTTCTACATACGTTTCCCATCCGTATGAAACATTTTTAAAGATCAGCGTGGCATATAGTCCGCTTTTAAATACCAGACTTGCGCTCCCTTTCTTTCCATCCCGTGTGATTTTTACCCGCTGAATATCTTCCCCAAACATAACCATGAGTGGTTGAAGAATATGTACTCCATAGAAAAATACACCACCGTATTCAGAATCCAAATCAACAGGACCGTAACGAACCACATGGTTTATTTCACCAATAGATTCCAGTTGCTGTTTGATGTCGTAGGTACAAACACTTTGAGCAATTGAGCTGAAAGAGGTGATTGGTGTTCCTGCCTTACGCGCCATAGCCAAAAATGTTTTTCCTTCTTCAACCCTATAGCAGAAAGGCTTATCAATAAACGTCGGAATACCCGCTTTTACAAAAGGTGTAGCAGCTTCAAGGTGATATTTGGCATGTCTATGATCAACGATAAGTGCATCAATTTTACCAAGCATTTCTTTGGGATCTTTTACGATAGTTGGTATTTTTCCTGCTTCTGCTGCTTTGCGGGCGAAGTTATCGGTTTCGCCCCAAAGGTGAGTCACTTCAACTCCCGGAAATTTTTTATCGATATTAAACATCTTTCCGAAGATGACGGTATGCGAGTTTTCTGCCCCGATGATCCCGACGCGAATGGGTTTTTCGCCTGACGGGACTTCCGAAATCAGTCTGGAAGCGGTGGCCCCTATACTTGAAAATGTTAGGGCAGAAAGGGCTGCACCATTACCCACTGTTTTTATAAATGATCTTCTTGTGTTCATCATTTCAAATTTAAAAATTTAATAAATTTCCCGACCCCTTTAAAAGAGCCGGGAGAATTCTGCTCATGATAAGATTATTCTGTTTTTTCTTTACAATTTCATTTCCCAACCTTTTTCGTAACTACGCGACCAGAATTTTAGTGCTCCTTAATCTTTAAGAATATGATCGTTTTCCGGGTCAATTTCCAGCGAGTGTCCTAATATTTCTCAACTGCACCAACAGCGTACTTTTATATCCCGAATGAACGTCTGCATGAGGCATTGCATTGTGATTAATGCTGTTGAAGAAATTCTGAACATGAATTCCGTCAAGACTTCCGGAAGTATTAACAAGATTATGGGCATCAACTTTCTGTTTCTGTAAGTCGATACTCATATCAAATATTTTGTAATCACTTCCTTAACTCTCGAATTTTAATATTCATAAACCATGATTCATCATTGTGGTCTTGCAACACGATATGTGCTTTACGCTTCTCCTGAAAGCCTGGTATTTTATTAAATTTACTAACTTTATAAGCTTCGTTCAGCTCTTTTGAACCAAACTCAAATTCCAAAACATTTATACCATTTAACCAGTGCTCCACATGATTACCGTCTACCAGTATCCTGCTGCTATTGAATTCGCCGATAGGTTTAAGAACGATATTCTTCGCAGGCAGAAGGTCATAAAGTGAACCGGAGAACTGTGATGATTTTAGTTTACCCTTATACGCCTCGTCTCCATCATCCAGTAACTGGTATTCAAAGCCAAGAGCAGAGAATTTTGAGCCGTATTTCTGCGACATCTCTTCCGAAACATTATATTTTAGTCCGCTGTTACCTGCCTTATTGATTTTCCATTCAAAGGATAATTCAAAATTTGCGAATGTCTCCGTTGTCATCAGGTCCCCTTCTTCAACCAGACATACGTTAGGAAGTTTCTTAATATCACCGGCATTAATTTTTTTTATTTGTCCATTTTCTATTTCCCAGAGGTCGTTTGGTACATGATCTCTTCCAAGGCCCTGCCAACCGTTAAACGTCTTCCCGTCAAATAAGAGTTTCCAACCCTCTTTTATTTCAACTTTGGTCAATGTATTGTTTATAGATTTCTTAGGTCCGTTTCTTTCCTGTATTGTATTCCAGCTAATAAATATTAATGACACAAAGACTGAAACAAGCAGAACACAAAATTTTAAAGACTGATATTTCATTTCTAAACTTTTTCAATTATTTTTTATAATTTACCCAAATAACGAAGTGATTATTGCAATATTGCATATGGTTCATAATTAATAAATTGCATAAACATGATTACAAGTTATTATATCTTAGGTTCCCAACCTGGCTGATATTCTCTTGTCCATAATTTTTCAGCTATAGGATCATCCTTAATATGACCATTTGAAGGGTCCAGATGCAGCGTATTCTCGGAACGAAGAGCAATATTTCCAAGTTGAACAAGCAAGGTACTTTTATGACCACTCAATATATCAGCATTAAGTTTTGCTCCTACTCTTATGCCATCGAGAAAATTACTAATATGAGCGGAATCGAGATCAGCTGAAGGATTACTGAGATTACGGGAATCCATCTGTTTTTTACTGTTAACTTCTTTTACTAGTTTACCTTTCAGATCAAAGACCGAATAAGCATCCCCGCTATCAATTCTCAAAGAGCCATTATCTCCGCTAAATATAACTCCCACACCGCTACCTTCTATGGGTCGGCCATTACAACTGAGACCTTCCCATGTCATGCTCGTGTTATTATTAAAATCCATGCTAATAACCTGACTGTCTGGTGTTTCCCAGTCATCTTTATATCGATAACGTCCGCCCGACGAACAAACTAGTATTGGGTAATCAACACCCAATCCCCAGCGTGCTAGGTCAACAAAGTGAGTTCCGTTATTTAGGGCCTCACCTGTTCCCCAATTCCATAACCAATGCCAGTTATAGTGAAGAAGATTGTCTTTGAATGGTTTGCGTGGAGCCGGTCCCTGCCATAAATCATAATCAAGCCATGATGGCACAGAAACTTCTTTACCTATTCCGATAGAAGGACGATTGTTGGTATACCAGGTTTTTGCAAAATATGGTCTGCCAATTATGCCGGCTTTAAGTTCTGCGATACCAGCAATTATGTTAGGAAATGAACGGCGCTGGTTACCCATCTGAATAACATTTTTATATTTTGCAGCAACAGCAACCAGTATTTCTCCTTCATTTGGATTGTGGCTACATGGTTTTTCGAGATAGACATGTTTACCTGCTTTCGAAGCAAGTATAGCGGCCGGAGCATGCCAGTGATCGGGAGCTGCAATAACAATTGCATCAAGGGTTTTGCTTTCAAGAGCTTTCCTGAAATCAGGCATTGCTTTCGGTCGTTTATTCTGAAGTTTTTCAATTTCACTTGAACAAACTGCTTCGGCACGAGAGTCCACATCACAGACATAAATTATTTCAACATTCCTCTGTTTTGCAAAAGTACTGGCTAAAGCTTTTCCACGCGAATTAACGCCCATCATTGCAATATTAATACGGTCATTAGCCCCCAAAATACTACCGTAACTTTTAGCGCTGAATCCGGGTAAAATACCACCTACAGAAACCGCTGCTGCTCCACTAACGACTTTTTTTATAAAAGTCCTGCGATTATTTTCCATAATAGCCTTGTTATTAATTATGACAAATCAAATATTTCATTTTCAAACAATCATTCAACAATGTATGTGTTAAAGAACTAGCTGTTTCAAAGGGTCGCTAAAACCTCCTTTATTTGTAGACCCTTATTCGAGACTAAAATTTAATTAACTGCATATCCCTTTCGGTCAAGTTGATTTTAATTAAACGAAGTTATTTGCAAACATATCTATTTTGTAGATTGCTGTAAATAAGAAACTACAAATGCAACTTGTTCTAAGGGGATAAGCAGTTTTAATTATTCAATTTCACAAAGGACAAATTGATTTTTGAAGCAGCCTCCTCTCCTAACTAATAAATTCTATCGTGATAATTCCATCACGATCATTGATTATTCTTATGCTAATTTAATAATAATGTTTGAATGATCAGCATTGCGAAACATTATCAATATTAATCATAATATAATTAATGCAATGAATATATTAATACCCTGGATTCTGTTGTAATATAGCACTAATATTTAAATCAATCTGGTTCTGAGGTATAGGCCACAGTATATGATAATCTTTAATATTAAGAGCAGGTACCATAGGATTATTATTATAGAGCCTGACTCTCTCCAGAAGTTTACCCATTCGACGTAAAATAATATGTCTATCCACTTCTAAATAGAGTTCTCTTGCCGCTTCATCCAAAATATAATCCAAATCTACATCATCAGGTATAACCGGAGTTGCATGTGCCCTATTTCTGATTAAATTAATATCTGCTGCTGCCGCAGTGTTATTATTTAGACCAATATAAGCTTCTGCTCGTAGCAACAGTGTTTCGGCAAGACGTATAGCATAGACATCTTTATGATTTCTTCCGCCACCAGATCTTGCAGGCTCAGTAAAATGATTAAGAGGATCAGCAAACTTCAAAAAGTATGGAAAAATATACTGATTTGTGTCCCTCATAGCATCTCTTGTTCCTGGAGCATAAAGACTGAAATCAATCTTTTGCTTATCATATATAGATGCAGGATTGTTGTAATAAAAATCTCGCTTAATATTGTGTTTAGCATTACGAATGTCATTTTTCCAATCGCTACGCCAAATATAATAAGCAGCATAATTAGTAGGACGCATCGTTGCCGTTGGACGACCTAAAGTGTCAGAATATCCTGTATAAGCTCCATTCACAAATTCGCCAAGAAATGCCTGCTTCCCATCAGGTGTATTCCCCATTCTGAAATATGCTGGTCCAAAATAACCCTCCAAAGGCCCGCTACCTCCTCCCAAAATAAATGGCTCACTTTGTATTACCCAAATAGCTTCAGTATTTTCTTCCAGGTTTTGATTCCCATATCCAAAGAGATCCAAATATACATCTCCTGATCCAAATACATCATGTCCAAGTCTTGTTCCGAAACGGGTTGTCATTAATGCATAGTGATATCCATCGATTACTTTTGATGCAGCATCTATTGCCAATTGAAATTTACGCTGATCCAAATATGTTTCACTCAAATAATGCCACGCAGCTCCCTGAGTTATTCTGCCCGGAGCCTCTTCTTTACCGGGTACAGGCAAATTTGCAGCAGCAAAAATTAAGTCCTCTTCCATTAGCTTATAAATTTCTGCTTTAGGAGCTCTTACAAAATCAGTTTTTACAGTTTTTATAACTTCCGTAACAAGGGGTACATCACCAAAATATGAAACCAGGGTACGGTAGGCGAAAGCCCTGAAAAACATTGCTTCAGCCAGAGGTACATTTTTTTGAGCTTCACTCGTCCATATGCTTGCTTCTGAAGTATTTATTTTGTCTATAAGTGCATTCGCTCTCTGAATAATTTTGTAACAAAAAATCCAATCAGCTTCAACCTCGGCTGCCTGTGGCTTTAAATAATTAACATAGTTACACAAATAGCGAGTACTATTCGGGTCTTCACCGAAATAGGCTAAGTCAGTTCCCAAACCTCTCCATATAGATGACAGAAGAAAATTCCCGGGAATATAGCGTTCACGCACTGTCAAATGTAATCCATTTATTCCCTGATTTATTCCAGCAACAGTTGTATAGGCATTCTCAGGTGCAAGAAAATCAAGAGGTGTTTCTTTAAGTACATCCTCCGAGCAGGAAGAAAACATCAAAATCGGAATAGCTGCAAGCAGTAAGCACTTCTTATAAATATATAGATATTTTTTCATTGTTTTTGTAATTTATTGTTCATAATTATCAGGCTGAATCTTTTGA
>JAATGF010000068.1 GCA_015654795.1 Bacteroidales bacterium
ATAAATGCGAATTAAGGGTTCAAAGTTATTCTGCCACAAAGTCACGAAGACTCTAAGGCTCACTAAGTTAAAAAGAAGTCAGCCATAAATTCTTTGTGAAATTTTTGTGATGTTGTGCCTTGGTGGCCTCGAATTTAGCGTTTTACATAATTTAATTCTTAGTTCGTAGATAAATTACAACCTCTTCCCAAAGAGAAGGTCGTTTGTTTCAATTTATAACCTCCCCATAAAACGATCACCGAAAAAAGGAACCCGAAGTTGGTACGAGGAAGGTCAGGAGTTGGTCAGGACCAGATACGAAGGAAGTGGGGCGCCTTTTTCGATAGATAAAGGTAAGAAGAAAACGTATAACCTGGATTAACTTTTATTGAGATGGACGGAAATGGACGGAGATGGACGATGCGTTGCTCTTTTCTTTGATGATTTTTATTGGAAAAATTATTACTGTAATAAAAATAAAGATCAGAAGAAGATGAATACAAATTGCAAAAACAGAATTGAGCGGATTAAATTAAAAAATCCAAAAACAAATTTCAGGACAGGTCAAAAATTCATTTCCCCAGATATTTGTCTTGGGTCCTTAAATAGTGTATTTGTATAACAATAAATCTAATTGATTGTTATACAAATACACCGGCAATTTTAGCGGCGGTTTCGGTAAACTCTTCAGTTGTCAGTGTTAATTTGGATTTCGAAAAATCAATATCACGCTCACTGTTCAACGGTACAAGATGAATATGCGCGTGAGGAACTTCAAGTCCAAGCACCGCAACACCCACTTTTTTACAAGGAATCGCCTTTTTGAGCGCTGTTGCAACTCTTTTCGAAAAAAGCATCAATCCACTAAACTTTTGATCATCGAGATCAAACAAATAATCTATCTCAACTTTTGGAATCACCAAAACATGACCAATCGTAAGCGGGAAAATATCAAGAAAGGCAAGATAATTCTCGTCTTCGGCAACCTTATAGCACGGGATTTCGCCATTTACAATTTTTGAAAAAATACTTGCCATAATACGCAATACTTAAGCCTTTTATATTCCAAGTTCAATATTAATAATTTCAAACGGGATCACGCCCGAAGGAACTTTAATCTCGACGGCATCGCCTATTTTTTTACCCAGGAGCCCCTGAGCAATAGGCGTATTCACACTTATTTTTCCCTGCTTCAGATCTGCTTCGTGTTCCGAAACGATCGTGTAGGCCATTGTGGAATTATTCTTTGTATTCTTAATCGTAACTTTGTTCATAATCTGAACAACATCAGTTTCAATCTTCGACTGATCGATAACCCGGGCACCAGCCAACTGAGCCTGCAACATCGAAATTTTAGCCTCGAGCATTCCCTGAGCATCCTTAGCAGCATCATACTCTGCATTTTCCGAAATATCCCCCTTCTCTATAGCTTCCCCTATATTTTTGGAAATAGCTGGCCTTTCGACATTGATCATTAGGTCAAGGTCTGCTTTCAGTTTTTTCAATCCTTCGGCAGAGATATAAGTAATTTTGCCCATCTCGTAAAAAATTTTGCTGGTAATACATAAAAAACAAGAAGAACTCCGGCATGCCGGAACCCTTCCCGATCTGATTAAATACAAATTTAAAAATATTCTTCAAGAATAACACAAATATGCGCTTGAAAAATATTTGAACCACCATTTTTAAGTAATTGCCAAAGTAAAATACCGCAATTTATTAGTGGACTTTGATTTGGAAATACGACAACTGTTTATTAAAATTTACTTAAGTGTACTTTCTATTCAAAATTTCGGAATAGATTACTGCTTCTCTCAGGTTAAACCCTTCCCTGATTCTGGATTTATATCTGACTGCCGGAATATTGGTTGCGGGTTTTGGAGTAATGAGTTCATTATGCCTTTCATCAATTTCACGCATTAACTTTTCCTCCGCATTAACCGGATTCTGATCTGTTGTTTTCTTAACAATCTCTTTCTCTGCCGCAGGTTCCGTATAATCATCACCCCAGACATGTTTCCCGTCTTCAACCTCGGGAACAAGAATTCTCTCAATCGAATCAAAGATGTTATCTATCGGCGAACCATAGCCCTTCATGGTCTCCGGTTTTGCCTCAAGAACATCCGGTATTGATGTGTTACCTTGGGTATTCTTATTTTGAGTCATCTCCTGCAATGCTTTTTTCTTTCTGTTTTGAGAGATAGACTGAATAATTGAAGCCACAACAATCAGAATCAGAAATAAATAATCTCCGATCGACGCATATTGAAATATTATTGAATTGATACTCATTTTTACCTATATTAGCATTCTATAAAAATAAATAAAATGTTGAAGATAAAACGTTCTCCAATCGCAAAAATTACGATATTCGTATCTTTACTCCTATTGGCGATAAACTGCTCGAAGGATCAGAACACATTTTTGCCCTATGTAAAGATAACCAAATTTATCTCATTAGTAAATTACAACCACTTGACAATCCCTGGAAATTCAGTTTTATTCCAGCATGAAGGTTACAAAGGTCTTATTGTGGTATGCGTTAATCCCGATTTAGAACAGTATTATGCATACGATGCTTGTTGTCCGTACGAGAAAGATTATTCAGGAGTCATTACGGTTCAACCGGTTAAGAATCTTCCATCTCCCCAATATGAAGTTTTCAGCAGCGATTTTTTCGGCGTTTGCAATAAATGCGGATCGAAATTTAATTTGATGGGAGTTGGTCAGCCAACCTCGGGACCAGCAACGAATTACCTTCAACGCTATAACATAAGTAGTGGAATGAGTTCGCTTACCGTTACAAATTAATTTGGCATGCGTAACTGAAACCATAAAAAATTCAGGATTAAGTCTGGTTGGATAGTAATTAAGTAATACGAATTAATCGATGCCGCACTTTATTCAGTAGAACGCCTACACAACTCAGCAGGACTTTTTCCCGACCTTCCTTATATCAGGCTTGAGAATAGTTAATTGGAGAATAAGCTTGGGAAGTTTTCAATTGTTTTGCAAATACGACATTACCTCATTTCCAGTACTTATAAAACAAAAGCGGTAAGAGAATGCCTCTAATGCATTTCTTACCGCTTATATTTTATTGGAATATTTTAATACCGGTAATAGTCTGGTTTGTAAGGACCATTGGGCGAAATACCAAGATAATTGGCTTGTTCGGGTGTCAGGATAGTAAGTTTTACACCAAGTTGTTCGAGGTGAAGTCTTGCAACTTCTTCGTCGAGATGTTTGGGTAAACGGTAGACCCCGATTTCATATTGCTTATTCCACAACTCAAGTTGAGCCAAAGTCTGGTTCGTAAAAGAGTTGCTCATTACAAATGAAGGGTGCCCCGTAGCACATCCCAAATTAACAAGACGTCCTTCAGCAAGCAGGAAGATGGCATGACCATCAGGGTAAATGTATTTATCTACCTGTGGCTTAATATTTATTTTCTCTATTCCAGCCCATTTTTCGAGGCGGGAAACCTGAATTTCATTATCAAAATGCCCGATATTACAAACAATCGCCTGATCTTTCATCGCAGCCATATGCTCTCCCGTAATAATATCACGATTCCCTGTTGTGGTTACAAAGATATTGCCTTCTGCAACTGCATCATCCATGGTCTTCACTTCGAAACCTTCCATAGCTGCCTGCAATGCACAAATAGGATCAATTTCCGTTATAATTACCCTGGCGCCATAACTTCTCATAGAATGGGCACATCCTTTTCCCACATCACCATATCCGGCAATTACAGCCACTTTCCCGGCAATCATAACATCGGTAGCCCGTTTGATTCCATCAGCCAGTGATTCCCGACATCCGTAAAGGTTATCAAATTTCGATTTTGTAACTGAATCGTTCACATTAAAAGCGGGGAACAGCAATTTCCCTTGCTCAACCATTTGATAAAGACGATGAACTCCGGTTGTTGTTTCTTCTGATACTCCCTTTATTTCCTCCGACTGACGATGCCAACGATTTGAGTCGGCAGCCAATACTTGTTTTAATACTTTATTCAATTCAATTTCATCCTCAGCGCTTACCGGTAAGTCAAGAATTCCGGCATTATTTTCAGCCTCAAATCCCCTGTGAATCATCATCGTTGCATCACCCCCATCATCGACAATCAGCATCGGACCGAAGCCATTTCCAAAATCAAGTGCCCGCTCGGTGCACCACCAATATTCAGCCAATGTCTCACCTTTCCAGGCAAACACAGGGACTCCTGCTTCAGCAATAGCTGCAGCAGCATGATCCTGGGTTGAAAAAATATTACAGCTGCACCATCTCACATCAGCACCCAACTCAACCAAAGTCTCGATTAAAACGGCAGTTTGAATTGTCATGTGTAAAGATCCCATAATCCGTGCGCCTTTTAAAGGTTTAAATTCGCCATACTTTTTACGAAGCGACATCAATCCCGGCATTTCCTTTTCAGCGATTTCAATCTCTTTTCGGCCAAACGCCGCCAGCGAGATATCTCTAACCTTAAAATTTTCGTCCTTAGAAAACATTATATATTGTATTAAATTGTTATGTGATAAATACTTAAATTGAAATTATTCCAAATCCTCATTTGACAATATACTTAAGACCAATATACGGTCTTTTACAAGCTGCTCCCGTAACTCAGCAATACCGGCAAATTTCTGTTCATCGCGAATCTTCGATACAAAATAAAGGGTAATTTCCGAATTATAAATATCAGATTCAAAGTCAAAAATATGCACCTCAATACTTTTATGATCTGCATTATAATTAACTGTTGGCCGGATGCCGACATTCAGCATTCCCTTATATAGCTTCCCTCCTGTTTGAACAAAGACAGCATAAACGCCATCACCCGGAACCAGTTTATGATTGTCAAAAGTCTCAATATTTGCAGTCGGAAACCCAATTTTACGCCCTAATTGCTTTCCTTCAATCACCTTCCCTGTTAACGAATAACGGTATCCAAGAAAATGGTTTGCCTTTGAAATATCGCCTGCTTCGAGCGCCAAACGTATTTTTGTAGAACTTACCACCTTATTATCAACGAGCAGTTGCGAAAGCTGCTCTACCTTGAAATGTAATCTATTAGAAAGCAGTTCAAGAGAATTGAAATCACCTTTACGTCCTTGTCCAAACCGATGATCATAACCAACAACCAGGCTCGATATTTTCATCTTTTCAACAAGAATATTCGTAACAAATTCATTATATGACAGTTTAGAAAACCCGATCGTAAAGGGATAGATCACAAGATGATCGATTCCGATTTTCTCCATCAACCTGATCTTTTCATTTTTAGTCGATAATAGCCTGAGCGAATCTTCAAGCGGAGAAATAACAATCCTGGGATGCGGTTCGAAGGTAAATACCACCGAATCTCCACCAGAAAGGGCACTTATCCGTTTTAGTTCAGAAATGACTTCCTGATGTCCCAGATGGACTCCATCAAAAGTGCCAATGGTGACTACCGGATCTATAGCTTCAAAATTGTCTAAATTGTAATGAATATGCACGCTACCTAATTTTCAGGTCGTAAAAATAGTCAAAATTAAATAGCGGAAAGCCACCACCACCTATTAATGGTCGAATTAATGCAAACCAAAACTTAATCATTTCATTGGTTTTACCTAAGAATTTATACTTTTGTTTCAATTGAATTACGCTTCCAAAATGAGCAGCGATTCAGACAAACAAACGTTAAACTATTGATTAACAATTAGAATTTAGACTAATATCAGATCTTCGATGAAAAAAGCATTTTATTTTTTGATTGTTCTTAGCGTCCTGTTCGCCTGCGGCAAGAAGACAAACTTCACCATTTCAGGACAATTAGATGGCGGAGCCGGAAAAACAATTTACTTTAATAGAATATTAATTAGTAATAAATTACCCGCCGATTCAGTTAAGCTTGATAAAGAGGGAAAATTCGAATTTAAAGGAAGTACCTCATCGCCAGCTTTTTATTTATTGAAACTCTCGAATAATAGTTTTGTAACTCTGCTCGTCGACTCAGCAGAAGATGCTTACGTAAAGGGATCATACAAAAACTTTACACGTGACTATAAGATTAAGGGATCCATAGGGTCTGAAATTTTGCTCGATTTAGACAATCGGTTCGCGGCAGCAAAATCGCAGATCGATTCCTTGCGGAAACTCTACGATTTGCATAAAAACGATCCGCTTTTCGCATCAAAAATTGAAGAGTGGAATGCCTATTACAATGTTGTAAAAACGGATCATTCCATTTATGTCACTTCATTTATTAAAAGAAATCCATTTTCGCTCGCCTCAGTTTACGCGCTCTACCAAAAATGGGACGATAATACCTTTGTGGTTAACGACTTGCAAACAATGAAAACCGCTGCATCAGCTCTTTTTTCTGTATATCCTAAAAATGAGCAAGTTATCGCTCTTTATAACAACACACTCCAATTTGTTAAAGAAGAACAGAACAGAAGACTTTCATCTATCCTGAAAGAGAGGGCCGTTAATACACCCAATATTGTTCTGCCCGATGCCGACGGACGAGAAAGAAGCCTGTGGTCGCTTCAGGGCAAATATGTTTTAGTCCATTTCTGGTCAGCAAAGGATCGGGCATCGCGAATAGTAAATCCTGTACTTTCAGAGATTTATAATAAATTTAAAAACCGCGGATTCGAGATATTCATGGTTAGCGTTGATAATGACAGAGCTGCATGGATGGACGCAATTGCAAGCGATAATCTAAGCTGTATTAATGTGGGCGATATGAAAGGGAGTTTTCAGGCTGTAACTAATTATAATATTCAGGAATTGCCATTTAATTATCTGTTGGACAAAGAAGGTAATATCATAGGCAGAAATCTGAAAGGACCTGCATTAAATCAAACATTAAGTAAAATTTTCAAATAGCTCATTGACTTTGCATTATAAACAACAAGCATTGAGTCATATCAATGTTAATTCATTACTATTGCTAAAAATAGCATACAAACTATTCGGAATCTTGAATAATTGCTTTTTAGGTCTATCTTTGCCGATAATTATAAGAAGCATTACAATTTAGTTAATAAAAAGGTTTGGACCTGTCGAAAAAAATATATTTTGCTTCTGATGTTCATCTTGGATCTCCGGCATTGAAGCATAATCGCGAAAGAGAATTACTGTTTGTGAACTGGTTACACCAGATAAAAAAGGACGCCGCAGTAATATTTCTTCTTGGCGATATCTTCGATTTCTGGTTCGAATATCGGAAGGTTGCACCTCAGGGATTTGTTCGCGTACTTGGAGCGCTTGCCGGGATTTGTGATAGTGGAATACCTGTTCACTTTTTCACAGGGAATCATGATATCTGGGTTTTCGATTACCTCCCCCGCGAAACGGGAATGATAATCCATCGCGAACCAATGGAGACGGTCCTCTTTGGAAAAAAATTCTTTCTTGCCCATGGAGATGACCTTGGAAAAACAGACTTTAAATACCAGTTGCTAACAAAATTTTTCCATAATAAGCTTGCACAATGGGCATTTGCCAAAATCCATCCCGATTTATCCTTTCGGTTAGCACACTATTGGTCGAAAAACAGTCGGTTGGCCAGAGGCATCGCGGGAGCAGGTTTTTTGGGCGAAGAACGTGAACATCAGATTATATTTGCTCGTAAAAAATTACAGGAAGAACATTTTGACTATTTTGTAGTAGGACACCGCCACATCGCTCTTGACTTTCCGTTAACCGAAAACAGCAGGATGATCATTTTGGGTGATTGGTTTAGCGGATGCACGTACGGAGTTTATGACGGGAATACATTTCGGCTGGAAAAAATTATTAATGAAACGCTTACGAATAATTAATTGATATGAATAAAAAAGTTTACACTGTTATTGTTGGCACCGGATCCTATATCCCGGGCAGAATAATCCCGAACGATTTTTTTCTGGATGCCGAATTTTTCGATCAGACAACTAATAAAAGATTTGAGACCCCAAATTCGGAGATCATTCGTAAATTTTTTGAAATTACAAATATCGAAGAACGCAGATATGCTGAAGATGATCAGGTGACAAGTGATCTGGCAACATTTGCAGCGCGCGCAGCCATCGAAACATCGGGAATTGACCCGGAATCATTTGAATTTATTCTTGTCGCTCACAATTTCGGAGATGTAGTTTATGGGAATATTATTCCTGACCAAATGCCTTCATTAGCCAATCGTGTAAAAGCAAAACTTGGAATTAATAATCCAGCCATACTTACAAACGATGTTACTTCCGGTTGTCCTGGATGGACCACTTCGATGATCATTGCTGACGCCTATATTAAAAGTGGTACTTTTAAACGTGGATTGGTAGTCGGAGCAGATGTTTTATCAAGAGTAGCAGACCCCTACGACCGGGACCGGATGATTTTCTCAGATGGTGCAGGCGCCGTTATTGTGGAAGCTTTTGAAAGTGAGACCCCTGTTGGAATTCTATCTCATTCCAGTCGCTCTGATTTTGACCACAATATGCTCAGAATGGGAAGTTCGCTAAATCCCAATATCCCCGCAGATCAAAAGTACCTCAGAATGCTTGGCGCGAAAGTATATGCTTATGCTTTAAGCTGTGTTCCCGGAGTCGTGAAGGATAGTCTGGAAAAAGCAGGTCTCAATCTCGATGAAGTTCGTAAAGTTTTGATTCATCAGGCCAATGAAAAGATGGATGAAGCAATTTTGAGTCGGGTGTTCAGGCTTTATGGCAAGCGCGAATACGATAAAAACGTGATGCCAATGACCATACAGCGTTTTGGCAATTCATCCACTGCCACGGTTCCAACGCTCCTTGATCTTATTCTGAAAGACAAAATGGAAGATCATCAAATTAAAAAGGGTGACGTAATCATTTTCACTTCCGTTGGTGCCGGAATGGCCATTAATTCAATCGTATATAAAATGCCGGAGTAAAAATTCGGATCTTCATAAAAAAGAGACTATCTCGTTTATTTGAGATAGTCTCTTTTTTTGTATCGAGTTGGTGTAAGGAAAGGGATAACCTCTTCAAAATTTGTTTTTATAGGAAATACAAAGATGGTCATTACCAGACCCCAATGGCAATATAATCATAATATAGGCTTGCTGCTGTTTGAAAATTCAAATTACATTTCAAGATTTTTTAATCAATAAAAAAGGTGCCTCACCTTTGAGACACCTGCTTTTTTTATGATTATAATGGATTTAACTGGCCTTTAACCTGATTGCACTCAACTTATCGATCTTTTCCAATGCAAATTCAGGAGTAATCACTACTTCAGTAGTAGACCCTGAAGGCATTTCGAACATCACATCCATAATTACTGTTTCGCAAATAGCCCGCAAACCACGCGCACCAAGTTTAAATTCAATCGCTTTATCTACAATTAGATAAAGTGCATCTTCGAGGAATGTGATTTTGATCCCATCCATTTTAAACAATTTCTGATATTGCTTAATGATTGAATTCTTTGGCTCCGTCAGAATCCGTCTTAACGCATTTCTTTCAAGGGGAACAAGATAGGTAAGAATCGGTAAACGACCTACGATTTCGGGAATAAGCCCAAATGAACGAAGATCTTGCGGAGAAACATACTGAAGTAAGTTATTACGATCGACAACGCCACTATCAAGACCGGCTTTATAACCTACTACTTTTGTGTTTAGGCGCTGGCCAATTTTCCGATCAATTCCTTCGAAGGCACCGCCGCAAATAAACAAAATATTCTTTGTATCGACCGGAATCATTTTCTGCTCAGGATGCTTGCGTCCGCCCTGAGGAGGAACATTAACTATCGCGCCTTCGAGTAGTTTGAGCAAACCTTGCTGAACACCTTCGCCGGAAACATCACGAGTGATGGACGGGTTATCACCTTTACGCGCAATTTTGTCAATCTCATCAATAAAAACAATACCACGTTCGGCAGCCTCAACATTATAATCGGCAGCCTGAAGAAGGCGGGTAAGCAAACTTTCGATATCTTCGCCCACATAACCAGCTTCAGTCAATACCGTTGCATCTACAATTGTGAACGGTACGTGCAACATTCGTGCTATCGTCTTAGCCAATAATGTTTTACCAGTTCCGGTAGGACCAACTAAAATAATATTTGATTTTTCAATCTCTGTCCCCTCATCATCAGCATGCTGATTCAACCGTTTGTAATGGTTGTAAACGGCAACGGATAAAACTTTCTTTGCATCGTCCTGTCCAATAACATATTGGTCAAGAAAAGCCTTAATTTCTTTAGGTTTCTTCAACTCAACACCGGCAAGATCGAAATTTTTATTCTTCTTAAATTCTTCTTCGATTATAGCATGGGCCTGCTCGATACAGTTTTCACAAATGTGACCTTCCATACCGGCAATCAGGATCTGAACATCCTTTTTATCCCTGCCACAAAACGAACATTTATCCATTTTCTTCATTATACAAAATAAGGGTTACTGACCGGGAACAAATGCCCCAATTATTTTTTTACACGGATCAGGATATCATCAATCATTCCGTAATCCTTTGCTTCCTGCGATGTCATCCAGTAATCGCGATCCGAATCCAGTTCAACCTTTTCGATTGTCTGCCCCGAATGTGTTGCGATAATCTGGTATAATTCAGTTTTCAATTTTGCAATTTCCTTTGCAACAATCTGAATATCTGACGCCTGACCTTGAGCTCCTCCCATAGGCTGGTGAATCATAATCCTTGAATGTTTCAATGCCGACCGCTTCCCCGTGGTTCCGGCGGTCATCAGCACGGCTGCCATTGAAGCTGCCATTCCAGTACAGATTGTGGCCACATCACAATTGATATATTGCATTGTATCATAGATCCCAAGTCCTGCATGAACAGACCCGCCAGGAGAATTAAAATAGATCTGGATATCTTTCCCCGGATCGGCTGATTCGAGAAACAACAATTGAGCCTGAATAATATTGGCAACATAATCATCGATGGCGATACCCAGGAAAATGATGCGATCCATCATTAAACGTGAGAATACATCCATCTGGGCAACATTCATTTGCCGCTCTTCGATAATAGTTGGTGATATATAAGCATTTGCATAGACAGATTCATATTTGTGCAGACTCAGACTGCTGATGCCTAAATGCTTCGTCGCGTATTTGCGGAATTCGTCATTTTGCGCGTTCATAATAAAATCCTTTAAAAATGAAAAACTTTGCAAGAACAATTCGGTAATCCGGGTTTCTACTTCCCGATAAACGAATTGCCCCACAAAGTTATAAAAATACTGTGATTACTATTATCTGAGTTTATTTTTCAAACAAATCATCAAATTCCTTTTGAGAAACTTGTTTAAAAACAAGACCAGATTTTTCTTTTATAACCTCGAGAACTTTGTCTTCAATTTTCTTCTCAGCCATCTTCTGTTTCTGTTCCTTGTTCTGAAGGATGGAGTTGGCATAGTTGTCGAGATATTCCTCAGGAACATTCGACATCCCGTACTGAGCAAATTGCATCTGAGCCATTTCGCGTGCCATAGCTGCGATATCCGACTCCTGAACCCTTATCTCATTATCTTTAGCCAATTTAGTTCTAATCAACGTCCAATCGAGATCTTTGCGGAAAGTGCCAAATTCTTCTTCGATTTGCTCTGCTGTCACCTTTTCATTGGTTTCCAGAAGCCATCTCTTCAGAAATTCCTCCGGTAATTTAAGAGCTGCAGCACTGGTCAAAGCTTCTTTTGCATCGATCAAAAACCGATAATTACTTGAATATAAAAGATTCGATTTTAATTCGGTATGTATCTTTTCGCGCAAGTCCTCAACGGTCTTCACTTCAGTTTCGTCGCCATAGATTTTTTTGATCAGAGCTTCATCAATCGGGGCAGCGATAAAAGTGTTAATCGTATTGATCGTAAAGTTAAAATCACAATTAACAGATTCAATCTCGTCATGTTTCACTTTCAACAAGTGCGTAACTTCATGATCGTCTGCAAATGCAACTTTCGGATTAAATTTCAGAACATCGCCAACCTTCGCTCCAATGAAGAGTTTTTGAATTGCCTCGTCTTTGATTAGTTCAACAGCAATCTGAACATTTTTTGGAGAAATGCCTCCTTCAACCACATTCCCTTCGGAATCTAACTGTGCAAAGTCTCCAAGCATGGTTTCTTTTTCACCAACAACTTCAGCAGGTATGTTCTCACCGAAACGATTGGCATATCCTTCAATCTGGTTGTCAATTAACTGATCATCAACTGTGATTTCATAATAGGGTAATTTCCCGATTTTCTCGAAATCAAGATTAATTTCAGGACTTAAGCCAAGATCAAACGCAAATTCAAAATCAGCATCACTATCAAAATTAATGATTGCCTTCTCAGTTAAGGAAGGAAGCGGTTCGCCAAGAATCTCAAGTTTCTCATCCGCAATATATTTAGTGAGTTCACGACTCAGCAATTTATTCACTTCCTCAGCCAATGCAGCCTTTCCGTGCATCTTTTTGATCAGACCCGCAGGAACCATTCCTTTACGGAATCCCGGCATACTGGCCTTTTTGCGGTATTCTTTCAATGTTTCATTTACCGTTGCCTCATAGTCTTGTTTTTCAATAATAATTTTGACAACTAAATTCAAATCATCAATACTTGTCTTCGAAATTTTCATAATTTTCTTCTTTACGATCCTAAATACTTTCAGTTATAACGAAAGCTTTACCGGGATTTTAAAATAAAAAAACCGCCCTATTTCCATTAGGGAAAAAGACGGTTTAATGGATTTTCTGTGCGGATGAAGGGACTCGAACCCCCACGCCTCTCGGCACCAGATCCTAAGTCTGGCGCGGCTACCAATTACGCCACATCCGCATTTTTAAGCGCTGCAAATATAGTTATTTTTTTAACTTTGATAACCTGCGAAAAAATTAAACCGAAATTATTCAGCCGTGGTGTCATTTTGCAAATCCGGCTTCTGAACAACAGGTCGGCGCAGTTCGAAATTTTGTCCCAGATATAACCTTCTAACTTCGTCATCAGCAGCAAGTTCTTCGGCTGTTCCACTATTTAAAATCCTTCCGTCATATAATAAATAAGAGCGGTCGGTGATCGAAAGTGTCTCGTGAACGTTATGGTCTGTGATGAGAATTCCAATATTTTTGTCCTTTAATCTGAATACAATCTGCTGAATGTCCTCCACCGCGATCGGATCAACGCCTGCAAATGGTTCGTCGAGAAGAATAAATGCGGGATTGATAGCAAGGCAGCGGGCGATTTCGGTACGCCGACGCTCACCTCCCGACAACTGAATCCCCTTACTTTTCCGCACACGCTGAAGGCCAAACTCGTCAAGTAACGATTCGAGTTTTTCGTGCTGATACTCTTTCGAAAATTTGGTCATCTCCAAAATTGAACGAATATTGTCTTCAACGCTCATCCCCCTGAAGATCGATGCTTCCTGGGCAAGATAACCAATCCCCAACTGCGCCCTTTTATATACAGGGAAAGTAGTGATATCGGTGTCGTCGAGGAAAATCTGACCTCCATTTACCTTTATCAATCCAACAATCATATAAAAGGAGGTGGTTTTCCCTGCACCGTTAGGACCAAGTAAACCTACTATCTCGCCTTGCTCCAGTTCGAGCGAAACATCTTTTACAACTGTTCTGCTCCGATATTTTTTGACTAAATTTTCAGCTCTTAACTTCATTTCAGAATAAAATTATAACCTGTTAAGCTTCAAGAAATTCCTCGTCGCCCCGCTTTTTTTCGATTCCTTTTGCAAGGATAACACCCAATTCATAAAGTAAAATCAGAGGACCCGACACCAATAACATACTAAAAACATCGGGTGGGGTAATGATCGCTGCCAGCAAAAGCAAAAGCACGTAAGCATGCCTCCGATAGCTGATAAGAAAACCTGAGCTGACTAATCCAACCTTACTTAGAAAATAAATAATTATTGGAAGTTCAAAAACAATTCCGCTACCCAAAATTATGGTGGTTACAGAACTAATGTATGAGTTCAGGTTGATTTGGTTCACAACTTCATCACTTATGCGATACGAACCAAAAAAATGGGTCGAAAGCGGAACAATCAGATAATAGCCGAAAAGAATGCCCAGCAAAAATAAAGATGTGCTGTAAAAAACCGCGCCAGTGGCATGTTTTCGCTCTTTCTCATAAAGCGCAGGTTTTATAAAACGCCAGAACTCCCAGAAAATATAAGGAATTGATATTATTATCCCACCAATAAAGGCAATGCTCAGATTCGTTGAAAACTGACCAGCCATGTCGTAGTTGATAATAGTAAATGGCTGTGTATTAATCGCTAAATCAGGAGAATTAAGCTGCTGAGCCAACCAGGCAAAAGCTCTGTTTGTAGGAAATTCGGGATACTTGGGGGCGAAAAGTACTTTATCCATGATAAATCTCACATTGATAAAAACAACGACGGCCGCAATTACAATTGCGGCAGATGCCCGAACAAGATGCCAGCGCAATTCTTCAAGATGCTCGAGAAAAGACATCTCTTCGTTATTTTTTTTCTCCTTCTTTACTTTTTTCTCTTTTGCTGTAAGTATTCCCTTTATGGACATTTACCGAATTTTAAAGATTTTGACAGAATAGATTCATTTAAAGAATTCCGTGGCAAATATACGATTCTTTGCCCCATTAACTTCAGGAAAAACCTTTCTAAAACCATCCAATGTTAAATTTTTGTGATATCGAATTAAGTTTTTGTTGCGTGCAATATATTTGATAACTTAGTCGTAGCAAAACAAATTAATAAGAATCTACTTTGACGAACAATTATGAGGGATAGAACTTCACTTAACACCCAGCTTCAAAAGTACTTTGGCTTTGATCGGTTCAAGGGACAACAGGAAGAAGTAATTAACAGTATATTAGATGGAAACGACACTTTTGTGTTGATGCCTACGGGGGGTGGTAAGTCACTTTGCTACCAGTTACCGGCTCTGATGCAGGAAGGTACGGCAATTGTAATATCCCCTCTTATTGCTTTAATGAAAAACCAGGTTGACGCTATAAGAAGTTTCAGTACTGAAGACGGAGTTGCCCATTTTCTCAATTCGTCGCTCACAAAAACAGCCATTCAAAAGGTAAAAGAGGATATCTCAAGAGGACACACCAAACTTCTGTATGTTGCCCCCGAATCACTGACAAAATTGGAAAACATCGACTTTCTGAAAGGAATTCAGATTTCGTTCTATGCAATTGACGAGGCTCATTGTATATCGGAGTGGGGTCACGATTTCCGTCCGGAGTACCGGAGAATCCGACCAATTGTCAATGAAATTGGGCAGGCTCCAATCATGGCGCTAACCGCAACTGCGACGCCCAAAGTTCAGCACGATATCCAGAAAAACCTCGGAATGCAGAACGCCAACGTATTTAAATCATCCTTTAACAGACCAAACCTCTATTACGAAATACGCCCGAAGAATAAAGCCAAAGACCAAATAATACGAATGATAAAAAGTAATCCGGGCAAATCAGGGATTATTTATTGTCTTAGCCGCAAAAAAGTGGAAGAGATTGCCGAATTACTTCAGGTTAATGGAATAAAAGCACTCGCCTACCACGCCGGTATGGATTCGGCCACACGTTCGGCCAACCAGGATAAATTCCTGATGGAAGAATCGGATGTAATAGTTGCCACTATCGCTTTCGGAATGGGAATCGACAAACCAGATGTTCGTTTCGTGATTCATTACGACATTCCCAAATCACTCGAAGGCTACTACCAGGAAACAGGCCGTGCGGGACGCGACGGAGGCGAAGGAAAATGTATTACCTTTTATAGTTATAAGGATATACAGAAACTCGAAAAATTCATGCAGGGAAAACCTGTGGCGGAGCAGGAAATCGGGCAGCAACTGTTATTGGATACTGTAGCTTTTGCCGAATCATCACTTTGCCGGCGCACAATACTTCTGCACTACTTTGGTGAAAAATACGAAACTGAAAATTGTGGCCTCTGCGATAACTGTTTGAACCCGAAAGAGCAAATCGAAGGTAAAGAACTTATAATAACAGCCTTAAAAGCAGTAATAGAAGTTAAGGAACAGTGTAAGGCGGAGCAGCTTGTTAATATTTTAATGGGCGTCGAAAATGCTACAGTCAAATCATTCTCGCATGATACGCTTGATATTTTTGGAGAAGGTGATGAATATGATGACAAAATTTGGAATGCTGTCTTCAGACAAAGTATTATTGCAGGATTCCTGCATAAAGACATCGAAAACTACGGGGTTTTAAAACTTAATGATTCCGGCAGAGAATTCTTAGCCCATCCCCGTTCATTCATGATTGTTAAAAACCACGACTACGAATCAGAAGAGGAAAGCGATGAAGTCCCGCAAGGAGGCGCAGCAGCAGGTGATCCTGAATTATTTGCAATTTTGAAAGATCTTCGGAAGAAAGTAGCAGCCAAACAACACTTGCCGCCTTTCGTTATATTCCAGGATCCGTCATTGTCTGATATGTCAATCCAGTATCCTACAACACTCGAAGAACTTCAGGGTATTATCGGCGTAGGTCAGGGAAAAGCACAGCGATATGGAAAGGCATTTGTAGAATTGATCAAACGGTATGTCGAAGAGAAAGGGATTGAACGGGCCCAGGACATGGTCGTTCGGTCTGTCGCCAATAAATCAAAAAACAAGGTTTATATTATTCAAAACATCGACCGTAAATTGGCGCTTAACGAGATTGCCGAAGCCAAAGGGATGAGTCTCGACGATTTACTGACTGAACTTGAAGCCATTGTCAATTCAGGCACAAAAATAAATATCGATTATTATATCGAAGATGTGATGGATGAAGATCAGGTTGAAGACATCTTCCGCTATTTCAGAGAAGATGCCGAGACCGACTCGCTGGAAGAAGCAATCGCCGAATTTGGCGACGACTACGAAGTTGACGAGATAAGGATGGTAAGAATAAAATTCCTTGCCGAGATGGGAAACTAAGTAATACCTCCTCCCCAGTATTGGTCCGTTAAACGACTCTTCCGCTTGGAATTAGAATAAAGAAATATCTATCAAAACAGGTTAAAGAATCATCCGTTGAATTTGTAAAAACTCAACGGATGACGCTTTTATAGACTAAGCGATTCAGATAATCAGCTGTCCCATTCCTAATGGGAGGGTGTATGACAATTTTCCCCCACTCCCCCTCGTTTGCAACCTACTCTTTATACACAAATCATGACCATTTCACATGTGAACAATTTGTTTTTTAAAGGTCAGATAGCCTGCTCCGATCCATCGGAGGAATCCCCGTTTTAAATCGTGTTTCTATTAAATTAGCGGATATACAAAGGGAATAAACATCAAATCATTAGATTAATCCGAATACAATGCCATCAAAAACCTTATTTTCAAAAAAAAACCTCTTAGTAGAAATGAAATAAATAACATAATAAAACCTTATTCCCTTATTTATGAAGTCCCATCAGAAAACAATCCGCCCGCAAATAAGGGAATGGAGTTGTGGGTTGTAAGCGTAAGTTCTCTACTGGGTAGCCCTGTAAAATATGGTTTCAAGATAAGGTGA